>NZ_CP118574.1:1562500-1875000 GCF_028898845.1 Streptomyces sp. WZ-12 | reverse complement strand
GGTTACTTCATGGGTGACGGTCATAGCCATGACGTTACAGATTTCATACGGCTGGAGGAAGGGCGTAAGGGCGGCGCGGCGTGGGAGGCCGACCGCCTTGGGGCGCACACCGCGTCCGCATCCCGTCCGCCCCGCCCGTCCGCACGACCTAGACTTCCGGCACCTATGAACGACGCCCCCCTCGCCCTCCGGCCGTTGACCGCCCGCTCCGTCGTGCTGAGCACGCTTCTCGGCCACCACCCGCCGCGGCTGCCGGTGCGCGCGCTGGTGCGGGTCGGTGAACTCTTCGGCATCGCCGAGGGCACCGTCCGGGTCGCGCTCTCCCGGATGGTGGCGGCCGGCGACCTCCGCCAACGGGCGGGCAGTTACGCGCTGACCACCCGGCTGCTGGAGCGCCAGGCCCGGCAGGACGAGAGCCGTGCGCCCCGGACCCGCCCCTGGTCGGGCGAGTGGGAGATCGCCGTGGTCAGCGCGGACGGCAGCCGACCACCGGCCGAACGCGCCGCGCTGCGCCAGGCGATGGCCGCGCTGCGGCTGGCCGAGCTGCGCGAGGGCAACTGGCTGCGCCCCGCCAACCTCGACCGGCCCCGCTCCGAGGTGGCCACCGCGCAGTGCACCTGGTTCACCGGCAGCCCCGACGGCGATCCGGCCGCACTCGCCCGCGGCCTGTGGGACCTGGACGGCTGGGCGGCCCGCGCCGGTGAGCTGTCGGCCGCGCTGGACCGCGCCGACGCCCCGGCCGACCGCTTCACCGTCGCCGCGGCCGTCCTCCGCCACCTCCTCACCGACCCGCTGCTGCCGGCCCTCCTCCTCCCGGAGACCTGGCCGGGCGCCGCGCTCCGCGCCCGCTACGACGCCTTCGAGGCCGAATTCCGGGAGCTCCTCCAGCAGTTCCTCACCTCCGACAGGGGCTAGGGCCTCTCCGCCCCGCCCATCGGAGAGGCCCCAGTGCGCTTGCCCCGCGTACGTGCCACCCCGTTGGCGCGGTGCTCCCCGACCCCCGCGGCCGGCGGGTCGGCGGGGTGGAGGGGCGCACGGGCGGCGCGGCGACGCGCGCGGATGCGGAGCATGCGGGCGGGGGCGGGAGCGCACGGGGCGGGCCGGCCGGGGCGGTCTCGGTGCGCCGGGCCGCTGCGCGCCGCGCGCCCGGCCGCCGGCCGCCGGGCGACCTGCCAACTCCCGCCGAAACCCGGGTGGTTGCACCGCGTCGCGGACCGTGCGCGGCCCGTGCGGCCCCCCGCCGCGCATATGCACCGACGCCGGCGTAGCCACGGGGGGTGACACCCCGAAGTCGAACGGGCGGGCGACTGTCGCCCGGTCCGGCACCCCGGGCACGAAGGGTGCGCCCCTACCCGCCGGGCCCGTGCGCCATGCGGAGGATTCCGTACCCCTTCCGACGGCGAGGGGGCGGGCTGGCCGTCGGAGGCGCTACCGCGCGCCCTGCCCATGCCGACGCGGCCCATGGTTGTCTCTTCCTCGTCGAATTCGATGCACCGCAGAAACGCACCGCAGAAACGCACCGAAGAACGCACCGAAGAACGCACCGAAGAAAACGCACCGGAGAAAAGCGCGCCGCGGAAACCATCCGACGATCCCGAATCCCAGAACTCGCCGAAATCGCTGACACCTCTGCGCACTCGCCGGAATACCGGCCCGACCGGAACCCCGGAACGAGTGACACATCAGTACGCACAGCACAAGCGACGGGAGCACGAACATGGAAACTCAGCAGGTACCGGAGACGCAGGAATCGCCCGCGGCGCAGGAATGCCGGGCAGCGGAAACCCGCGAACCGGCGGACCGGACCACCCGCGGCGAGGCACTGCGCGGCCGGGGGGCCCGGGGCGTCACCGCGGCCGCCGTCCTGCTGGCGGCCGGTGCGCTGGGCGCGGTGTCCGACGAGCCGGCCGAGGCCGCCAGCACCGGCACCTGGGACCGTCTGGCCCGGTGCGAAAGCGGCGGCAACTGGCGGATCGACACCGGTAACGGTTTCTCCGGAGGTCTTCAGTTCGGCCACTCGACCTGGCACTCCTACGGCGGCGGCGCCTACGCGGCGCGTGCCTCCCGGGCCTCGCGAGCGCAGCAGATCCAGGTCGCCGAGCGGGTCCTGGCCCGCCAGGGCTGGGGCGCCTGGCCCGCCTGCTCGGCCTCGCTCGGGCTGCGCGGCACTCCCCACGGCGGCCGCGTGCACACCCTGCCGGCCCGGAGCCACGCCGCGCCGAAACACACCCACAAGCACCACCACGTGCCCGCGGAAAAGACCCACAAGAAGCCGTTGCGCCGGATTTCCGGCGCAATCGTGACGGTCAATATCGGGGACACGCTGAGCGGTATCGCGAACGTCCACGGAAAGCCGTGGCAGGAAATCTACCGCAAGAACCGCCAGGTTATCGGCGAGAACCCGAACCTCATCTACCCGGGTACCCAACTGCGGGTCCACGGCTCCGCTGCGGAGTGAGAAAAGGCGACTGATCGGCCTCCGTAGCCGCTCCTCGTCCGGTCGAATGCGCCGGGAATTCGACCGGACGAGGTCAGCGGTGGATACGGAAATGCCAAGGGTCTTCAGGGGGAAGTGAAAAACGCCCCCCTGGAGAATCCTGGGGAATCCAGAGGCTTTCCGGGGAGTTTCCGAGCCGGCCGCGAGGGGGGAGCGGGCGGGCCGTCCGTGGCGCCGCGGACGGCCCGCCCGACACCGGCCCTAGCTCCGTCGGACCCGTCGCCGGATTTCGTAGGCGGCCAGTACGACACCCAGAGTGAGCAGGCTCAGCCAGAACTGCGCCCGGCTGTCCGGCAGTACCGCCATCGCCCCGATCACCAGCGTCATCAGCGCGATGGTCAGCCGGCTCAGCCACGGATAGCCCCACATCCGCAGGGTCAGCCGCTCCGGCGCGTCGCGCTCCAGCCGGCGCCGCATCCGAAGCTGCGCCACCGCGATCGCCAGATAGACGAACAGGGCAATGGCGCCATAGGAGTTGATGAGGAACTGGAAGACGACATCGGGCGAGATCCAGGCCGCGATCACCGACAGATATCCGACCGAGGTCCCGGCCAGCAGCGCGCGCCGCGGCACCCCGCTCGCACTGACCTTGGTGAAGCCGCGCGGCGCGTCCCCATTGCGGGTGAGCGCGAAGAGCATCCGGGACGAGGTGTAGAGCGCGGAATTGAGGCAGGAGAGCACCGCGATCAACACCAGCGCGTTCATCACCGTGCCGGCTGCGGGCACCGCCAGCCGGTCCAGCACCGCCGCGTACGGACTGACCTCTATCGCCTTCGATGTCCAGGGCACCACCGCGACCACCAGGAAGATCGACAGCACGTAGAACGCGACCACCCGCAGCACGATGGACCGGATGGCGGTGGCCACCGCCCGCTCCGGCTCCACCGACTCCGCGGCGGCGATGGTCACGATCTCCGCGCCGGTGAAGAAGCCGACGCACGGCACGACGGCGGCCAGCACCGCCCCGATGCCCTCCGGCGCGAAGCCGCCGTGCGCGGTGAGCTGCGCCAGCCCGCCGGACGAGCCGGGCCACAGCCCGAGCACATACAGCGCGCCCAGGAACAGGAACACCACGATCGCCACGACCTTGATCGACGAGAACCAGTACTCGAACTCGCCGTAGGAGCGCGCCGACACCAGGTTCGTCGCCGTCAGCAGTGCCATCAGTACCAGGCTGACCGCCCACAACGGGGCGCCGGGCAGCCACAGCCGGATGATCCGGCCGCCGGCCACCGCCTCCACGGCGACCACGATCACGAAGAAGTACCAGTACAGCCAGCCCACCGCGAACCCCGCGCGGTGGCCGAGGGTCTCCCGCACATGCGCGTAGAACGAGCCGAGCGCCGGGCGGGCCACCGTCATCTCGGCCAGCATCCGCATGATCAGCACGGTGAGCACGCCGGCGGCCAGGAACGACAGCACCGCGGCCGGCCCCGCCGAGCGGACCACCACCCCGCTGCCGACGAACAACCCGGCCCCGATCACCCCGCCCAGCGCGATCAGTTGCATATGGCGGCGTTTGAGGCCCTGTTGGAGCCCCGCGCCGGCGGCCGCCGCGCCCGGTTCCGCGGGGGCGTCGGGCCGCGGGCTGGTGTCCGGCGCGGCACCGCCGCCGGAGGCTGTGGTTCCCGTACTCATGGGGCGCGACGCTAACGCGCCAATCCTGCAAGGGTGTTGCGGCAGTGTTTCGGGCGCGTCGGCCGCCCGCCGCGGGCCGCCGCGCCCCGCGGATCACCGCGGCAGCGCGCAGACCGCCATCGGCGCCGGGAACGGCTCGCCCACCCGCACCAGCGTCCCGGCCCGGGCGTCCACCGCGAACACCGTCACCGACCCGGACTTCTGGTTCGCGGCGAACAGCCACCGCTCGTCCGGCGAGAACGCGATCTGCCGGGGGAAGTCCCCGCCCACCGGCACCGTGTCCAGCAGCCGCAGCCGGGCCCCGCCGGCCTCCACGGCGTACCGGGTGAGGGTGTTGTCGCCGCGGTTGGCGAGGAAGGCGAACCGGCCGTCCCGGGTGACCAGGAACTGCGCCGGATAACTGACCCCGGGCCGGGTCCCGGTGGACTGCGGCGCACCGGGCACCAGCCGCCCGGTGGGCGGGTCGTAGCCGCAGACCACCGCGGTGTTGTCGACCTCGTTCGCCAGGTACGCGAACGCCCCCGAGGGGTGGAAGGTCAGATGGCGGGGGCCGGCGCCGGGCCGCAGCGTCGCGTACGACACCTGGGCCAGCGTCCCGGCCCGCGGGTCGAGCCGGTAGCTGTAGACGGTGTCGTTGCCCAGGTCCACGGCGAGCACATGGCGGCCGTCCGGGGCGGTGACGATCTGGTGCGCGTGCGGCCCGGTCTGCCCGGGGCCGGGTGGCGGGCTGTCGTGGACCACCAGGTCGGTCCGCGGCCCCAGCGCGCCGCCGGGCAGGACCGGGTGCACGGCCACGCTCCCGGACAGGTAGTTGGCGCTCAGCAGCCACCGCCCACTGGGGTGCACCGACAGATGGCACGGCCCCGCCCCGCCGGTGGGCTGACCGCCGAGCACCGTCGGCGCGCCGCCGCCCGGCGGCAGGGCGAGCGCCGTCACCGCGCCGTCCTGCTGCTCGTCGACCGCGTACAGCGTCCGGCCGTCCGGTGCCGGCGCCAGGTACGAGGGGTCGGCGACGCCCGGGACGACCCCGGTGGCGGTCAGGGCGCCGCTGGCGGGGTCGTAGGCGGCCAGCCCGATGCCGGTGCCGCCGCCCGGTTTAGAGGTGTACGTCCCAAGGAACAGCGGCCGTGGCCGCGGTGCCGCCCGCGCCGTCCGTGCGCCCCCGGCGGCGAGGGCCACCGCTCCGACCGCCCCGACGAACCCCCGTCGCCCGATCCCGCCCCGGACCCCAGCCGCCTCGCCCATGTCCACCTCCGGTGTCGTGCCGGTCAGCCTGATTCCACCGCCCATCACCCCGCCAGGGCAACGGTCTTGACGTCTCGTCAGTGATCCGGACCCCGAGGACCCCGTACATCCCGATGATGACCAGCACCCCCGCACGTAGCACTCCAGTCGTACGTCACAACCCATACGCGGACGGATTCGCCGCACCCCCTGCCTTCCGTACGTTTGCGATCAAGGCAAACGCTTGATCGAAAGGTCGCGGATCGATGTACGGCAAGGCATTCGCCCCCGAGTACCAGGGCGAACTCGGCTCGGCGCTGAGCGTGAACTCCTCCTATGAGGAGGTACTGGCCACCGCGCACCGGACACTCACCGCCGCGGGCACCGCGCTGGAGCGGTCCAGAGCCCAACTGGCCGTCGCCGAGGCCAATCGGCGGCTGGGCCGGGTGGACGCGGCGGGCGCGGCCTGGCGCGCCGCCTACCGCAGTGCCCGCACCGCCGGCGAACCGGCCGCGATGGCCTGGGCGTTGTGGAGCGGCGGAACCCTGGCCCGCCAGTGCGGCACCCTGCCGCTCGCCCGGCGGCTGCTCGCCCACGCGGTGGCGCTGGCCGAGACCGGCGGCGACCGCCTGGCGCACGGCTACTCCCTCGCCGGGCTCGCCGAGACCGGCCGCATCCAGGGCGACTACGCCGCCGTCGCCGAGCTCCACGAGCAACTCCTCGCGCAGGCCAGGGAGCACGGCGAGGCCCGGCACATGGTCTGGGCGATGTCCGGCATAGCCCAGATGCACCGCAACACCGGCGAGCACGGCAAGGCCCTGGAACTCTTCGAGGAGTCCGCCCGGATCGCCGCCGAGGCCGACGACTTCCGCGGCCGGGCCTGGTCGCTGCGCGGGGTGGCCGACGTGCTCTCGGTCCGCGGCGAACCGGACCGGGCGCTGGCCCTGCTGTCCGAGGCGGAGACCATCTGCCGCACCATGGACCTCGCCGGCGCGCTCGCCTACAACCACAAGATGCGCGGCAACGTCCTCTACCGCGCCGGCCGGTACGCCGAGGCCCGCGACACCTACGCCCTCGCGCTGGGCGAGTTCCGCGAGATGAGCGAGCCGCGCGGGGAGGCGCTCTCCCGGCTGGGCCTGACCAAGTCCCGTGCCCACCTGGGCCGCGACCCGATCGGCACGCTGGCCGAACTCGACGTCCTGGAAGGCGACTTCGCCCGCATCGGGCTCCGGCACGCCCGTGAGATGGTCATCGCCTTCCGGAAAGAGATGACCGCGACACCGGAGGCAGGAATTCCCGCTCCGCGGTCCGGTGCCACCACTCTCCGGTCTCCCGCAGTTCCCACCAGGTCGTGAAGCGGTAACGGAAGACCCGCGCCCGCACCCGGGCCGGCGGCAGATCCGGGAACGGATTGCGGCGCAACAGCCGCACGGTGTCCCGGTCGTTCTCCAACAGCCGCGCCACCAGCGGCACGAACCACGGTCGGGCGTAGGACGGCGACAGCGCCGCGAACCACATCAGCCAGTCCAACCGCAGGTGGTACGGGGCGAACTGGCGGGGCAGGCGCGCGACGTCGCCGGGCTTGCCGTGGAACTCGTAGGCGCGCCACGTCGTGCCGGGCCCGGAGACCGCGTCCGCCGTCCCTTCGAGGACGATCTCCCGACGGACCCGGGTGACGCTGCCGAACGCCCCGTAGGAGTTGACCAGGTGCAGCGGCTCGTACGAGGTGTTCATCAACTGCCCCCGGGTGACGAGGTTGCGCGCCGGACGGTAGCTGAGCGCGGCGACGCCGACCGCGGCGGCGATCACCAGCACCTCGAACCACCCCGGCGGGGCGCCCTGCGCCACCGGGGGACCGGCCCACAGGGGGGCGGCGGTCGACATGGCCAGCGCGATGGTGATCCAGTTCAACCAGGCGAAGTTGCCGGACAGCACCAGCCAGAGCTGGGTGACCGCCATCCCCAGCGCCGCCCACCCGGCCACCGGCTGCGGGGTGAACAACAGGACCGGCAGGACGAGTTGGGCGACGTGGTTGGCGGCCGTCTCGACCCGGTGCAGCGGCCTCGGCAGATGGTGGAAGAACCAGCTCAGCGGGCCCGGCATCGGCTGCGTCTCATGATGGAAGTAGAGGCAGGTCAGATCCCGCCAGCAGCGGTCGCCGCGCAGCTTGATCAGTCCGGCGCCGAACTCCACCCGGAACAGCAGCCAGCGCAGCAGCCACACGAACAGCACCGGGGGAGCGGTGTCGGCGTTGCCGAGGAAGACCGCCAGCGCCCCCGCCTCCAACAAAAGGGTCTCCCACCCGAACCCGTACCAGGTCTGACCGACGTTGACGATGGACAGGTACATCGCCCACAGCACTGCCCACAGCAGCATCGCCGCCCCCAGCGGCACCGCGTCCGCCGCCCCCGCCGCGACCGCCGCCGCCAACACCGCCCCGCCCCAGGCCCAGCCCGCGAAGAAGCGGTCCGAGTAGTGGAGGTGGAAGACCGAAGGGGACAGCCGGAACGGCACCCGCGCCGTGAACGCGGGGATCGGCAACAGCCCCCGGGTCCCCAACAGCGCCCGGAACTGCCGGGCCGCGGCGACGAACGCGACCACGTACAGCACCGCGAGCATCCGCTGGAAGACCAGCCGGCCGAGCCATGCACCAGGATCCGAGAACCATTCCACCCGCCCATGGGTAGCACCGCGGCCAGCGGCGCACGGACCCGGCGCGCGGGGCGGGGCCCTCGCGCATACGGACTACCTTTCCACGCTACGGATCCGCCCCGAACCGGCAACCGCACGGCCCAAGAGCGCGGCGCGCGAGGGGGACGGTCGCCCGAACGGGTGAATGACGGCGCGTGTTCCGGTGCCCGGGTGCGCCCCTTGGCGCCGGGCGGCATTTCCGCCTTCCCGAGACGGGTGGTTATCGCCGAAAAAGTCGCGCGGTCCGCGAGCGGCGCCGATACCCTGGAGGACGACGGACGACCCACCTGGGAGACGCCAACACCATTGGCCCGTCGCGGGAACGCCATGAACCCTGGCCGACCTCCCGGTCCGAGAACAAGGCGCCACCGCGTCGGAACCAATACCTCGAAGAAGGAGTGCGTGGTGGCAGTGCACAAGGCTCAACACAAGCAGCCCCCTTTGAAGCAGGGCGAGCGCCCCGGGCGAATCAAGGAAGTCCGCAATCTTGAGGCGTGGGATCGCTGTTCGCCGGTGCGACTGGCCGGCTGCGAGGACGATCCCATCGAACCCCATATCGTCCGCGGCATCGACTGAGCCCAGAGCCCGGCCGCGGGCGCCCGCCGGCCCCGACCCCTCAGTGGGGTCGGGGCCGGTTTCCTCTTTCTCAGCGGTCAGGGTCGGCGACCGAGCAGACACAGCAGCCGGGTCAGCGCGTCGGCGCCGGCCGGGGGTTGCACCGGCGCGGCGAACAACCCGGAGCCCTCCAACGCCCCGGCGTACGGCTCCACCTCGCGCAGCGCCGCGACCACCAGCGACTCCGGCAGCCGCTCCTCGGCGCCGATCGCCCGCGACAGGTCCCAGGTGTGCACCACGGCATCGGCGGTCATCTGCGTGCAGTACGCGTCGGCCGGGGTGGTGCCGTAGGAGAGGTGGACCGAGCGGTGCAGCGCGCCCGGTTCGGCGAACGCCGCGACGGCCGCCGCCGCGGCGCGGTCCCAGGCCCCGACCGGGTCCTCGCCGAGCTGGTCGCCGTCGAAGTCCCCGTCCAGCGCGGCGATCGTGGACCCGTCGCGCACCAGACGGGGCACCCAGAGCTGCTCCGCGGTCAGGTGGTTGACCAGATCGAACACCGACCACTCCGTGCACGGGGTGGGTGCCTCCCACTGGTCCTCGCGGACGGCGTGGACCCGGGTGCCGAAGAGCGCCAACGCCTCGCCGTGGGAGCGCAGGATGTCGTTGTTTCCCATGGCCCCGAGGATAGGAGCGGCCACCGACGGCGGCGCCCCGTGCGGGGCGATCGGAGCACCGCGCCGCGGGTGCGCCGGGGATGGCGCGGGGCGCTCTGGTGGGCGCGTGACCGTTGGCTGTTCAATGAGCCGGACCGGTGTGCGCCGGTCCTGGCCGCTCCCTCCTGGAGGCACCATGGAAGCCGTCGCACCGTCCACCGTCGGCGCCCCCGCCATCCGCTGCGCCGGGCACGAACGTGGTTATCCGGAGTTCCTCGACCGCGCCGCACGGATCGCAACGGGCCTGGCAGAGCTGGGAGTCGGGCCCGGCGACCGGGTCGCGGTGGTGCTCCGCAACGAGCCCGCGCACCTGGAGATCACCACCGCCGCCGCCCAGCTCGGCGCCGCCGCCGTCCCGGTCAACTGGCACTTCCGCGCGGACGACCTGGGCCATGTGCTCACCGACAGCGGCAGCGCGGTGGTCTTCGCCCACACCGACCTGCTGCCCGCGGTGGCCGCCGTGCTGCCCGACGGCGTCCACGTCATCGAGGTGCCGGTGCCGCCCGGCGTGGCCGCCGCCTGCGGGCTGGCCGTCCCGCCCGTCACCGGCCGGTACCCGCTGCTGGACGCCTGGTTGGCCGACCGGCTCCCGCTGGCCCGTCCCGCCGACGCCCGACCGCCCACCGTGATCTACAGCTCCGGAACGACCGGCCGCCCCAAGGGAGTTCTGCGCGAGCCGGTCACCCAGGAGACGCTCACCGAGGCGGTCGGCGGCTTCCTCGAATACTTCGCGGTCGAGCCCGGCGGCCGGACCCTGATCCCCGCCCCGCTCTACCACGCCTCGCCCAGCCAGCACGCGGTCCTGGCGCTGGCGGCCGGTCTGGACATCACCTTGATGCCGCACTTCGACGCGGAGGAGTTCCTGCGGCTGGTCGAGCGGCACCGCATCGCCCAGACGCAGGTGGTCCCCACCATGTTCGTCCGGCTGTTGCGGCTGCCCAAGGACGTCCGCGAGCGCTACGACATCTCCTCGCTGACCTCAGTGGTGCACGCCGCCGCGCCCTGCCCGCCCCATATCAAACACGCCATGATCGACTGGCTGGGTCCGGTGCTTCGGGAGTACTACGGCGGCAGCGAGACCGGCGCGGTGACCTGGTGCGACAGCGCGGAGTGGCTCGCCCACCCCGGCACCGTGGGGCGCGCCCAGGGCACCTGCGAGGTCGCCGTCCTCGGGCCCGACGGGGCGGCGCTGCCGCCCGGCGCCACGGGCGAGATCTACGTCCGGCCCGCCGACACCTGGCCCCGCTTCAGCTACCTCGGCGACGCGGAGAAACGCGCCGCCATGGAAGCACCGGGCCTGCCCGGTTTCGTCACCCTCGGCGACATCGGCCACCTCGACGACGACGGCTACCTCTACCTCAGCGACCGGCGCAACGACTTGGTGATCTCCGGCGGCGTCAACATCTACCCGGCGGAGATCGAGGGGTGCCTGCTCTCGCTCGAAGGCGTGCGGGACGCCGCGGTGTTCGGCATCCCGGACGAGGAGTTCGGCGAGGCCCTCGCCGCGCACCTGGAGACCGAGGCCGGGGTGCGGCTCACCGCCGCGGCGGTCCGCGACCACGTCGCCGGGCGGCTCGCCGCGTACAAGGTGCCGCGGACCGTGGTGTTCGAGCAGCGGCTGCCGCGGGACGAGTCCGGCAAGCTCTTCAAACGGCAGTTGCGGGACCCCTATTGGGAGGGGCACGGCCGCCGGATCTGAGCCCGGCGACCGCGGCACCGCGCGGCGCTCAGCCGGCCAGCGCGTCGAGCAACGGGATCAACTGCTGCTCCTCGTAGGTCAGATGGGCCTCCAGCTCGTCCGTGAGGCGCTCGACCTCGGCGCGGACCCCGCCGGGCGCGGCGGACGGCTCCGCCAGCGTCCGCCGCAGTTCGGCGAGGAGCGCCGCGATGCGCCGGTGCTCCTCGTCCAGCCGGTCCAGCGCGGGGGCCAACTCCGGCCACCGGTGGCGGAGCGCCGGGAACATCCCGCGCTCCTCGCCGGTGTGGTGGTTGCCCAGGCCCTGGCACAGCGCCAGGCAGTTGACCCGGAGCTGGGCGCCGAGCAGCGGTCCCGAGGCGGTCAATTCCTTCCGGATGGTGCGTAGTTCCCGTCGGAAGGCGTCGTGCACCAGCGTCAGGGTGGCGCCGGGCGTGGCACCGGCGAAGCGCGGCGGGCCGTTCTCGGCCGAGGCCAGCGCCACCACCGGGAGGATGCGGCGGGTCTTGTCCTGGTAGGCGGCCCAGCCGGGGTCGGCCTCCACGGCGCGGGCGAAGAGCCGGTCGCGTGCGGCGCCGGTCAGCACCTCGGCCCGCGCCTCGTAGTCGAACACCCCGGTTTCCACGGTGACCTGGGGGTGTGCGACGAGGTTGTGGTACCAGGCCGGGTGGCGCGGGGCGCCGCCGGCCGAGGCGATGACGAGGATCCGCTCGCCGTCGGGGAGGTAGCCGACCGGGGTGGTGTGCCGGGCGCCGCTGCGGGCGCCGGTGGTGGTCAGCAGGATCAGCCGGCCGCCCTCGAAGGGGCCGCCGACCCGGCCGGCGTTGGTCCGGAATTCGTCGATGACCTGCTGGTTGAAGTCATGGGGCATGAAGGGGTGGTCTCCAGAGGAAGGTGGGGTGCCCAAAGCGCGCGGGCAGCGCGGAGCGACCACGCGACGGCGGCGGTGCGGCGCAGCGGGTCGCGGCGCGGCACGCGGAAGCGCGCGCGGCGGAGGCGCGGAAGAGAAGGAGAAACAGGAGGGGGTGGGAGGCGGGGGCGGGGCTCTCACCCGCCGCGCGGTCACGGAGTGACCGGGTGCCTCACTCGCTCATGGCCCATGGCCGACCCGGTAGTCACGGCCCCCACGTTACGGGCACACGCGTGCGATGCGCAATCCGGCCCTCCGCGCGCCGGCGCACCACCGCCCCTTCCGCCGGCGCGAGTTGGCTGCCACGATGTCCCCCGCTCACTCAAGTGCAGAAACGCTGTTCGTGTACGTGAATATCCATCGCTTCCGTCCCGGAGGGGTGTTCATGGAACGCCGGCACATCCCCACCGTTGCCGTACTGCGCCGGGTCGCCGACCACTGGATCGGCGCGCACCACGACCCCGGTGACAACCAATGGGCCCGGGCCACCTTCTTCTGCGGCCTGTTGGCCCTGCACCGCCTCACCCGCGAACCGCGTTACCTCGCCCACGCCCACGCCTGGGCCGAGCGGCACGCCTACGGCCTGCGCAACGGCCCCACCACCCGGCGCGCCGACGACCAGTGCGCCGGCCAGGTCTACCTCGACCTCTACGCCCTGGACCCGGCGCCCGACCCGGCGAAGCCGGCCGCCATCGAGCAGGCGGTACGGGCGATGGCCGACACCGTCGAACAGCGCCACGACGACTGGTGGTGGGACGACGCGCTGCACATGGCGATGCCGTCGTTCGCCCGGCTCGGTGCGCTGCGCGAGGAGCCCGCCTACTGGGAGGCGATGCACGCCCTCTACCGGCACGCCCGGGACGCCGAGGGCGGGCCCGGCCTGTACGACCCGGCCAGCGCCCTGTGGTACCGCGACAAGCGCTTCCTGCCCGGCGGGATCACCTCGCCGGACGGCGGACCGGTGCGCTGGTCCCGCGGCAACGGATGGGTCGCCGCCGCGCACGCCAAGGTGCTGGCGGTGCTGCCCGACACCTTCGCGCCGGCCGCGGCCTACCGCCGCACCCTGGCCGACCAACTGGCCGCGCTGCGCGCCGTGCAGCGCCCGGACGGCTTCTGGAACGTCAACCTCGCCGACCCCCGGCACCTGCCCGGCCCGGAGACCAGCGGCACCGCGCTGTTCGCCTACGCCGTCGCCGCCGCGATCCGCGCCGGCGTGGTGCCGCGCGAGGGCTATCTGCCGATGGCCGAGCGCGCCTGGGCGGGCATGGTGGCCACCGCCGTGCGCCCCGACGGCTTCCTGGGCTACGTCCAAGGCATCGGTGACCGGCCGGAGTCGGGCCAGCCGGTCACCCGTGACTCCACCGCCGACTTCGGCGTGGGGGCCTTCCTGATGGCCGGCGCGGAGCTCGCCGCGCTCGGCGTGTGAGCGGCCCGCACCGCCCGTCGGCCGCTACTTCTGCGGCAGCACCACCGCCTTGACGGCGTCCGGTTCGCGGGCGCCGGCGGTCAGGGCGCGCTCGGCGTCCGCGAGGCCGTAGCGGTGGGTGACCAGTCGGTCCAGGTCGACCGTGCCGGAGGTGACCAGGGCGAGCGCGGTTGGCCAGGTCCGGGCGTAGCGGAAGGTGCCGGTGACCTCCAACTCGTAGTTCTGGAGGCGGGCGAGCGGGAGGGTGACCTCGTCGCCGCCCATGCCCACCAGGACGACCCGGCCGGCCCGCGCCACCTGGTGGACCGCCTCGGTGGTCGCCGCGCCCGAGCCGGAGCACTCCAGCAGCACGTCGGGCGCGAAACCGGCCTCGGCCAGCGGCCGTTCGGCCACGTTGACCACCTCGGTGGCGCCCAACTCCCGGGCCAGTGCCAGCCGGTGCGGATTGACGTCGCTGACGACGACCTCCTGGGCGCCGAAGGCCCGCGCGCTCTGCAGCGCCACCAGACCGATCGGGCCGGCGCCGGTCACCAGCACCCGGTCGCCGGGGGCGACCCGCGCCTTGCGGCAGGCCCAGACGGCCACCGACAGCGGTTCCAGCAGCGCCGCGGCCTCGTCGGAGACGCCGTCCGGCACCGGATGCACGAAGTCCTCGTGGGCCAGCACGTATTCGGCGAACGCGCCGTCGGCCTGCCCGGGAACGGCGTAGAAGTGCATCGCCGGGCAGAGGTTGTACCGGCCGGCGCGGCACTGTTCGCAGCGGCCGCAGCAGGTGCCCGGCTCGATGGAAACGCGCTCGTTCAGGGAGCGCCGGGTCGATCCCGGGCCGGTCGCGACGATCACGCCGCTGGGCTCGTGGCCCAGGATCAGCGGCCCGTCCGCCCGGAAGCCGCCCAACTCGCCGTGCTCGTAGAAGTGCACGTCGGAGCCGCAGGTGCCGACCGCCAGGACGCGCACCAGGAGTTGGCCCGGGCCCGGCACGGGGACCGGGACCTCCTCGACGGCGAGTTGACGGGGGCCGCGCTGGACGGCGGCGCGCATGGTGGCCGGGACCGCCCGGCCCGCCGCGGCCGTCACGCCGCCGGTCCGCTCGGGACGATCTGCAGCTTGCGTCCGGTGCCCTTCTGGAAGGTCTCCAGGGCGGCGGCGTACGCGTCGAGTCCGAACCGGTGGGTGATCATGGTCTCGCAGTCGATGACGCCCTTGCCGAGCAGCTCCACCGCGCGCCCGTAGCTGTGCAGGATCGCCATGCTGCCGACGATCCGGATCTCGTCGTTGTAGATCCGGAACGGCGAGAACCGCGCGGACTCCTGGTCGGGCGCGCAGCCGAACTGCTGGAAGGTGCCGCCGCGGGCCGGCCGGGTCAGCCCGTCCTCGATGGCCCGGACGTTGCCGGTGCAGTCGGTGACCACCTCCCAGCCGCGCGGGTGGGCGTCGGCCAGCGCGTCGGCGCTGGTGGCGACGGCGTCCGCGCCCAACTGCCGGGCCACCGCCAGCCGGTCCTCGTTGAGGTCCACCACCGAGACCGAGGCGGCGCCGGAGCGCTGGGCGACCTGGAGGTAGAGCAGGCCCATGGTGCCGGCGCCGTAGATCAGGAAGTTGTCGCCCAGTTTGGGGGCGACGATGTCGAAGCCGCGCACGATGGTCGACAGCGGCTCGATCAGCGGGGCGTGCGCCAGCGACAGGCCCTCGGGCAGCCGGTAGCAGTTGCGGACCGGCACCGAGACGTACTCGGCGCAGGCGCCGTCGACGGTGATGCCGATGGTGCCCCAGCGCTCGCAGAGGTTGCCGTGGCCGATGGAACAGTAGTGACAGGCCCCGCAGTAGATCGCCGGGTCGGCCGCGACCGCGTCGCCCGCGGCGAACCCGGTGACCTCGGCGCCCACCGCGACCACCTCGCCGGCGAACTCGTGCCCGGGGACGACCGGATAGCGGGTCGGCCCGAACTCGCCCGCCAGCATGTGCACATCGGTTCCGCACAGGCCCGCCGCCGCGACCTTGACGACCACCTCGTCGGGGCCGGGCGTCGGATCCGGGACGGTGGTGACGTTGAGCCGGTGCGGTTCCTCGATGACTACTGCGCGCATGGACCGTGACCGCCTTTCGGGAGAGGGAGGTTGGGGAGCCGAGGAGGGGAGCGCGGGGGAGCGGGTCTTATGCCGCGCGCAGGTTGCGCGACTCGACCTGCTTGATCTTCTCCACCTTGGGGGCCGAACGGCCGCCGGCGAAGTCGGAGTCCAGCCAGTGCCGCAGGCACACCAGCGCCGCCTCCACGCCCATCGTGCGGCTGCCGAAGCAGGCGATCTGGGCGTCGTTGGACTTGCGGGCCCGTTCGGCGCTGTAGCTGTCGGGGATCTGCGCGGCCCGGATGCCGGGGACCTTGTTGGCGGCGATCGCCATGCCGATGCCGGTGCCGCAGATCAGCACCGCGCGCTCGTGCTCGCCGCGGGCCACGCTGCGCGCGACCCGCTCGGCGACGTCGGGGTAGTCCTCGTCGGCGGTGGCGCTCAGGTCCGTGACGGGATAGCCGTGCTCGGTGAGGTAGGCGGCGATCGCGTCCTTCATGGCGGTGGCGGCGTCGTCGGCGCCGAGCGCGATCGGAGGGGTGCGGGTCACGGTGGGCTCCTCGGGACGGGATGGACGGGTCAGCGGCTGGAGATCTCTTCGAGGACCCTGCGCAGGCCCTCGGGGTCGTGGGCGAGCCGGCCCAGGAAGAGCCCGTCGACGGCACCGGCCAGCTCGCCGTAGGTGCCGGGGCCCGCGGTCCCGCCGTAGATCAGCCGGCCGCGCACGTCGTGGTCGTGCAGCGCGCCCCGGATCGCCGCGGCGATCGCGCGGACGTGCCCGGCGGGCGCCGGTTCGCGGGCGCCGATCGCCCACACCGGCTCGTAGGCGACGATCACCTCGCTGCCGGGTGCGGCACCGGCCAGCGCGGCCCGCACCTGGGTCAGGGTCTCCTCGGCGGCCGCGGTCGGGTCCGCGGCGCGGTGCTCGCCGGCGCAGATCACCGGGACCAGGCCGGCCGCGGTGGCGGCCCGGGTCTTGGCGGCCACCGTCTCGTCGGTCTCGCCGAAGTGCCGGCGGCGCTCGGCGTGGCCGACCTCGACGTAGCGGGCGCCGGTCTCGGCGAGCATTCCGGCCGAGACCTCGCCGGTCCAGGCGCCGTGTTCGGCCCAGTGCACGTCCTGCGCGCCGTAGCCGATGCCGGTGCCGGACAGCAGCTCCCGGGCGTCCGCCAGGGCCGGGAAGGACGGCAGGACGAAGAGGTCGACGGGGCGGGGGAGGCGGGCCAACACCGGGGCGAGGGTGGCGACTTCGCCGAGCCAGGCCCGGGTCTGCGCCAGCCCGAAGTACAGCTTCAGCGAGACGCCCACCACCGGGCGGGGCGCGGCGTCGGCGTCCGCCGCGTGGTGCGGAAGCACGGCCTCAGGAATCACGTCGCTCATGATGTTTCCAACAGAAGCACATGTGAAGTTCTCAAATCAAGACGTGAACTTCACGAGATGTCTGTGATTTTTGGGCCCCTCGGGGTCGGCCGTCGCCCCTACCGCCGGCGCCTCCCGGCCGAGACTCACCCGCCCTCTGATCGCCGGCGCACGCCCCCGATAAAGTCGCCTCACCACAGCAGACCAGGGCAGACCGGCACAGACGCCACCGCTGCCGCACGTTCCGGGGGCCGCTGCCCCGGGGGGAGGACGAACCGCGAAATGAGCCGCCGTTCCCAGGGATTACTCGGCATCTGGGCCGAGGCGCAGCGCCAGCAGCAACGCCGGACGGAGGCCGAGCACCGCGCCCGCGTGCAGCAGCAACGGGAACAGGAACGGCAGGCCCGCGCCGCCGAGCGCGCCATGGCCCGCATGCACCGCGAGCGGCAGACCGCCTACCGCCGGCAGCGCGAGGCCGACGCCCGCCGCCGCACCGAGGAACTCGACGCCCGCGTCACCGCCCTCACCGACCTGCTCGCCGACGGCTGCCGGGCCCCCGCCTTCACCGCCGACGCCCTGCTCCGCCCCGAGCGCGTCGAACCCTTCGCCCCCGGCGCCCTCGCCACCCCGGTGGCCATGCCCGACCCGGCCCGCTACCAGGCGCCGACCGGCGGGCTGCGCTCCGGCGTCCGCCGCGACCGCGACCGGCAGGAGGCCCGCGCCCGCTTCGAACAGGACTGGTACGCCGCCCAGTCCGCCGAGGCCCAGCGCCAGTCCCAACTGGCCGCCTACCGCCAGCAGTACGACCAGTGGGCGGCCGGCGCCCTCGACGGGATACGCCGGCACAACGCCGGCGTCCGGGAGCTGCTCGACGGCCTGCGCGCCGGCGACGCCGACGCCGTCGTCGAATACTTCTCCGCCGCCCTCTACGCCGGCACCTCCTGGCCCGAGGGCTTCCCCCGCCAACTCAGCGCCGGCTACGACACCGCCGCCCGCCAACTGGTCCTCGACTGGGAACTGCCCGGCTACGACGTCGTCCCCGCCGTCAAGGCCGTCCGCTACCTGCCCACCCCGGACGAGGAGCGGGAGACCGCCCGCCCGGCCGCCCAACGCCGGGCCCTCTACCGCGAGGTCATCGCCCAGAGCATGCTGCTGGTCCTGCACGACCTGTTCGCCGCGGACATCTTCGGCGCCCTGGACTCGGTGGCGCTCAACGGCTTCGTCGACGACGTCGACCCGGTCACCGGACGCCCCGCCACCCTCTTCCTCGCCACCGTCCTGGCCCCCCGCAGCGCCCTGGACTCCTACCACCTGGCCCAGGTCAGCGCCCCGGACTGCCTCACCGACGGGCTCCGCGGCCAGCTCTCCGCCCGCCCCGACCAGTGCACCCAGGTGCGCCCCGGCCGGCGGCCGGACGACGTCGCCGGTGGTGCGGTGGTCTCGCACGGCACCGACGGCGAGGCCGATCTGCACGCGATGGACCCGCTCGCCTTCGAGCAGTTGGTCGCCGAGCTGTTCCGCGCGATGGGCATGCAGGCCGTCACCACCCAGCGCTCGGGCGACGGCGGGATCGACGTGGACGCCCTGGACCCGGACCCGATCCGCGGCGGCAAGATCGTCGTACAGGTCAAGCGCTACCGCAACACCGTCCCGCCCACCGCGGTCCGCGACCTCTACGGGACCGTCCAGTCCGAGGGCGCCAACAAGGGCGTCCTGGTGACGACCTCCCAATTCGGGCCCGGCGCCCACCGCTTCGCCCAGGGGAAGCCGCTCACCCTGATCGCCGGCCCCGAACTCGTCGACCTGCTCGGCCGGTACGGGCTGCGCGGCCGCCTCGGACCCGACGACGCGGGCGCCGGCGCACCGGCGCCCGTCGACGCGGCGCCCGAGCACGTCACCCTCGCCATGAACTGGTCCGGCGCGGCCGCCCTCGACGTCTGCGCCCTGGTCTGCAAGGGCGCCGCGGTGCTCGACGACGACCACTTCGTCTTCTTCAACAACCCGGCCACACCGGACGGTTCGGTGCGGATGCTGTCCGGGGTGACGGAGGACCGCGCCGCGCTGCGGGTGCGCTTCGACACGCTGCCGCCCGCCGCCGACCGGCTGGTCCTGGTCGCCGCGGTCGACCAGGAGACCGACCCGGACGGCGACCTCGGCGGCTTCACCGACGCCCGGATCCGGCTGCTGGACACCGCGGGCGCCGAGTTGGACCGGCTCCCGGTCTCCGACGGGCGGCCCGGCGAACGGGCCCTGGTACTCGGCTCGTTCCGCCGCCGCACCGCCGATGACTGGGACTTCGTCCTCGGCGGCAAGGGCTATCCCGGTGGACTGGCCGCCCTGGTGGGCGACTTCGGCATCGAGGTGAGCTGAGACCGGCCGCCACCGCCGGTCAGCTCTGCCACAGCCGGGTCAGCACCTCGTTGACCACCTCGGGCCGGTCCTGGTGCGAGGCGTGGTCGGCGTCCGGCACCCGCACCAGCAGCGCCCCGGGCAGCCCCTCGTCCCACACCGTCACATGCGGCGGTTCCCCGTCCATGCCGGGCACCCTAGGTGCGGGCTCCCCCAAGGGGGCGCCAACAGGCCGGGGAGCGGGGAGTGTTGCCAGAATGGGTGTCGTAACCGGCTTACGGGGCAGTCGAGTTGGTGGTACATGTGACGGGGGCGGGTGTGCCGTGTGCCGTTGCCGGGTGCGTGCCGGGCCGCCGGGCGGGCGGTCGGGTGCCGCGAGGGGGCGTCACCGGGGCGCCGCGCGCGTTCACGGATGGTGATCGCCCCTGGTTCCCGGCCCGAGTCCCCGCCTGGCTTCCGGGGGCGCCCGCCGGGTCGCGGGACGAGCGGACCGCGATCCTCCGGTACGGTCCGCCCTCGGGGTGTGAAACCCTGGTGAAGGAGTAGTGCCCCGCCGACCGTCAGTGCGGCAGCCCAGGAAAGGACCGGAGGGCAGTGAGCGAGAGTGCGGCCGTCCGGCCCCGTAACCCGCGCGGACAGGGTGAGCGCCTGCGCGAGGAGCTGCTGCGGGCGACCGAACGCCTCCTGGAGGAGGTCGGCAGCGAGGACGCGCTGTCGCTGCGCGCGGTGGCCCGCGAGGCCGGTGTGGCGGCGCCGAGCATCTACCGGCACTTCGCCGACAAGACCGAACTGGTCTGGGCCACCCTGGAGATCAGCTACGAGCGGCTGGCGCACGCCATGACCGACGCCGCCGCGCAGGCCGACGACGGCGACCCGGTGGCCCGGCTGCGCGCCCAGCTCCGCGCCTACTGCCGCTACGCCATAGAGCACCCGGCCAACTACCGGCTGCTCTACGAGACCCGGCAGACCCCGGTCGGTCCCGAGCGGCTCGCCGGCCACCCGGCCGGACTCCTGGTGCGCAGCTGGCACCACGCGCTGACCGCCTGCGAGGAGGCCGGCTGGCGGGTGCGCGGCTCGCGCGCCGAGGCGCCGTACCTGCTGTGGTCGGCGGTGCACGGCCGGGTGATGATCTGGCAGGTCATGCCGAGCCGCAAGGACACCAGCCGGCTGGACGGGTTCGTGGAGGAGCTCATCGAGCTGCTGCTGGAGCGCTGAGCCGGGCTTCGAGGCCGACCGCCCGCTTCTCCTCTTCCCCCTCTCCTCCGCCCGTGGCGCCGCAAGGCCCTGGCCGTTCTCTTCCGGCCGGGGCCTTCGTGCTGTGCGTCCGCCCTCTGCCGGGCGTCGCCGGGTGTTCCCTTCCTCACGTTTCGACGGAAACCCCGGGGCGTTTACCCGATCATTACGTGTGTAAGTTTACAGTCGTTAGGCGAAGGATGACTCATGGCGCACACCCCGCGATGTGCGCACGAGGAGCGAGATGACCGAGATGATCGACACCACAGTTCCCGCGGCCCCGGCGCCGTTGCCCGTCCAGCCCCCGAGCGGCTGCCCCTTCGACCCCCCGACCGAGTTCGGCACCCTGCGCGCCGAGGAGCCGATCTCCAGGATCTCGCTCCCCGACGGCAGTTGGTCCTGGCTGGCCACCCGCTACGCCGACATCCGCGCGATCCTCGGCGACACCCGCTTCAGCTCCGACACCACCCTCCATGGCTACCCACTCAGCGGCATGACCGGCGGCGCCAGCACCAAGAACCGCGGCTTCATCCGCATGGACCCGCCGGAGCACACCCGGCTCCGCCGGATGGTCACCCGCGAGTTCATGGTCAAGCGCGTCGAGGCGCTGCGGCCGGAGATCCAGCGCCTCACCGACGAGCTGTGCGACGCGCTGGAGCGCCGGGCCGGCGAGCCGGTGGACCTGGTCGAGGCGCTCGCGCTGCCCGTCCCCTCGCTCGTCATCAGCCTGCTGCTGGGCGTCCCCTACGACGACCACGATGTCTTCCAGCGACTCACCGGCAAGCTGCTCTCCCGCACCATCGCCGAGGACGAGCGCGAGGCCGCCCGGGGCGAACTCCGCGACTACCTCGACCAGTTGGTCACCGCCAAGGAGAAGGAGCCGGGTGACGACATCCTCGGCCGGCTGATCGTCGAGCAGCAGCAGACCGGCGAGATCACCCACGACGAGGTCGCCGCGTTCGCCGCCCTGCTCCTGGTCGCCGGCCACGAGACCACCGCCAACATGATCGGCCTCAGCGCCCTGACGCTGATGCGCTCCCCGGAGACCGCCGAGCGGCTCCGCAGGGAACCGGGCCTGATCCGCGGTGCCGTCGAGGAACTGCTGCGCTTCCACAGCATCATCCGCAACGGCCCGCGCCGGGTCGCCACCACCGACATCGAGATCGGCGGCCGGCTCATCCGCGCCGGCGAGGGCGTCGTGGTGGCCGTCCCGTCCGGCAACCGCGACGCGACGGTCTTCGAAGCCCCCGACCGCCTCGACATCGCCCGGCCCAACTCCCAGCACCACGTCGCCTTCGGCTACGGCATCCACCAGTGTCTGGGCCAGGCCCTGGCCCGCGTCGAGCTCCAGGTGGTCATAGCCACCCTGCTCCGACGCTTCCCCACCATGCGGCCCGCCGTGCCCCTGGACGAGATCCCGTTCCGCACCGACATGGCCATCTACGGCTGCCACTCCCTGCCCGTCACCTGGTGACCGACCGGCCGCACCGATCGCACCGATCGCACCGACCGTCCCACCACCCGTCGACCGACCCCCACGGAGCCACCCCATGAAGATCACCATCGATGCCGAGAAGTGCTGCGCCGCCGGCCAGTGCGTGCTGGTCGCGCCCGAGGTCTTCGACCAGCGCGACGAGGACGGCGTGGTCGTCCTGCTGGACGCCGAGCCGCCGGCCGAGCAGCACGACGCGGTCCGCGAGGCGGCCGCCATCTGCCCCGCCGCCGTGATCGAGGTCCAGGAATGACCGCCCGCCCGATCGCGGTGGTCGGCGCCTCGGCGGCCGGGATCACCGCCGCCGAGGCCCTGCGCCGGGCCGGCTGGGAGGGCCCGCTGACCCTGATCGGCGACGAGCCCCACCTCCCGTACGACCGGCCGCCGCTGTCCAAGCAACTGCTGCACGGCGCCTGGGAGCCGGAGCGCCTGCTGCTGCGCAGCAAGGAGCAGATCGACCCGCTCGGCCTGGAGTTGCGGCTCGGCACCCGGGCCACCGGCCTCGACGTCGCCACCCGCACCCTCACCCTCGACGACGGCGAGCGCCTCGCCTGCGCCGGCGTGATCATCGCCACCGGCGTGGCGGCCCGCACGCTGCCCGCCGCCGACGGCCTCGCCGGGGTCTTCACCCTGCGCACCCTGGACGACGCACTGGCGCTGCGCGACCGGCTGTCCGGCGGCGCCCGCCGCCTGGTCGTGGTCGGCAACGGCGTCCTGGGCTGCGAAGCCGCCGCGGTCGCCCGGGAGTTGGGGCACGACGTTACCCTGATCGGCCGCCAGCCGGTGCCGATGGTCGCCGCCGTCGGCCCGGGAATCGGCGAGCTGCTCGCCGAGGAGCACACGGCCCGCGGCGTCCGGTTGCTGACCGGTGAGGTCGCCGAGTTCGAGGCCGCGAGCGATCCCGCGCCGGGAGCGCCGGCGCAGATCGGCGGCGTCCGGCTGGCCGACGGCAGCCGGCTCCCGGCCGATCTGGTGCTGCTCGCCATCGGCTCCGAGCCCGCCGTGGGCTGGCTCGCCGACCCGGCGCTGGACACCACCGACGGCCTCGGCTGCGACGCCTACTGCGCCGCCGCCCCCGGCATCTACGCCGCCGGCGACGTGGCCCGCTGGGAGCACCCGCTGCACGGCCGCCCGCTCCGCTTCGAGCACCGGATGAACGCCACCGAGCAGGCCATGGCCGCCGCCCGCAACCTCGTCGCCGAGCTGACCGCCGAGCGCGCCGCCGAGGACGACGGCACGGGCGAGGGTGCGGAACGGCCCGAGCGCCGCCCGTTCGCCCCCGTGCCGTACTTCTGGTCCGACCAGTACGGCCTCAAGCTCCAGGCGTACGGGCTGACCGCCGGCGCCGACCAGGTCGAGACCACCGTCCTGGAGCACGACGCCCGCCGCGCCGTCGCGCTCTTCGGCCGGGACGGCCTGGCCGTCGGCGTGCTGGCCTGCGCCCTGCCGCCGCGCCAGATACGGGCCCTGCGCGCCGTGGTCGCCACCCCCGTCCCCTGGGAGGAGGCGCGCGAGCGGGTCCGGGAGGCCACCACCGCCGGCTAACGGCCCGGCAGTTGCTCAGCAGCCGCTGGTCAGTAACGTTGCTCGCCGCCAGTTGCCTCAGCGGCTGCGGTTCGCCGGCTGCCGCCCACCGGCCGCGGATCACCGTCGTCTTGGGGCCGGACGGCACCCCCCCGTCGGCCGTCCGGCGCCCACGAAGCGGACGCCGGGTGGGCGTCGGCGGAGAGTGGGCGCGCCGACGGGCGCAGCGCCCAGCCCCGGCACCCCGCACGGTGTCCGATCATGGAGAGATGACCGACTCGTACGTGCGGGTGCGCGGCGCCCGTGAGCACAATCTCCGCGGCATCGATGTGGACATCCCGAGGGACGCGCTGGTCGCGTTCACCGGGGTGTCCGGATCGGGCAAGTCCTCGCTCGCCTTCGGCACCCTCTACGCCGAGGCGCAGCGCCGCTACTTCGAGTCGGTCGCCCCCTACGCCCGGCGGCTGATCCACCAGGTCGGCGCGCCCAAGGTCGAGGAGATCAGCGGACTGCCGCCGGCCGTCGCCCTGGAGCAGCGCCGCTCCGCGCCCACCTCCCGCTCCTCGGTCGGCACCGTCACCACCCTCTCCAACACCCTGCGGATGCTCTACTCCCGCGCCGGCGACTACCCGCGGGGCAGCACCGAACGGCTCGACTCCGACGCCTTCTCGCCCAACACCGCCGCCGGCGCCTGCCCGGAGTGCCACGGGCTCGGCACCGTCCACCGCGTCACCGAGGACTCCCTCGTTCCCGACCCGTCGCTCTCCGTCCGCGACGGCGCCGTCGCCGCCTGGCCCGGCGCCTGGCAGGGCAAGAACCTCCGCGACATCCTCGCCACCCTCGGCCATGACATCGACCGCCCCTGGCGCGAGCTCCCGGCCGCCGACCGCGAGTGGATCCTGTTCACCGACGAACAACCCGTCGTCACCGTCCACCCGGTACGCGAGGCCGGCCGCATCCAACGCCCCTACCAGGGCCAGTACATGAGCGCCCGGCGTTACGTCCTGCACACCTTCGCCGACTCCAAGAGCGAGACCCTGCGCAAGCGCGTCCGCCAGTTCATGACCGCCGAGCCGTGCCCGGTGTGCGACGGCCGCCGGCTGCGCCCGGAGGCGCTGGCGGTCACCTTCGAGGGCCGGGACATCGCCGCCCTCGCCGGCCTCCCGCTCAGCACCCTCGCCGCGCTTCTTCGCCCCACCGCGGACCGCCCCGGCGACGACCCCGCCCCCACACTCGCCCGCGACCTCCTCGCCCGCATCGAGGTCCTCACCGAACTCGGCCTGGGCTACCTCAGCATGGACCGCCCGGCGCCCACCCTCTCCGCCGGCGAACTCCAACGCCTGCGCCTGGCCACCCAGTTGCGCTCCGGCCTCTTCGGCGTGGTCTACGTCCTGGACGAACCCTCCGCCGGCCTGCACCCCGCCGACACCGAGGCGCTGCTCACCGTGCTCGGCCGCCTCAAGGAGGCCGGCAACACCCTCTTCGTCGTCGAGCACGACATGGACGTGGTCCGGCGCGCCGACTGGCTCGTGGACATCGGCCCGCGCGCCGGCGAACACGGCGGCCGGGTCCTGCACAGCGGCCCGGTCGCCGCCCTCGCGGACGCCGAGCACTCCGCCACCCGCCGCTTCCTCTTCGCCGCCGAACCGCCCCCCGCCCGCACCCC
Organism: Streptomyces sp. WZ-12; assembly: GCF_028898845.1. NCBI lineage: Bacteria > Bacillati > Actinomycetota > Actinomycetes > Kitasatosporales > Streptomycetaceae > Streptomyces > Streptomyces sp. WZ-12. The sequence goes on along the minus strand of NZ_CP118574.1, from coordinate 1,849,961 downwards.
GCGCGCCCCCACCGGCACCCTCGCCCTGCACGGCGTCACCCTCCACAACCTCCGCGACCTGGACGCGACGTTCCCGCTCGGCGTCTTCACCGCCGTCACCGGCGTCTCCGGTTCCGGCAAGTCCACCTTGGTCACCCGGGTCCTCGCGGAGGCCGTCCAGGACCGCCTGGGCACCGCGGACGCCCGCCCGGGCGCCGACGAGCCGGACGGCACCGACGCGGACGCCCCCGCACCCGCGGCCCGCGCCCAACTCGCCGACGCCACCGGCCTGGACGCCGTGGACCGGCTGGTCCGCGTCGACCAGAAGCCCATCGGCCGCACCCCGCGCTCCAACCTCGCCACCTACACCGGTCTGTTCGACGCCGTCCGCAAGGTCTTCGCCGCCACCGACGAGGCCCGCGCCCGCGGCTACACCGCCGGCCGGTTCTCCTTCAACGTGCCCGCCGGCCGCTGCGAGACCTGCCAGGGCGAGGGCTTCACCGCCGTCGAACTCCTCTTCCTGCCCGGCACCTACGCCCCCTGCGCCAACTGCCGCGGCGCCCGCTACAACCCCGAGACCCTCCAGATCACCCACCGCGGCCGCACCATCGCCGACGTCCTGGCCCTCACCGTCGACGACGCCGCGGAGTTCCTCGCCGACGTCCCCGCCGCCGCCCGCAGCCTGCGCACCCTGAAGGACGTCGGCCTCGGCTACCTCCGGCTCGGCCAGCCCGCCACCGAACTCTCCGGCGGCGAGGCCCAGCGCATCAAGCTCGCCACCGAACTCCAGCGGGCCCGCCGCGGCCACACCCTCTACCTCCTCGACGAGCCCACCACCGGCCTGCACCCCGCCGACACCGAGGTGTTGCTGCGCCAGTTGCACGGCCTGGTCGACGCGGGCAACACCGTCGTGGTCGTGGAGCACGACATGGGCGTGGTGGCGGGCGCCGACCACGTCATCGACCTCGGCCCCGGCGGCGGGGCCGAGGGCGGCCGGATCGTCGCCGCCGGCACCCCCGCCGAGGTCGCCGCGTCCCCCGACAGCCGCACCGCCGGATACCTCGCCCGCCACCGGGGAGACGCGCCCCGGCGGTCGCGCCACGACGGACGCCAGTGACCGGACCTCAGGCCGGGGCTCCGCGCCGGCGGGGCCGCCCTGGGGCGGGCGCTGACCGGCCCGCGCGGCCGGACCAGCACCGCCCTGGTCTCCGCCGCGGTGACCTCAGCGCCCGCCGTCGCCCCGCTGCTGCGCGGCTGAGGCGAGCGCCGCCGGCGTCCCCACCGGCGGCGGCTGGCGGGCTCATCCTCGGGCCCGCACTCCGACGCGTCGAGAGGGTCCCGGGTGGCCCGGCAGAGCGTCAGATGCGCCCCGAATCCGGCGCGTTGGCCAGCTCCGACTTCCGGTAGGAGTACGAGAAGTAGATGACCAGGCCGAGCAGGAACCACACCACGAACCGCACCCAGGTCTGCCACTCCAGGAACGTGATCAGCCACAGCGAGAAGCACACCCCGAGCGCCGGCACCACCGGCATGCCCGGCGTGCGGAACGTCCGCGGCAGCTCCGGGCGCTTGTAGCGCAGCACGATCACCGAGACGCACACCACCACGAACGCCAACAGGATGCCGATGTTGGTCAGTTCGGCGGCCTCCCCGATCGGCAGGAAGCCGGCGATCAGCGCGGAGGCGACCCCGACGATCCAGGTGACCCGGACCGGCACGTGGTGGGTGGCGCTGGTCTTGGCGAACCACTTCGGCAGCAGCCCGTCCCGGCTCATCGAGAACCACACCCGGGTGACTCCCAACATGAAGGTGAACATGACCGTGAGGATGCCGATGATCGCGCCGACCGCGATCACGTCCGCCAGCGCGTCCAGCCCGACCGACTTGAACGCGGTCGAGAAGCCGCTCTCCGGGTCGATGTGCCGGTAGTCCTGCATGCCCGTCAACACCAGGCAGGCCAGCACGTACAGCACCATCGAGATGGCCAGCGAGTACATGATCGCCCTGGGCATGTGGCGCTGCGCGTCCCGGGACTCCTCGGCCGCGGTGCTCATCGCGTCGTAGCCGAAGACCGCGAAGAAGACGGTGGCCGCGCCGGTGAACGCGCCGCCCACCCCGAACGGGAAGAACGGGCGGTAGTTGGCGGTGTCGATGTGGAGGAAGCCGACCGCGATCACCAGCAGCACCACCAGCACCTTCAGCCCGACCACGACCGTCTCGAAGCGGGCGGCGTTCTTGATGCCCAGGGTCAGCAGATAGGCGATCAACAGGCAGAGCACCGAGGCGAAGAGGTCCACCCGGTGCCCGGGTCCGGTGCCGGGTGCGCCGAGCATCCAGGCCGGCAGCCGTAGCCCCAACTCGCCGAGCAGGAAGGCGAAGTAGCCGGAGATGCCGATCGCCACCACCGCGACGATCGCGGTGTACTCCAGCAGCAGGTCCCAGCCGATGAACCAGCCGGCGAGCTCGCCGAGCACCGCATAGCCATAGGTGTAGGCCGAGCCCGCCTTCGGGATCAGCCCGGCGAACTCGGCGTAGGAGAAGGCCGCGGCGGCGCTGGCCACGCCCGCGATGAGGAAGGAGACCAGGACCGCCGGGCCGGCCTTCTCGTGCGCGACGGTGCCGGCCAGGGTGAAGATGCCGGCGCCGATGATGCCGCCGACGCCGATCGCGGTGAGTTGCCACAGCCCCAGCTCGCGGGTGAGTTGCTGGGCGGCGCCGCCCTCCGGCTCCTCGATGTGCTCGATGGGCTTGCGGCGCCATACGCCCTGACCCGCGCGCAACAGGCGTGCCATGGATGATCCTCCGTACGCTCGGTGCGTTCCGTCGTGGTGCGACGGCGGATCATCATGGACTGCCGGCGGGGCCGGACGAAGGCGGCGCGGCGGCGGGGGAGCCAATCGGCCCCGGGGCCTCCTAGTCGGCGCCCTCCAGCCGGAAGCCGACCTTCAGACCGACCTGGTAGTGGTCGATCCGGCCCTCGACGATGTGGCCGCGGACCTGCGTGATCTCGAACCAGTCGAGGTTGCGCAGGGTGCCCGAGGCGCGCCTGATGCCGTTCTGGATCGCGGCGTCCACGCTCTGCTGGGACGTCCCCACGATCTCGGTCACGCGGTACGTGCGGTCGGTCACGGTGGTCTCCCTCGCCGGGGCGGCGCTCCGCCCGTCCACCCTCCACCGTGCCTCAGCCCGGCCCGGCCCACCAGCGGAGCCGGAACGGGCCGGCCGGCGACCTACGGCACGACCGTGACCGGCCACCGCCCGGCCTTGACCAGCCGCACCGCGACCGACCCCATGATGCGGTGCCCGGCCGACTCCGAGGCGCCGACCACCACCGCGTCCGCCTTCAGCTCGTCGGCCATCTGCACCATGCCGTTGTACGGGTCGCCGCGCAGGGTGTGGAACTCCCACCGCAGGTGGTATATCCCGTCGATGCGCTCGGTGGCCTCGCGGATCTCGGCCATCAGTTCCTCGGCGACCTCGTTGGTGGCGTCCATCACCGGCGCGCCCATCGCGGCGCCGGTCGCCAGCACCGGCTGGACGTAGACCATCACCAGCTTCGACCCCTGCCGCCTGGCCAGCCCGGCCGCGTACGCCGCGGCGCGCCAGGACGAGTCGGAGCCGTCGACGCCGACGACGATGACCTTCGGGCCGTCCGTTCCGCGCTCGAAAGGCGCGGCTGCGTTGTCCTCCACACCTGCGAGGTTATCCGCACACGCGTGCTGTCGGGTTCAGGGGCCGGGGAGTTGGGCGTCGCCGCCCTCCGGCGCGGCGGGCGCGGGCGGCCAGCGGCCCGGGTCGAGCACCCCCAGCACGTACGCCCTGGCGACCAGCGCGGTGCGGCCCTGGACGCGCCAGCGGCGGGCCAGCCGGGTCAGGTGGTAGTTGACCCCGTCCACCGTCAGCCCCAGGGCACTGCCGATCGCCGCGGTGGTGGCGCCGCCCGCCGCCAGCGCCAGGATCCGGGCCTCCACGGGGCTGGTGGCGGCGCGCGGCGCGGGCGGCGGGGCGGCGGCCGCGGACCCGGTCTCCTCCCACAACAGGGCCAGCAGCGCCGGCGGTTCGGCGGACGGGTCGCCGACCGGATCGATCGTCAGCTCCCCGTGCCGCTCCGGTTCCCCGGGCGCGGTCCGCCAGCGCACCCGCACCGGATAGCGGGACCGGCGGCCCAGCCGCAGCGCCTCCATGATCCGGACGATCTGCGCCGGGTCGCGGGGCCGGAAGCGGTCGAGCAGGTTGCGGCCGCGGAGTTGGCCGGGGACCGCGCCCCACTGCGCGGCCATCGCCGGATTGGCGATCAGCACCTCACCGTCGGCCCGGCACACCGCGATCGGGGTGGGGATGCGGTACAGCAGCATCACGAAGTAGTCCCGGAACGGGTTCACCGGGGACGGGCCCGGCGGCCGGGAGCACTCCGCCGCCGCGCCCCCGTCGTCCTCCCGGGCACCACCGCCCGTCGCCCTGTCCATCGCCCGGTTTCCGTCCCTTCTCCCGTACACCGGTCGCCCTTGCGCATCCCCGCCGCGGGCGCAAGGGTGCCGGGCGAGGAACCACTGCACAATCATGCAGTTCGCCGGGTAAGGGACGGTCATCGGGCCGGTCACGCTGGAGTCATGACCGACACCATCGCGCCCCAGACGGGCGACCGCGCCACCGCCGCCGCGAGCCTCCCGGTCGCCGACCTCACGACGACCGGGATCAGCAACACGCCCATCCAGCAGGCCATGGAGCTGGCCCGGGTCCACGGCCCGGCGTATCTGCGCAAGTTCGGCGCCCGCGAGACGCTGTTCCTCTCCTCCCTCGACCTAGTCACCGAGGTCTCCGACGAGACCCGCTTCGCCAAGGGCGTCTCGGTGGTGCTGGAGGACGTCCGGGAGTTCGCCGGTGACGGTCTGTTCACCGCCTACAACGAGGAGCCGAACTGGGCCCGCGCCCACGAGGTCCTGATGCCGGCCTTCGCGTTGGGCTCGATGCGGACGTACCACCCGGCGATGCTGAGGGTCGCCCGTCGGGTGACGGCGGCCTGGGACCGACGGCTGGCCGAGGGCCGCCCGGTCGAGGTCGCCGAGGACATGACCCGGATGACGCTGGACACCATCGGACTGGCCGGATTCGGCTTCGACTTCGAGTCGTTCTCCCGGGACACCCCGCATCCCTTCGTCGAGGCGATGGTCCGCTGCCTCCAGTGGAGCATGGCCAAGTTCGCCCGCACGCCCGGCGGCGACCACTCCGCCGCCGACGCGGCGTTCCGCGCGGACGCCGACTACCTCGCCTCCGTCGTCGACGAGGTGATCGCCGCCCGCACGGCCGGTGGGGAGCGCCGCGACGACGACCTGCTGGGCCTGATGCTCGCCGCCACGGAGGCCGGCGGCGCGCACCAGGGGCCGGTCCTGGACCTCGCCAACATCCGCAACCAGGTCATCACCTTCCTGATCGCCGGCCACGAAACCACCTCCGGCGCCCTCTCGTTCGCCCTGTACCACCTGCTGAAGGACCCGCTCGCGCTGCGGCTGGCGCAGCGCGAGGCGGACGAACTCTGGGGCGACGACCCGGACCCGGACCCCACCTTCGAGGACATCGGCAGGCTCCCCTTCACCCGCCAGGTGCTGGGCGAGGCGCTGCGGCTGTGGCCCACCGCCGCCGCCTTCACCCGCCAGGCCCGCACCGACACCGTCCTCGGCGGCCGCTACCCGATCGCCGCCGGCCAACTGGTCACCGTGCTCACGCCGATGCTGCACCGCGACCCGGTCTGGGGCGACAACCCCGACGCGTTCGACCCGTTCCGCTTCACCCCGGAGGCCGAGGCGGCCCGCTCCCCGCACGCCTACAAGCCGTTCGGCACCGGTGAACGCGCCTGCATCGGGCGGCAGTTCGCGCTGCACGAGGCCACCATGCTGCTGGCCCTGCTGGTGCACCGCTACCGGCTGGTCGACCACGCCGACTACCGGCTCCGCATCAAGGAGACCCTCACCCTCAAGCCCGACGGCTTCACCCTCGCCCTGGCCCCGCGCACCCCCGCCGACCGGGCCGCGGTCCGCGCCGCGCTCGCCGTGCTGCCCGGCGGCCCGGTCGACCGGGCCGCCCCCGGCGCCGCGCCCGACGACGGCCTGCCCACCCGCGTCCCGCAGGACACCGGGCTGCTCCTGCTGCACGGCAGCAACTACGGCACCTGCCGGGAGTTCGCCGAGCGGCTCGCCGACGAGGCCACCGGCCTGGGCTTCGCCCCCGAGGTCGCGCCGCTGGACGCGCACGCCGGCGGCCTGCCCACCGACCGCCCGATCGTCCTCGTCGCCGCCTCCTACAACGGCCAACCGACCGACGACGCCGCCGCGTTCACCGCCTGGCTCACCGCCGCCCCCGAGGGATCCACCGCCGGCGTCCACTTCGCCGTGCTGGGCGTCGGCGACCGCAACTGGGCCGCCACCTACCAGCAGGTCCCCACCCTGCTCGACGACCGGCTGGCCGCGCTCGGCGGCGAGCGGCTGCTGCCCCGCGCCGAGGCCGACGCCTCCGGCGAACTGGCCACCGCCGTCGCGCAGTTCGCCGCCGCGCTCCGCACCGAGCTGCTGACCCGCTACGGCGACCCGGCGACCGCCGGCGCCCCCGACGGCACCGGAAGCGAAGCCGCCGACCCCGGCTACGCCGTCACCGAGCTCACCGGCGGCCCGCTCGACGCGCTCGCCGCCCGCCACGGCCTCGTCCCGATGGTCGTCACCGAGGCGCACGACCTGACCGCCGAGGGCTGGCCCCGTCCCAAGCGCTTCCTGCGGCTGGCCTTCCCCGACGGCGTCACCTACCGCACCGCCGACCACCTCGCCGTGCTGCCGGTCAACACCCCCGAGGCGGTGGACCGCGCCGCCCGGGCGCTCGGCGTCGACCTCGACACCCTGCTGTCGCTCCGCCCGCCCACGGGCCGCCCGACCCGCGCCACCCTCCCCGTCGACCGTCCTCTGACGGTGCGCCAACTCCTCACGCATCATGTCGAGTTGGGATCGCGTCCGGGCCGCGAGCAGGTGGCGCTGCTCGCCGCGCACAACCCCTGCCCGCCCGAGCGGCACGCCCTGGAACGCCTCCCCGAGGACGACCCGCGCACCGTCGTCGAGCTGATCGAGGCGCACCCGGCGCTGCGCGGCGCGCTGCCCTGGCCGGCGGTGCTGGAACTGCTGCCCCCGCTGCGCCCGCGGCACTACTCGCTGTCCTCGTCGCCCGCCGCCGACCCCCGGCACGCCGAGCTGATGGTCTCGTTGCTGCCCGGCGGCACCGGCTCCACGCATCTGCACGCAGTGCGCCCCGGTGACGTCCTGCTGGCCCGGGTCCAGCCGTGCCGGGAGGCGTTCCGGCTCGACCCGGCCGACGACACCCCGGTCATCATGGTCGCCGCCGGCACCGGACTGGCGCCGTTCCGCGGCGCCGTCGCCGACCGCGTGGCCGCCGGCCAACGGGGCCCGGCCCGGCTCTACTTCGGCTGCGACGACCCCGAAGGCGACTTCCTGCACGCCGCCGAGTTCGCCGCCGCCGAGCGGGCCGGTGCGGTCGCCGTCCACCCCGTCTTCAGCGCCCGCCCCGAGAACGGCCACCGCTTCGTCCAGCACCGGATCGCGGCCGAGGCCGAGGAGGTGTGGGAGCTGCTGCGGGCCGGCGCCCGGGTCTACGTCTGCGGCGACGGCAGCCGGATGGCGCCCGGCGTGCGGGACGCCTTCCGCGCGGTGCACCGGGCCGCCACCGGCGCCTCGGAGCGGGAGTCCGAGGCGTGGCTGCGCGAACTGACCGCCGCCGGCCGCTACATCGAGGACGTCTACGCGGCCGGCTGACGCCCGGTCACACCCCGGCGGCGGGCGCGGGACCACCCCGCACCCGCCGCCGCCTCACTTGCCCGACTTCCCGGACTTCCCGGAGCGGGCCGCCGGCGCCGGCGCCGACTTCCCCGACAACTGCACCACCAGCAACACCACGCCGGTCATCAGGAAGTTGCGGACCGCGGCCTCCACCCCGTTCCACGCCTTCGACTGCCACATCGCGAACCACTCGCCGCCGATCGCCCAGAACCCGGCGCCGAACAGCAGCATCATCATCAGCAGCCCGGTGGTGGCCAGCCGCCGCGCCGCCGCGTCACCGGATCCCCGGCGGAGCACCCCCACCGCCGTCGCCGCCACCAGCGCCGCCACCGACTCCCAGGCGATGATGCCCACGTAGGCGGCGTCCTGCACCGAGTGCGAGGTGATGGCCCGCCACATCAGGTCCGGGTCCTTGAAGGTGGTGTCCATCGCCAGGACATGGCGGACATATGCCTGATTGGTTCCGAAGTCGGTGATGTTGCCGAAGGCGACCAGCGCGATGTAGAGCGCGACGATCCCCGTCAACACCACCGCCGCCCATGACAGTCCGCCCGACCCCGTCCCGCCGTTCCCCCGGTTCCGCATCCGTACATCCTTTCGTTTCGGTGGTTCGCGACGCCGACCGTATCGCGTCCGTTCCGGTGTCCGCTCCGCACCTCCTGCCGCGCCGTCAACTCCCGTACGCTCCTGACTGACCAGGCAGGACGCGAGGGGAAGCGGGGAACATGAACCGGAAGCGGTGTGCGGGAACGGTCGCCGTGGCGGCGGCGGCGATGATCGCGGCACCCGGCGCGGCAGGCGCCGAGACGACCGCCACGACGACCTCCACCGGCTACGGCACCAGCACCGCCGTCGGCGTCCACAACGCCTACGAGAAGGCCAAGTACCCCTACTTCGCCGACGCGTTGGACTCCGGCGCCGCGCTCATCGAGGTGGACGTGTGGACCAACGGCCTGGGCGGCACCTGGCGCGTCTCGCACAGCAACCCGATGGGGAACTACAGCAACTGCGTGGGCGCCGGCACCGCCGCCGAACTGCGCACCAAGGACCGCAACCAGGACTTCGCCGGCTGCCTCGCCGACCTCCGCGCCTGGCACGACGCGCACCCCGGCCACCGCCCGATCCTCATCAAGGTCGAGATGAAGGACGGCTTCAACGCCAAGAAGGGCCGCGGCCCGGCCGAGTTCGACGCGCTGGTCCGCGACAAGCTGGGGGACGCCGTCTACGGGCCCGGCGACCTCGCGGCCGGCCACGCCACCCTGGACGAGGCGGTCCGGTCCGGCGGCTGGCCGTCCCGCGCCGACCTGACCGGCACCTTCCTCTTCGAGCTCATACCGGGCACCGTCGAGGAGCACAACCCGCTCGACCGGCTGTGGACCGACGTCGAATACGCCGGCCACCTCAAGGACCTCGCCGCGCGGGGCGAGTTGAGGCGAGCCACCGCGTTCCCCGCCGTACACGGCGCCGCCCCCGGCGACCCCCGGGAGCGCTACGCCGACCCCGCCCTGCGCCCCTGGTTCGTGGTCTTCGACGGCGACGCGGCCACCTACCTGGGCGGCACCATCGACACGTCCTGGTACGACACCCGCCACTACCTGCTCATCATGACCGACGCCCACAAGGTCCCGCCGGCCCTGGACGCCACCCACCCCACCGAGGCCGAGGCCCGCGCCCGGGTCGCGCAACTCGCCGCCGCGCACGCCAGCTTCGCCACCGCCGACTGGTACCCGCTGCCGGCCGTCCTGCGCACCGTGCTGCCGCGCGGCGGCGCCTGACCGACCGGCGGGCCCGCCCGGTCACCCCCGGGTGGCCCGCCGGTACAGCGCCGCCACGTCCGCCCCGAAGCGGCTGCTGTACGACGTGGCGTCGTCGCCGCCCTCGTCCTGGCCGCCGATCACCCCGATCAGCGAGCCGGTGCCGGTCACCTGGTCGACGTCGGTGAGCAGCGGGCCGCCACTGGTCCCGGCCGGGAAGCCGGCGCAGGGGAAGCGGACCTGGTTCGGTCCCTCGGCCTCCGCGGTGTGCCGGCAGCCGACCGGGGTGTCGCTGTCCCCGGGATAGCCGGTCAACTGCGCCGGCCGGCCCGGCGGGGCGTCGAACCGGATTCGCTCGGCGCCCGTGACGTCCTCGATCCGCTGCTCGGTGCTGCCGTGCCGACGCACCCGGAGGAACGCCACGTCGTGGTTCGGGTCCCGGTCGCTGATCCAGCGCGGGTCCACGTCGATCCGGGTCGGCACCCACAGCCCGTACGGCGCGAGCCCGTCGTGCAGGCCGGGCGCGAAGACCAGCCGGGTGCGGAAGCCGCCGTCGTGGACGCAGTGCGCGGCGGTGGCGATGAGGTTGCCGGCGGGGGAGTGCACCACGCTCGCGGTGCAGTAGTGCGTGGCGGCGCCGTCGTCGCCGGGCGAGAACAGCGCACCGACCGGCGGCGCGGGCGTCGCCGGGCTGGCCATCAGGGGGCGGGAGGCGGGCAGCGGGGCCGGAGTACCGCCGGCGGGACGCGCCACGGCCATCGCCGCGCCCGGCAACTCCCGGTAGGGGCCGGCCAGTACCGCGGCCGCCGCCCGGTCACCGTTGGTCCGGGACGCCAGATAGGTCCCGGTCACCGGGTCCCCGGGCGCCAGGAACGGGTCCTGCCGGGCGGCCTTCAACGCCAGCGCCGCGCCGCCCACGACGACCGTCAGCGCCCCGAGCACCGCGGTCACCCGCAGCGGCACGCCGGCCCGGGCCCGCCCGGTGCGGACCGGCCCGCCGGACGCGTCCGGCGCCGCCCCGGACGCCTCCTCCTGATCCGCCGCCTCGGGCCCGCGTTCGCTCGTCTCCACCAGTGCCGCCTTGCCTCGACTCAAGCCGGCACCGCCTGCCCGCGCACCGCGGGACGGGACGACGGGGGCGACGCCGGAACCAGACATTTCAACCAGTCTGATGCACGACGGCCCGCGCAGGTTCGGTCCGACGGCCGATCACGTGCCCGGCTGGGCCACCAGGGTGACGCCGCGCCCGGCCAGGTTGTGCCCGATCAGCGTCCCGGCCATCCCGAACTCGTTGGGGAAGTCCATCGGGACGATGCCCAGCCCCCGCCAGGCGCTGCCCGCGCCCTCCAGCAGGCCCTTGACGCGTGGGTTGAGACGGTCGGCGTTGGAGCGCGGCGGCAGCAGGGCGGCGGTGGAGACGTAGTTGACGAACAGCTTGCCCGGCTGGTCGACCGCCTTGCGGAACTCCGCCTCGACCTTGGGGTACTTCCCGATCGGCTCGGTCATGTAGTCGTCCTGGATGTCGAAGAGCGCCGGGTCGGCGTACCGCACCCCGCCCAGCCCGTCGGCGTCCGCCAGCAGCACGACCCGGCCCCGGGCCTGCCCCAGCGTCGGCAGCCCCGCGTCCAACCGGAACAGCGAGCGGTACCCCTTGGCGTCCAGGTAGGTGCCGAAGATCCCGCGGAACTCCTCGGCGGAGACCTCCGAGTACTCCTGCTTGACCCGCATCAACACGGTCTCGGACGGGTGCGCCCGGAGGAAGTCCCGGCAGGCGTTGAGCACGTCGCCGAACATCAACTCCTGGTAGAACGCGCCGTGGTGGATCGCGAAGACGCCGTCGATGGCCCGGCAGCGGACGTCCAGGAACCGTATGCCGGAGGCCAGTTGCTCGGCGATCGAGGTGTTCTGGCAGGCCACCCAGGGGCCGCCGATCCGGGCGCCGGAATCGTGGGTGCCGGGGACGGTCAGCCGCTGCACCGGCGTGGCGTCGCCGAGCGCGGACATCCAGTCCTGCGCGGTGACCGCGGCCGGTGCCGCGGCCACCGCGGTGCCCCCGCCGCCGAGGCCCGCCAACACCCCGGCGGCGGACAGCCCCGCCGCGCCCCTGAGGAAACTCCGCCGATCCAGCGCCGTGCCCATGCCCTGCCCCTGTCGTCGAGCCCGTCCGGTCCCGCACGCGGCGGGGCGCGCCCGGCTACGCGTACGGATGTGCGATCGGGGCATCGAACCACATCGGCGGGGAGGTGGGCACCCGGCGGGCGGAAACGGTCAGAGCCGAAGCGCCAGCGACAGGGCGAACCGCCCGGCACTGTCCGTCCACCACTCCGTCAACTTCAGTCCGGACGCGGCGAGTTCGGAGCGCACCCCGTCTTCCCGGAACTTCGCGGAGACCTCGGTGCGCAGCTCCTCGCCGGCCGCGAACGGCACGGCCAGATCGACGCCGGGGATCTTGACGGTCAGGTCGTCCCGGGCCCGCAGCCGCATCTCGATCCACTCCCGCTCCGCGTTCCACCGCGCGACGTGGTCGAAGTCCGCCGGGTCGAAGTCGCCGCCCAACTCGCGGTTGATGACCTCCAGGACGTTCTTGTTGAAGGCGGCGGTCACCCCGCGGGCGTCGTCGTACGCGGCGACCAGCGTGGCCTCGTCCTTGACCAGGTCGGTGCCGAGCAGCAGGGCGTCCCCGGGAGAGAGCAACGCGTGCACCGAGTCCAGGAACGCGGCCCGTTCCGCCGGCAGCAGGTTGCCGATGGTGCCGCCGAGGAACGCCAGCAGCCGCGGCCCGGGCGTCTTTGGCAGCGTCAGGCCCCGCTGGAAGTCGGCGACCAGGGCGTGCACGGTCAGCCCCGGGTGCTCGGTCAACAGCGCCTCCCCGGCCGCCCGTAGCGCCGACTCGCTGACGTCGACGGGCAGATACGTCTGCAACCCGGTCAGGGCGCGCAGCAGGTGGCGGGTCTTGTCGGACGAGCCGGAGCCCAGCTCGATCAGGGTGCGGGCGCCGGTGGCGGCGGCGATCCGGTCCGCGGTGGCGCGCAGGATCTCGCGCTCGGCGCGGGTCGGGTAGTACTCGGGAAGCGTGGTGATCTCGTCGAACAGCTCGCTGCCGCGGGCGTCGTAGAACCACTTCGGCGGCAGGTGCTTGGGCGTGCGGGACAGCCCCTCGGTGACGTCGGCGCGCAGCGCGGCCGCGGTGGCATCGGGGGGCAGGGTGCGAGTGATGCTGAGGGGGCTCACGTTGCGGGCTCCTTGAGCGGGGTGAGGTGGACCTCGGCGCGGGTGGCGCGCAGCAGCGTGCGGTCGGGGACCTCGGTCCAGTGGGGGGAGGTGTCATAGGGCTCGGAGGCGACGACCCGGCCGCCGTCGGGGAGGGCCAGGTGGAACAGGGTGTCGCCCCAGGTGGTGGCGGCGATGCCGGTGCCGTCCGTCAGCAGCAGGTTCAGTCGGGAGCCGGGCGCGGCCGCGGCGACCTCCCGGACGGTCTCGGCCAGCGCCTCGCCCGGGTCGTCGCCGCGGGCCAACCGGTGCTGCACCAGGGCCCACAGGAACGCGGTGTCGTTGCGGGCCGCCAACCGCAGCAGCTCCCGCGCGGGCAGCCCGGCGGCCAGCGGCGCCATGGTGTCCGGCCAGCCGGCCACCGCGCCGTTGTGGCTGAAGAGGTACCGCCCGGCCGCGAACGGCGCGGCGGCCGCCTCGGCGTCCGCCCCGGCCACGGTGGCGTCCCGGACGGCGGCCAGCAGCGCCCCGGAGCGGATCACCCGCCCCAGATCGGGCAGTTGCTCGTCGGCCCACATCGGGCCGGCCCGCCGGTAGCGGGCCGGTAGCGGGTCGTCGGGCGCGTACCAGCCGATGCCGAAGCCGTCCGCGTTGACCGTGCCGTGCCGCTGGTGGCGCGGCGCCCAGGACTGCCGGTACAGGCCGTGCGGCGGCTCCAGGACCACCTGTCCGAACGGGATCTGAGGTCCCAGATACGCCAGATGACGGCACATCAGGCACCGCCCCCGAGCGCCGGATCGGCGTCCCGGGCGGTGCGGAACCCGGAGAAGATCTGCCGCCGCACCGGGAGGTCCCAGTTGCGGAAGGTGCCGCGGCAGGCGACCGGGTCGACGCCGAACGAGCCGCCGCGCAGCACCTTGTACGGGCCGCCGAAGAACACCTCGGAGTACTCGCGGTAGGGGAAGGCGGCGAAGCCGGGATAGGGCAGGAAGTCGCTGGCCGTCCACTCCCAGACATCGCCGATGAGTTGGCGGACGCCGAGCGGCGAGGCGCCTTCGGGGTAGCTGCCGACCGGGGCCGGCCGCAGGTGCCGCTGGCCGAGGTTGGCGTGCTCCGGGGTCGGGTCCGCGTCGCCCCAGGGGTAGCGCCTCGCCCGCCCGGAGTCCGGGTCGTGGCGGGCGGCCTTCTCCCACTCGGCCTCGGTGGGCAGCCGCCGGCCGGCCCACCGCGCGTAGGCGTCCGCCTCGTACCAACTGACGTGCAGCACCGGCTCGTCCGGCGGCACCGGCTCGGTCACCCCGAACCGGCGGCGCAGCCACTGCCGGCCCTCGCGGCGCCAGAACAGCGGGGCCCGCAGCCGGTGTTCGCGCACCTGGGCCCAGCCCTCCGGCGCCCACCAACGCGGCTCCTCGTAGCCGCCGTCGTCGATGAAGCGCTGGTAGGCGGCGTTGCTGACCGGGGTGGTGTCGAGGAAGAAGGGCGACACCGTCCGCTCGTGCGCGGGGCGCTCGTTGTCCAGCGCCCACGGCTCGGTGGAGGTGCCCATCAGGAACGGGCCGCCGGGGACGAGGACCTCGGCCGGCAGCGGACCGTCGGGCGCGGGCGGCGGCTCGGGCGCGCTCAGCACCGGCGGGCCCTTCCGCAACTGATGGGTGATCAACATCGTTTCGTCGTGCTGCTGTTCGTGCTGCGCGATCATCCCGAAGGCGAAGCCGGCGGAGCGCAGCGGGCCGCCGTGCAGCGCGGTGCGCTCCAGGACGTCCAGCACCCGGCCGCGCACCTCGGCGACATAGCCGCGGGCCTCGGCCGGGCCCAGCAGCGGCAGCGTGGGACGCTCGGCGCGCGGGTGCTCGAAGGCGTCGTAGAGGGAGTCGATGTCCGGGCGCAGCGGGTCGCGGCCGCCGACGGCGCGCAGCAGCCACTGCTCCTCCTGATTGCCGATGTGCGCCAGGTCCCACACCAGGGGCGACATCAACGGGGAGTGCTGGGCGACCAGATCGGGGTCCTCGACGCTGGTGGTCAGCAGGCGGGTGCGGTCGCGGGCGGCGAGCAGTGCCGCCGCGGCCCGCTCCCGGAACGGCTCGGGGTCGATGGTCACTGGCTGTCCTTCCCGAGGAGGGGGCGGCCCCTGGCCGCGGTGCCGGGCGCCTCGCCGGCCGGGTCCGGGCCGCCGCCGGCGTCCGCCGCGGCCAGCGTGTCGAGCTGGTCGTCGGCGGGGCACCGGCCGCGCGCCACATGGCGTTCGACGAACTCCGCGACCGCCGCCCGGATTCCGGGGGTGGCGCCGAGCCGGGGCAGCGCCTCCTGCGCGGCGGCGAAGCAGGCCACCGCGGCCGCGTGCAGCTCGGGGTCGGTCAACCCGGCCCGGGCCGCTTTCCGCCACAGCGGATTCCCCGGCGCCGGACGCCAACCGGCCGTCTCCGCAAGCGGTTTGACGGTGCGGTAGGCGAACTCGGCGGCCGCCGGATCGTCGAACAGCGCGGCCGTGACGGCCAACGGCACGATCCACCCGTCCGGCCCCGGCTGCGCGTCGATCATCCGCAGCTCCAGATGACCGCGCGGCCGCACCGGCGGGAAGAGGGTGGTGACGTGGTAGTCCAGGTCCTCCCGGGTCGGCGGACGCGGCACGCCGGTGCGCAGCCACTCGCGGAAGGTCAGCCCCTCCGGCGCGTCCCACGGGCCGTCCGGACGCCGGACGCACATCACCGGGGCGTCCAGCACGTAACGGGCCCACGCGGCGCGCGGGTCGGCGTCCTGGGGCGGGGCGAGCGTGCGGCCCGGGTCGAGCTGCGCCCAGATGGCCTGGCGGGTGGTGCGGTAGCCGGTCGGACACCCCTCGGCGAGCGGGGAGTTGGCGAACGCGGCGGCCAGCACCGCGCCCAACAGGTGCGCCAGCAGCCAGCGCCGGCCGAACCCCAGCGGCCCGGGCTCCTCATGGCCGGCGTCCAGGCAGACCTGGACGGAGGCGGTGCCGCACATCATGGACCGCCCCGCCGGGCCGCGCCGGTCGAAGTACGCCTCCATGGCGTCGTAACGGGGAGCGAGGAGCACCCGCCGCGGGGGGTGCCAGGGGTTGTGCCCGTGGCCCGAGAGTTCCAGGCCCCACTCCCGCAGGACGGGGCGGACCCGGGCGAGATCGGCCCTCACCGCCTCGACGCAGGCGGTGAGGGAGGCGGCGGGCAGCGAGCTGAGCTCCAGCTGGCCGCCGGGTTCGAAGGTGAGGGCGGAGTGCAGCGGCAGGGCGCGCAGGGCGTCTTGCGCGGCGTGCATCCGGGTCGGTGGGACCGGACATCGGGGGTTGCGGGCGTCGTGCACCAGAAGCTCGATCTCGACGCCTATGCGGCGCGGGGGACCCGTTTTGAAACAGATCCCGCGCAGGTGGGCCTCAAGTTCCGCTTCCGACACTGCCGGTCGTACGGGCATCGCTTCCCTTCCCCTTTGGGGCGGCGGCTGGATTGCCGCCCTCCACCTAAGCCCTTGCGGGCGGTCCGCTCAAGAGCGCCTGCCCGCGGCGGACCGCCCGGGGCGGGGGACCGGCCAGGTGGGGAGGGGGCGGGCGGCCGGGGAAAACGGTACGCCCGTTCGAGTGTCGCGGGGTCGCGGCCGGGGGTTTGCGCCCGCCCTCCCGGCCGCGGGGTCGCCGCTACTGCCGGTACCCGGCGAGGAAGCGCCCGATCCGGCTGATCGCCGCGTCGAGGTCGTCGGCGCGCGGCAGGGTGAGGATGCGGAAGTGGTCCGGGCGCGGCCAGTTGAAGCCGGTGCCCTGGACGACCTGGATCTTCTCCCGCAGCAGCAGGTCGAGGACGAACTTCTCGTCGTCGTGGATCTTGTGGACCGCCGGGTCCAGGCGCGGGAAGGCGTAGAGCGCGCCCTTGGGCTTGACGCAGCTCACGCCCGGGATCTCGTTGAGGCGCTCCCAGGCCCGGTCGCGCTGCTCGCACAGCCGGCCGCCGGGGAGCACCAGGTCCGTGATGGTCTGCCGGCCGCCGAGCGCGGCCTGAATGGCGTACTGCGCAGGGGCGTTGGGGCACAGCCGCATGGAGGCGAGGGTGCCCAGCCCCTCCAGGTAGTCCGCCGCGTGCTCCTTGGGGCCGGAGACCACGAGCCAACCGGAGCGGAACCCGGCCACCCGGTACGCCTTGGACAGACCGCTGAAGGTCAGGCAGACCACGTCCGGGGCGAGGACCGCGGCGTGGTGGTGGACCGCGTCGTCGTAGACGATCCGGTCGTAGATCTCGTCGGCGAAGACCATCAGTTGGTGGCGGCGGGCCAGGTCGAGCATGCCCTCCAGCACCTCGCGCGGATAGACCGCGCCGGTGGGGTTGTTGGGGTTGATGATGACCAGCGCGCGGGTCCGGTCGGTGATCTTGGAGGCCAGGTCGTCCAGGTCCGGCAGCCAGTCGGCGGACTCGTCGCACACGTAGTGCACCGGCTTCCCGCCGGCGAGCGAGGTGACCGCCGTCCACAGCGGGAAGTCCGGCGCGGGGATGAGGACTTCGTCCCCGTCCTCCAGCAGCGCCTGCACGGCCATGGAGATCAGCTCCGAGACGCCGTTGCCGAGGTAGATGTCATCGACGTCCACGTCCGTCAGCCCGGCGTCCTGGTAGCGCTGGGCCACCGCGCGGCGGGCGGAGAGGATGCCCCGGGATTCCGTGTAGCCGTGTGCGCGGGAGAGGTTGCGCATCACGTCCTGGAGGATCTCCTCGGGACACTCGAAGCCGAACAGCGCCGGGTTGCCGGTGTTCAGCCGCAGCACGCTGTGGCCGGCCTCCTCCAGCGCGTCCGCGTGCTCGATCACCGGCCCGCGGATCTCGTAGCAGACGTCGGACATCTTGCTGGACTGCTTGAACTGCATGCGGCGGCCTCCCACTTCCTGCGCCCACCGCCGGTCGCGGTAGCACTCGACACCGTACTTGGTTTTCCCAATTTCTCACTTGGAAAATCCAATCACATGTCTATGCTGGTGTCATGCCGCGCCGAAGTTATGACCAGTACTGCGCCGTCGCCCGGGCCCTGGACGCCGTGGGCGACCGGTGGACGCTGCTGATCGCCCGGGAGCTGCTCGGCGGCCCCCGGCGCTACACCGACCTCCACGCCGACCTCCCGGGCGTCAGTACGGACATGCTCGCCTCCCGCCTGAAGGACATGGAGCGCGACGACCTGTTGACCCGCCGCCGGCTCCCCCGGCCCGGCACCGCCTCGGTCTACGAACTCACCGCGCGCGGCCGGGCGTTGCTCCCCGTCCTCGCCGCGCTCGCCGACTGGGGCGCCCCCGCGCTCGACGAGCAGCGCCCCACCGACGCGGTCCGCGCCCACTGGTTCGCCGTCCCACTTCTGGCCCGCCTCGCCCGGTACTTCGCCGACGCACCGGTGCGGGTCATCGACATCGCCCTGGACGAGGGCGCCTTCCACATCGTCCTGGACCCGGACGACCCGACCGCCGGCCACTACGCCGACGGCCCCGCCCCCCACCCCGACACCGCCCTGCGCATGACCGCCGCCACCTGTGCCGCCCTCGCCCACGACCGCTTCTCGCTCGCCGAGGCCCTGGCCGCCGGCTGGATCGACCAGTCCCACCCGGACGACCACACCGCGGCCCCCGCCACCGCCTGACCGGCGGCCCACCGACTCCGTCGCCCGCTCGACGGCGACGGTGCGGGGCAATACGCCGAGGGCCTCCCCAACGGGCCCACCCGGCCCGCCATTCGGCCCCGTAGGCGGCGCACCGGTCGCCGCCCCGGGCCACGCTCGGGAGATGAGACGAGGATGGCGGTTCCTGGGGCGGTCCGGCGGGGCGTGGCTGTTGGCCGCGGTGTTGGTGGCGGGCGCGGTGCCGTCGTCCGCGGCGGTCGGGGCGGCCCGGCCGGGCGAGCGGCGGCCGCGGATGTCGGCCTGGTTGCCGTTCTGGGGCGACGTCGACGGTGCCTACCGGGACGCGCTGGCGCACGCCGATCAGCTACGCACCGTCAGCCCCTTCTGGTACGAGACCACCTCCGGGCGCGCGGTCACCGGCCGACCCGGCGCCGTCCGGCCGGACTTCGTGGCGGGGCTGCGCCGCGCCGGCCTCGCCGTCGTGCCGACGGTGACCGAGACGCCGGACGCCCCGACCATGGCGGCCCTGCTGCACGACCCGACCCGCCGCCGGGCCCACGTCGACGCGCTGCTGGCGGTGGTCCGCAGCCAGGACTACGACGGCATCGACCTGGACTACGAAACCATGGCCGTCACCGGGGACGCGGCGACCCGGGAACGGGTGCGCAGCGGCTACGTCGCGCTCGTCGGCGAGCTCTGCGCCCGGCTGCACCGGCGCGGCAAGACGTGCGTGGTGACGGTGATGCCCTCGCACCCGGCCTTCGACTACGGCCGGTTGGGCGCGCTCGCCGACACCGTGCGGTACATGGGCTACGACCTGCACTGGTCCATGGGCGAGCCGGGACCGTTGTCCTCGAAGGACTGGTACGCGCAGATCCTGCGACAGGCCACCGCCGACATCCCCCGCGACCGGATCGAGTTGGCCTTCCCGGGCTACGGCTGGGACTGGGTGCCCGGCAGCGGCCGGCGCGCCACGCACCGGACCTGGTGGGAGGCCGAGGCGCTGCGCAAGCGGGTGGGCGCCCCCTACACCTTCGACGCGGCCTCCGGCACCCCGCACTTCTCCTACGAACAAGGCGGCGCGCACCACGAGGTCTGGTACCAGGACGCCCGCGGCGTACGGGCCCAACTGCCGCTGCTGGCGGCGTACGGGGTGCGGGGGAGGGGGCTGTGGGCGCTCGGGTTCGAGGACCCGGGCGTCTGGGAGGTCTTCCGCGGCGAGTAGGCGTGGCGCGGCGGCCGGGATGCCCGTCCCCGCCAAGGGCAGCCACCCGCCCCCGGGGTGGGGAGGTGCGCCCGCGAAGGGTCCGGCCGGAACTGTTCCTTCACCGATACCGACCGCTTAGTATGCCCCGTGGCGAGGGTCGGATCCGACCCCGCACCGGCCCGGTCGACCCACCATCTGTGGAGGCATCAGGTGAAGGCATGGCGCGTGCACGCGAACGGGGAGCCGCGAGCGGTGATGCGGCTGGAGGAGGTGCCCGATCCGCAGCCGGGCCCGGGCCAACTGCTGCTGCGGGTACGGGCCGCCGGCGTCAACTTCCCCGATGCGCTGCTGTGCCGGGGCCAGTACCAGGTCCGGCCGCCGCTCCCGTTCACCCCCGGCGTGGAGATCTGCGGCGAGGTGCTGGCCGCGGGCGAGGGCGCGGCCGGCGAGATCGGCGCGCGGGTGCTGGCCCAACCGGCGCTGCCCGGCGGCGGTTTCGCGGAGCTGGCGGTGGTCGACGCCGTGACCGTCCGGCCGGCCCCCGAGGCGCTGGACGACGCCGAGGCCGCCGCGCTGCACATCGGCTACCAGACGGGCTGGTTCGGCCTGCACCGCCGGGCCCGGCTCCAGGCGGGCGAGACGCTGCTGGTGCACGCCGCCGCCGGGGGCGTCGGCAGCGCCGCCGTCCAACTCGGCAAGGCCACCGGCGCCCGGGTCATCGGCGTCGTCGGCGGCCCCGAAAAGGCCCGTGCCGCCCGCGCGTTGGGCTGCGACCTGGTGCTCGACCGGCGCACCGACGACCTCGTCGCCGCGGTCAAGGACGCCACCGACGGGCGCGGCGCCGACGTGGTCTACGACCCGGTGGGCGGCGACGCCTACGCCAAGTCCACCAAGTGCATCGCCTTCGAGGGCCGGATCGTCGTCGTCGGCTTCGCCGGCGGCGCCATCCCCACCCCCGGCCTCAACCACGCCCTGGTCAAGAACTACGCGATCCTGGGCCTGCATTGGGGGCTCTACAACACCAAGGACCCGGCCGCCGTCGACGCCTGCCACGAGGAGCTGACCAAGCTGGCGGCCCAGGGCGCGATCAAGCCGCTGATCGGCGGGCGGGTGCCGCTGGCCGAGGCCGCCGACGCCGTCCAGCGGGTCGCCGACGGGGACTCCGTCGGCCGCCTCGTGGTGGTCCC
The DNA here is from genome assembly GCF_028898845.1 of Streptomyces sp. WZ-12. NCBI lineage: Bacteria > Bacillati > Actinomycetota > Actinomycetes > Kitasatosporales > Streptomycetaceae > Streptomyces > Streptomyces sp. WZ-12. Next base: position 1,829,200 of record NZ_CP118574.1, on the reverse strand, counting down.
CGGAACGGGGGAGCCCCGATGACCGACGCCGCCGACCTGCGCCGCCGCACCGCCGACCTGCTCGCCGCCCACACTCCGGGCACCACCGACCGGTTGGACTTCCTCCGCGCCCGCTTCGACGCCGGCCTCGCCTGGGTCCACTTCCCCCAGGGGCTCGGCGGCCTGGACGCCCCGCGCGCCCTCCAGGCCGTCGTGGACGCCGAGTTGGCGGCCGTCGACGCCCCGGACAACGACCCCGGCCGGATCGGCATCGGCCTCGGCATGGCCGCGCCGACGATCCTCCGCTACGGCACCGAGGAGCAGAAACGGCGCTTCCTGCGGCCGCTGTGGACCGGCGAGGAGGTGTGGTGCCAACTGTTCAGCGAGCCCGGCGCCGGCTCCGACCTCGCCGCGCTCGCCACCCGCGCCGTCCGGGACGCGGACGGGAACTGGTTGGTCGACGGCCAGAAGGTCTGGACCTCCAGTGCCCACCTGGCGCGTTGGGCGATCCTGGTCGCCCGCACCGACCCGGCCGTGCCCAAGCACCGCGGACTGACGTACTTCGTCTGCGACATGACCGACCCCGGCGTCGAGGTGCGCCCGCTGCGCCAGATCACCGGCGAGGCGGAGTTCAACGAGGTCTTCCTCACCGGCGTCCGCATCCCCGACGCCCACCGCCTCGGCGCGGTCGGCGACGGCTGGCAGGTCGCCCGGACCACGCTGATGAACGAACGGGTCGCCATCGGCGGCGCCCGCACCCCGCGCGAGGGCGGGATGATCCAGGTGGCGTCGACCGCCTGGCGCGACCACCCCGAACTGCGCACCCACGACCTCCACCAACGCCTGCTGAAACTCTGGGTGGACGCCGAGGTCGCCCGCCTCACCGGCGAACGGCTGCGCCAGCAACTGTCCCCCACTCTCAACTCCGTTCGAGCGGGAGGTACCCCCCTGGGCCAACCCGGCCCCGAAGGCAGCGGCATGAAGCTGGCCTTCGCCCGCCTCGCCCAGCAGATCAGCGGCTGGGAGGTGGAGTTCCGCGGCGAGGCGGGCCTCACCTACGACGACTGGACGCTGCGCCGCCCGGAGGGCGTCGACTTCACCGGCCGCGAGGCCGGCTACCGCTACCTGCGCGCCAAGGGGAACTCCATTGAGGGAGGCACCTCCGAAGTGCTGCTCAACATCGTCGCCGAGCGCGTCCTCGGCCTCCCGCCCGAACCGCGCACCGACAAGGACATCGCGTGGAAGGACCTCCCCCGATGACCCTCACGACCCCCGAGCCCGAGCCCGACCTCCTCTACTCCGCGGAGGAGGACGCCCTGCGCGCCGCCGTACGGGCCCTGCTCGCCGACCGCTGCGATCCGGCCACCGTGCTCGCCGGCCTGGAGAGCGGCCGGCCCCACGACCCGGGCCTGTGGCGGGCGTTGGCCACCGAGATCGGCGTCACCGGCCTGCTGGTCCCGGAAGGGCTCGGCGGCGCCGGCGCGACCGCCCGCGAGGCCGCCGTCGTCCTCGAAGAACTGGGCCGCGCCATGGCCCCCGTGCCGTACCTCACCAGCGCGATCCTCGCGGTCACCGCGCTCCTCGGCTGCGAAACCGACCGTGCGGAGGTCGCCGACTCCCTGGCCGCGCTCGCCGAGGGCCGCACGCTCGGGGCGCTCGCCGTCCCGCTGACCACAGCGCCAGGCGACACCGGCCCGGCCCCCGTACGGGCGGACGCCGCCGGCCGGCTCACCGGGCGCGTCACCTCGGTCGCGGACGTCGCCGGCGCCGGGCTGCTGCTCGTCCCGGCCGAGGGCCCCGGCGGCCCGGAGCTGCACGCGGTCGACGCCACCGCGGACGGGGTGCGCACCGAGCCGGTCACCCCGCTCGACCTCACCCGCCCCCTGGGGCACCTCACCCTCGACGCCGCCGCCGGCCGCCCACTGGCCCGCGGCGACCGGGCCCGCGCCGCGCTCGACCGCGCGCTGCTCACCGGCGCCGGACTCCTCGCCTCGGAACAACTCGGCCTCGCCGACTGGTGCCTGACCGAAACCGTGCGGTACACCGGCGAGCGCACCCAATTCGGCCGCCCCGTAGGCTCGTTCCAGGCCCTCAAACACCGCATGGCCGCCCTCTGGCTCGACGTCGCCTCGGCCCGGGCCGCGGCCCGCAACTCCGCCGACGCCCTGTCCGGCAACGACCCCGAGGCGCCACTGGCGGTCGCCGTGGCCCAGTCCTTCTGTGCCCCGGTGGCCGTCCGCGCCGCCGAGGAGTGCATCCAACTCCACGGCGGCCTCGGCATGACCTGGGAACACCCGGCCCATCTCTACCTCAAGCGCGCCAAGGCCGACGAACTCGCCCTCGGCACACCGGGACGCCACCGGGAGACGCTGGCAGGACTGGTGGACTTGGCGGCGCCGTAAGAGCCGTAAGAGGGGGAGAGGGAAGGGGCCGGCCGGCGCCGGGCGCACCGGACGCCCGCCACCGGGGCGCCCGCGGGGTGGTGACTTCCGCTCCCACCCGGCCGGTTGGCCCCGGTGCGCCGAGACCAACACGCCACGGCGTGGCCGGACCGACCGGTCCGGCCACGCCGTGGCTGAGCGGATCTCCCCGCCAACTCCCTTCCGCGTTCCCTCACTTGGTGATGGCGAACGGCCGGCTGAAGGCGCGCGTGGTGTCGTTCCCGGCGGCCACCTCCAGGGCGTACTTCGATCCGGGCGGGACCGCGGGGAGCGTCACCAGGGCCTCGCCCGCCGGTGCGGCGCCGGCCTTGGGGGAGACCAGGGCCAGTCGCTGTATGCGGCCGTGGCCGGCGGCGGCGCTGAGCCAGACGTCCACCTCGGTGCCGGTGGTGTTGGTCCAGGTCACCGGGAAGCTGCCGTTGGGCCGCAGGCTCATCGGGCCGGCCGGCGCGGTGATCCGGATCCGGCCGGCGCCGGGGGGCGCCGCACCGGGCCGGGGGCCGGTGCGGCGCCCGAGCGCGGCGGTCGCGGCCCGGGCCGCCGCCGCCCCGCCGGGTCCGACGGGGCGCTGTGCCCCGTCGTGGGCGACGGCGGTGTTGGCGCGGCCGGGGGCGGCGGGCTGTCCGATGCCGGGGTGGTGTGCGGGGGCCAGTTCGAGGACCAGCGTGCAGCCGACCGCGGTGGCGGCGACGGCGATGGCGAGGGAGTTCGCCGCCTCGGCGACCCTGCTCATGGTGTCCTCCTTTCCTCGGGGAGGGGCGAGCCGGAGCATCCCCGGCGACCTTGATCATCAAAAAGCCGCGCCCGGCGACCACCTGCATGGGCAGTTCCGGCGCGACAGGGTCCGCGCGGGGCGGGATACTCAGCGCCGCAGCGCGACGATCAGTAAAGAATCCGTAAATTGGCGAGGGTGTCTTGAAAGTGCGGTTCAGGTAGCGTCGGAGCCATGAAGACCGCCTCCCGCCGTGTGCTGATCGGACCGGTGCTCCTGCTGCTGGCCGCCCTCCTCGCGATGGTCACCGCGGCCGCACCCGGTGCACACGCCGCAGGTGGACTGGACGAGGCGGCCGCCGCCCTGCGGAAGGGCCCGGTCTACGTCGACCCCCGCGCCTCGGGTCAGTTTTCGGCCAGCCAGGCGGACGCCCTGGCCAAGAAGATCAAGGACTCCGGCAAACCGGTCTTCGTCGCCGTCCTGCCCCGCACCTCCGACTACCAGCCGTCCACGCTGCTCCAGGACCTGCGCACCAAGGTCGGCATCAGCGGCGTCTACGCCGTGGAGTTCGGCGACGGCTTCAACGCCGGCGCCGACCCCCGCGTGATGCCGCGCACCGCCGTCCAGAACCTCGTCGGCGCCGTCAAGCGCTCCCAGTACCCCACCGTCTCCGAGCGCCTCAACAGCTTCGTCGACACCGCCACCACCGAGGCCCGCGGTCGCGCCCCGGCCTCCTGGGGCGGCACCGGCGGCGGCATCGACACCGGCACCGTCGTCGGCCTCGGCGCGCTGATCGCCATCGGCGGCGGTGGCGCCTACGCCATCGCCCGCCGCAACCGCCGCAAGCGGGCCGAGGAGGAGCGCGCCGCCCTCGAAGACCTGCGGGTCGTGGTCGACGAGGACATCACCGCCTTCGGCGAGGAGCTGGACCGGCTGGACTTCGACCCGGGCGAGCCCGGCGCCGACGACGCGATGCGCGCCGACTACGCCCACGCCCTGGACGCCTACGAGGACGCCAAGTCGGCGATGGCCTCGGCCGAACACCCCGGCGACGTCCAGGCGGTGACCAAGGAACTGGACGAGGGCCGGTTCGCCCTCGCCACCCTCGCCGCCCGCCGCGAGGGCCGGCCACTGCCCGAGCGCCGGCTGCCGTGCTTCTTCGACCCCCGGCACGGCCCGTCGATCGCCGACGCCACCTGGGCCCCGCCCGGCGGCGCCCCGCGCACCGTCCCGGTATGCGCCGCCGACCAGAGCCGCCTGGCGGACGGCCTCGAACCGCTGGCCCGTACGGTCCGCACCCCGCAGGGCGACCGCCCCTACTGGGACGCGGGCCCCGCCTACGCCCCCTGGGCCGGCGGCTACTTCGGCGGCGGCCTGCTCCCCGGCCTCCTCGTCGGCACCGCGCTCGGCCACATGATGATGACCACCCCCGCCTACGGCGCCGACTTCGGCGGCTACGGCGGCGCCGAGGGCGGCGACGTCACGGGTGCCGACTTCGACCCCGGTGACTTCGGGGGCGGTTTCGGCGGCGGCGACTTCGGCGGCGGGGGAGACGGGGGCTTCGGCGGGGACTTCTGAGCGGCCCACCCCGGCCCGTTCCCACCCGTCCCGCCAGCGCTGCCGGGTAAGACCCCGGCAGCGCCCTCGCGGCTCCCGGGCGCCCCGCCCCTCCGGCACAGCCGCAGCGCGCCCCCGCCACCTGGCATGACGGACATTCAGGTGCCCCGGCTCCCAGATGGCGGGCGGCCGAGCAGGGGACGTTCCGCGGTGCCCCGGATGGTGCGTCGATCCAGACCGGGCCGCGGACGGCGGGGACTTGAGGGCGCGCGGGGGAACTCGGCGGGCATGGGTGCCGACCGGCTCCCTGGTGCTGCCCGCCACGGTGTCGACGAGTCTCGTTGCACGTCCGAGTCCGGGCCCGACGTGCACTCGACACCGCGAGGAGACCCCGATGGAACGCCGCACCTCCCAGGCCGCACTCGTCAGCGCGGCGGCCGCCGCCGTGTTGGCGGCCGTCGTCCCCACCGGCCCGGCACGGGCCCTGCCGCACTCCGACCCCGGCCCTGGGCCCACCTCGCGCGCCGGCATGCTCGACGCGATGCGCCGGGACCTCGGCCTGTCGTCGGCCCAGACCAGGACCCGGCTCGCGCAGGAGGCCCGGGCGCAGCAGGCCGCCCTCGCGGTGCGCCGGGCGCTGGCCGCGCCGCCCGCCGGGATGTGGTTCGACAAGGTGGCCGGCCGCCTCGTGGTCGCCGTCACCGACCCCGCCGACGCCCGCCGGGTGCGAGCCGCCGGCGCGCTGCCGCGGACCGTCCGGCACAGCCGGGCGACGCTCCTCGGTGTGGTCCGGCAGATCGCCGACCGGGCCGGCCGGGGCGTCCCGGGCGTCACCGGCTGGGGCATCGACGAGCGCGCCAACGCGGTGGCGGTGCGGGTCGACCGCTCGACGCGCACCCTGCGCACCGCCGGCTTCGAGAGCGCGGTGCGGCAACTCGCCGCCCGCTCGCGGGTCCCGGTCACCGTCGAGCGCGACGACCAGGCGCCGCGCCAGCAGAACGGCACCGTCGTCGGCGGCGAGCGCTGGATGCCGGGCGCCGACGGGATCTGCTCCATCGGCTTCTCGGTGACCGGCGCCCGCGGCGCCCGCGGCTTCGTGACGGCCGGTCACTGCACCCTCAAGCCCAACCAGCCCGCGTTCGGCAAGGACGGCACCCGGCTGGGGACCTCCAACCCGCAGGGCACCCACAGCGTCAACGGGCAGGAGGGCGACTTCGGCCTGGTGGCGGTCGACCAGCCGGGCTGGAAGGTGAGCCCCACGGTGGCCGGCGAGGGCGGCAGCCCGGTCACCATCACCGGCTTCCAACAGGGCATCGTCGGGATGTCGATCTGCCACTCAGGCCAGACCAGCGGCTGGCGCTGCGGTGAGATCACCCGCACCGACCAGACCGTCGACTACGGCAACACCGTCATCCCCGGGCTCTCGTTCACCAACGCCTGCTCCGCGGCCGGGGATTCGGGCGGTTCCTACGTCACCCAGCCCGGCGCCCCGAAGGCCGTCGGGGTGCACTCCGGCGGCGGCGCGGCGACCTGCGACACCGGCGGAGACACCGTCACCATCTTCCAACCCATCGACAAGCCGCTCCGGAAGTGGAACCTGAGACTGGTGACCGGCACCTCCTGACGCCCCGCCCCGCCCCGCCCCGGCCAACACCGTCATTTTCCAGCCACCGGGGACCGATTCATGACCCCGCTTTTACGACTGCTTTAATGGCAACCGCACAAATGCGAGCCATTCGCAACAACAGTCGATCTCCAAGAGGGGTGTGGGCATGACCTCCCGGTCCATACGGCGAGTGGCCGCCACGGCGCTGGCGGCCACGATGGCGCTCACCGCGGCGGCCTGCGCCGCTCCGGACGAGGGCCGGGGCAGCGGCAAGCCCACCGACACCGCGGTCGTCGGCATCGCCTTCGAGCCGGAGACGCTCAGCCCGCTGCTGGGCTACGGCAAGGACGGCAACTCCAAGATCTTCGACGGGCTGCTCACCCACGACGCCGACATGCGCCTGACGCCCGCGCTCGCCGCCGAACTGCCCAAGGTCACCGACGGCGGGAAGACCTACACCTACGCCCTCCGCCAGGGCGTGAAGTTCAGCGACGGCAAGCCCCTCACCGCCGACGACGTGGTCTTCACCTACGCCACCATCCTCGACGAGAAGACCAACAACGCCTCCAAGGCCGAACTCGACGCCCTGGACAAGGTCGAGAAGAAGGACGACCGGACCGTCGTCTTCCACCTGAAGTACCCCTACGCACCGTTCGCCGAGCGCACCGTCCTGCCCATCGCGCCGCAGCACATCGCCGGCCAACAGGACGTCAACACCGGCGACTTCACCACCCACCCCGTCGGCACCGGCCCCTACGTCCTCACCAAGTGGTCCAAGGGCGAGAAGCTCACCTTCACCGCCAACCCCCACTACTGGGGCGGCGCGCCCAAGGTGAAGCACCTCACCATGGCGGTCATCAAGGACGACGACATCCGCGCCACCAGGCTGCGCTCCGGCGACCTCGACGGCGCCATCCTGCCGCCCGAACTCGCCGCCACCTTCAAGGGCGACAAGAACCGCACCACCCTCGCCGCCAAGACCTTCGACTACCGCAACGTCACCCTCCCCACCGCCAACCCCGTCACCGGCGACCTGGCCGTGCGCCGCGCACTGGACCTCGCCGTCGACCGCCAGGCCATGGTCAAGGGCATCCTCAGCGGCGCCGGCAAGCCCGCCTACGGGCCGGTCCCCACCGACAGCCCCTGGTTCGCCAAGGGCACCGAGCGCCCCCACGACCTCGCCAAGGCCCAGCAACTCCTCGACGACGCCGGCTGGAAGAAGGGCCCCGACGGCATCCGTGCCAAGGACGGGAAGCGCGCCTCCTTCACCCTCTGGTACCTCTCCGGCGACAAGCTCCGCCAGGAGCACGCCCTCGCCTTCGCCTCCGACGCCAAGAAGGCCGGCATCGAGGCCAAGGTCGAGTCCGGCACCTGGGAGGCCATCGAGCCCAACATGAAGCAGGACGCCGTCCTCGCCGGCGGCGGCAGCCCCGCCGACCCCGACTTCGACCAGTACCTGCTGCTGCACTCCTCGCTCGCCGGCGACGGCTTCAACAACATGTCCCGGTACGCCAACAAGACCGTCGACGACCAACTCGTCGCGGCCCGCCGCACCGACGACCGCCAGGCCCGCAAGGCCGCCTACGACGCCGTCCAGCGCGAACTCGCCAAGGACCCGGCCTACGTCTTCCTCACCCACGTCGACCACGTCTACGTGACCGACAAGCGCTGGAAGGACCTCACCACCCAGGTCGAACCGCACGACCACGGCCTGGCCTCCGGCCCCTGGTGGAACGTCGAGGACTGGCAGCCCACCAAGTGACCACGCGCCACCGCCCCTTGCCCTGGGGGCCGATGGCGCGGATGACGGCACGGCGGGCGCTGACCGCCGTGCCCGTCCTCCTCGCCGTCACCCTCGGGGTGTTCGCGATCGCCGCGGCCTCACCCTTCGACCCGGTGCGCGCCTACGCCGGCGGCGCCGGGCTCACCGCCTCCCAGGAGAACCTCGACCAACTCCGCCACAACCTGGGCGTCGACCAACCCCTGCTGACCCGTTGGTGGCACTGGCTCACCCACGCCCTCACCGGCGACCTCGGCGACTCCACCAGCCTGCGCGCCCCCGTCTCCCAGGTCATCGGCGAACGCCTGGGCTGGTCCCTGCTGTTGTGCGCGCTGGCCTTCGCCCTCGCGGTGCTCGCCGGCACCGTCCTCGGCGTACTGGCCGCCCGGCGCCGCGGCGGCGCCTTCGACCGCGCCGTCACCTCCGTCGCCTACGTCCTGGAGGCCGCCCCGCCGTACTGGCTCGGCCTGCTCGTGGTCTGGCTCTGCGCGCTCAAGCTGGGCGTCCTCCCGGCCGGCGGCCTCACCGACACCGGCAGCCAACTCGTCACCGCCGACCAGATAGCCCGCCACCTCGCGCTGCCGACCGTGGTGCTGGCCGTCTCCCAACTCCCGTGGTTCGTGCTCTACGTCCGCCAGGGCGTCGGCGACGCGCTCGACGAGGACCCGGTGCGCGGCGCCCGCGCCCGCGGGCTGCGCGAGCGCACCGTCCTGCTCCACCACGCCCTGCGCTCCGGCCTGCTCCCCGTCCTCACCCTCATCGGCTCCCGGGTGCCCGAACTCATCACCGGCGCGCTCCTGGTGGAGACCGTCTTCAGCTGGCCCGGCATCGCCGCCGCCACCGTCCAGGCCGCCACCAGCGTCGACTTCCCCCTGCTGGCCGCGCTCACGGTGCTCGCCACCGCCGCCGTCCTCGCCGGCAACCTGCTCTCCGACCTGCTCTACGGACTGGCCGACCCGAGGGTGGGATTCGATGGCTAGCACCACCACGTCCAGCACGTCCGCCACGTCGACCAAGGCGGCGCGCCGCCGCGACACCGCGCCGCGGCACGCCCGCCGGCTCCGCGCCTGCCTCGCGCTGCTCGCCGTGATCGTCCTCGTCGTCGTCCTCGTGCCGCTGCTGTTCCCCCTGGACCGGCAGGCCGTGGACCTGGCCGCCAAGCTCCAACCGCCGTCCGCCGCCCACCCGTTCGGCACCGACGAGGTCGGCCGCGACCTGCTGCTCCGCTGCGTCTACGGACTGCGGGTCTCGCTGCTCGTCGGCGTGGTGGCCGCGCTGGTCGCCACCGTCATCGGCACCGCCGTCGGCGCACTGGCCGGCGCACTCGGCGGGTGGGTCGACCGCACCGTGATGCGCCTGGTCGACCTCTTCTCCTCGGTGCCGCACCTGCTGCTCGGCATCTTCATCGTCGCCATGTTCCGGCCCGGCGTCTGGCCGGTGATCATCTCGGTGGCGCTCACCCACTGGCTCTCCACCGCCCGGATCGTCCGCGCCGAGGTGCTCTCGCTGCGCTCCCGGCCCTACCTCGACGCCGCCCTGTCCGGCGGCGCCTCCCGCTGGCGGGTGACGACCCGTCACCTCCTACCCGGCGTACTGCCACAGGCCGGCCTGGCCGCCGTCCTGATGGTGCCGCACGCCATCTGGCACGAGTCCGCCCTGTCGTTCCTCGGCCTCGGGCTGCCCGCCCACGAGGCGAGCCTGGGCATCATGGCCAACGCCGCCCGCAGCTCCCTGCTGGCCGGCGACTGGTGGCCCACCCTCTTCCCCGGCCTGTTCATCATCGTCCCCACCCTCGCCGTCGCGGGCCTGGCCGGCGCCTGGCGGGAACGGCTCAACCCGCGCCGCCGATCGGAGTTGATGCTGTGAACGCCAACGGGATTCCGCCGGAGACCGACGTCACCGAGGCGCCGCTCCTCTCGGTGCGCGGGCTGACCGTGCGCTTCCGGATGTCCGGCGGCCGCTCCGTCGCCGCGGTCACCGACGCCGCCTTCGACCTGGCGCCGGGCGAATGCCTGGTCCTCGTCGGCGAGAGCGGCTGCGGCAAGTCCGTCCTGGCCTCCGCGCTCCTCGGACTGCTGCCCGGCAACGCCGAGGCAACCGGGACCGCGCACCTCGCCGACGCCCACGGCCCGACCGACCTGCTCGCCGCCTCCGAGGCCGAGCTCGCCCGGTCCGTCCGCGGCCGCCGGATCGGCCTGATCCCGCAGAGCCCGGCCGCCCACCTCACCCCCGTCCGCACCGTCCGTTCCCAACTGGAGGAGACCGTACGGGAGTTGACCGGAGCCCCGCGCGGCCCCGAGCTGCGCGCGGCCGCCGAACGGGCCGCGGAACGCGCCGCCTTCCCCGCCGACCACCTCGACCGCCATCCGCACCAGCTCTCCGGCGGCCTCGCCCAGCGCGCCGCCACCGCGCTCGCGCTGTCCGGCGACGCCCCGCTCCTGCTCGCCGACGAACCGACCACCGGCCTCGACCGCGACCTGGTCGACCGCACCGTCGACGAACTCCGCCGCCACCTCGCCGCACCGTCACGACCCGCCCCGTCCGCCCCCACCGGCGCCGGCCGCGCGCTGCTGATGATCACCCACGACCTCCGGGCGGCCGAGCGGATCGCCGACCGGGTCGCCGTGATGTACGCCGGCCGGATCGTCGAACTCGCCGACGCCCGACGGTTCTTCGGCGCCCCCGGCCCCCGCCACCCCTACGCCCGCGGCCTGCTGGACGCGCTGCCCGACCGCGCCTTCACCCCCATCCCCGGGATGCCGCCCGCACTCGGCGACCTGCCGGCCGGCTGCGCGTTCGCCGCCCGCTGCGACCGCGCCACCGACACCTGCGCGACGCTCCCCGCGCCGCGCGACGGCGTCGCCTGCCACCACCCGCTGCCGCCGGCGGCCCCGGTGCCGCCCGGGAGAGAGAGCTGACCGTGCTCGAACTGCGCGACATCACCGCGGGATACGACCGCGGCGCCCCCGTCGTCCGCGGCGCGTCCCTGACCCTCGCCCCGGGCGAGGCGGTCGGCCTGCTCGGCCCCAGCGGCTGCGGCAAGTCCACCCTCGCCCGGGTCGCCGCCCTGCTGCACCGCCCCGACGCCGGCACCGTCCTTCTGGACGGCACCCCCGCCGCCGGCTGGCGGCACCGCGCCCCCCGCGCCCAACGCACCGCCTTCGGCGTCGTCTTCCAACAGCCCCGGCTCTCCGCCGACCCCCGCCTGCGCCTCGCCGACCTCATCGCCGAACCGCTCCGCGCCACCGGCCGCAAGGCCGAAGTCCAAGACCGCCTGCGGGAGTTGGCGCCCGACGTCGGCCTCACCGACGACCTGCTCGCCCGCCGCCCGCACGAGGTCAGCGACGGGCAGTTGCAACGCGCCTGCCTGGCCCGCGCCCTGGTCCTCCGCCCCCGCTGGCTGATCTGCGACGAGATGACCGCGATGCTGGACGCCTCCACCACCGCCGCGCTCGTCGCCGTCGTCGAGTCCTACCGTGCGCGCAGCGGCGCCGGACTGCTCGCCGTCGGCCACGACCGGATGCTGCTCCGGCGCTGGTGCGACCGCGTCGTGAGCTGGGCGGAACTCGGCACGGAGGGCGGAATGCCGGGCACCGGCTGAGCGTTCCCCCCTACGATGGGCCGGCATGTGGTCCCTGGGGAGACAGGAGCGATCGTGACCGAAGTGGCACCTGTGACGACGGCGGCGGGCGCGGACGGGCCCTTCACCGTGCCGATCACCGTCCGCGGCTACGAGACCGACACCCAGGGGCACCTCAACCAGAGCGTCTACCTCCAGTACGCCGAGCACGCCCGCTGGTCCGCCCTCCAGGCCGCCGGCGTCCCGCAGAGCACGCTGGTCGCCCGCGGCATCGGCCCGGTGACCCTGGAGACCACCATCCGCTACCGCAGGGAACTGCGCGCCGGCGACGAGGTCGACGTCTCCTGCGCGTTCATCTGGCGCGGCGGCAAGGCCCGAGGCAAGACCTTCGTGATCGAGCAGAGCGTGCGCAAGGCCGACGGCACCCTCTCCGCCGAGATCAGCGCCGTCTGCGGACTCCTGGACCTCACCGAGCGCCACCTCGTCACCGACCCGCGGGCGACCCTGCGCGAACTGGCCACGCACCCCGGGGTGTTGGGGCTGGCGGAGGAGTAGGGGCGGCTCCGGGAAGGCCCCTGGGGGAGCGGCGAACGGATCCCGTAGGGGGTGCGCGGGCCCCCTCGGGGCCATCAACGGCCGGGCGGGGGCGGGGTATTCCCGTCGCGACACCACACAGGAGCGCGGCAGGGGCCGAGCCCGTCCCTCACCCCCGCTGCTCCACCACCCGCACCTCCGTACCCGCCGCCCGGACCGCCCGGATCTGGTCCGCCGGCAGGCCGTCATCGGTGATCAACAGGTCGAAGTCGGTCAGCGGCGCCAGCGCGTACAGGCCGTCCTTGCGGAACTTGGTGTGGTCGGCGACCAGCACCCGGCGCGCCGCGCTCGCCATCATCGCCCGCTTGACCAGCACCGTCTCCGGCGAGGTGTGATAGCAACGGCCCTTGGCGACGGCCGTCGTCGACAGGAACAGCACATCGGCCCGGTACGCCCGGACCGCGTCCGCGGTGTGCAGCCCCATGAACGCGTCATACGCCGGGAAGTACGCCCCGCCCAGCGTGATCAGCGAGATCCCCGGCTCCTTGGCCAGCGTGGTGATCGCCGGCAGCGAATTGGTCAGCACGGTCAACGGCGCGTGCTCGGGCATCTGGTGCGCCAGCATCAGACACGTCGTGCTGTCGTCCAGCATCACCGTCTGCCCCGGCACCAGCAGCTCGGCGGCGGACCGCGCCAACTGCTGCTTGGTCGCCGCCATGGTCGCCATGCGCTCCGCGACCGTCCCGTGGAACTGTGCCGACGGCAGTCCCGTCGCCCCGCCCCGCACCTTCCGCAACCACCCCTGCGCCTGGAGCGCGTCCAGATCCCGATGGGCGGTCATCAGACTGACCCCGAACTCGGCGGCCAGCTCCGAGGTCCGCACGAACCCCCGCGAGATCACCGACTCCCGGATGTGGCGCCGCCGTTCCTCCTGGGCCTCTATCCGGTCCATCGCCCCGTTCCCTCCGGTTCGCACCGCGGTCACCCGAGTGAAGGCGCCGCGTGATGTTCGCACGAATGTAACGCGGCGCCACGGGCCCGCGTGCCCGCCGAGGGCGGTTCCGCACCGACGCATCACGGCAGGTCGCCCCGGCAATGGGAAGATTCCGGTCACCCTTGACGCCCCTTTTACGCGGGCGGTTGCATCACCGCGTCGTCCACCGGCCGCGCGCCCCACCGCACCCCCCGCCGGCCCGGACCCACCCGCACCCGTCCCGCCGCAGAAGAAGGGGAGCTTCGATGACGAACCCTCCGCTGCCCGCGCCCCGCGCGCTCCTGACCCGCCTGGGCATCCCCCCGACGCTCGCCTGGGGCTACCTCGGCCTGCTCCTCTTCATGATCGGCGACGGCGTCGAGTCCGGATACCTCTCCCCGTACCTCATCGACCGCGGCGTCCCCGAACCCCGCGTCGCGCTCCTCTTCACCGTCTACGGCATCGCCGCCGCCCTCGCCGCCTGGCTCTCCGGCGTCCTCGCCGACCTGTGGGGACCGCGCCGCGTGATGTGGACCGGCCTCGCCCTCTGGGCCGCCTTCCAACTCCTCTTCCTCACCGCCGCCCTGCCGCTCAGCAGCTACCCGCTGATGCTCCTCGGCTACGGCCTGCGCGGCCTGGGCTACCCGCTCTTCGCCTACGGCTTCCTCGTCTGGATCGCCGGCGTCGCACCCCGCGCCCGCCTCGGCACCGCCATGGGCTGGTTCTGGTTCGCCTTCACCGGCGGCCTGCCCACCCTCGGCTCCCTCGTCGCCAGCGCCCTGATCCCGCACATCGGCGCCTACGCCACCCTCTGGTCCGCCCTGGTGCTGGTGGCCGCCGGCGGACTGCTCGCCCTCCTGCTGGTCCGCGACGAACAGGGCGCCCCGCGGCCGCGCGGCGCGGGCGAGGGCCCGCTGGCCACCCTCGTCGGCAGCGTCACCGTCCTGTGGCGCAACCCCCGGGTCGGCGCCGGCGCACTGGTCCGGGTCGTCAACACCGCCTCCCAGTTCGGCTTCTTCGTCATCCTGCCGGTGTACTTCACCAAGACCGTGGGGTTCTCCCTCACCCAGTGGCTGCACCTGCTCAGCGCGATGTTCGCCACCAACATCGTCGCCAACCTCGCGTTCGGCGCGCTCGGTGACCGCATCGGCTGGCGCGCCACCATCGCCTGGTGCGGCGGCGCCGGCTGCACCCTGAGCACCCTCCTGCTGTTCTACGTCCCCACTACGGCTGGCCCGAACTTCCCGCTCGCCCTCCTGGTCGCCGCGTGCTACGGCGCTACTCTGGCGGGATACGTACCGATATCAGCGTTGATGCCCTCCCTGGAGCCGCGGCACAAGGGACAGGCACTGGCGGCCCTCAACCTCGGCGCCGGCGCCAGCACCTTCGTCGGACCCGCCGTCGTCGCCGCCTTCGTCGGGCCACTCGGCGTCGAAGGGGTGGTCTGGATCTTCGCGGGGATGTACGCGGTGAGTTGCGTCCTCACCCTCTTCCTGAAACTGCCGGACGGGCCGGAACCGGCGGCGGCCGACCACGCCGCCGCACCGCACACCCACCCGGCCTCGGCGTGAAAGGACCCCGCTGATGTCCGTACTCACCATCGACGCCGGCACCACCGTCATCAAGTCCGTCGTCTTCGACGACCAGGGCAACGAGATCGCCGTCTCCCGCGTCGCCACCCACGTCACCCGCCCCCACCCCGGCTGGGCCGAACAGGACATGGACGCCGTCTGGCAGGCCGTCGTCCGCACCGTCCGCGAGGTCCTCACCGACCTCAACGACCCCGTCTGGCTGGTCTCGTTCACCGCCCAGGGCGACGGCGCCTGGCTGGTCGACGACCACGGCCGCCCCACCGGCCCCGCCATCCTCTGGTCCGACGGCCGCGCCGGCGACCTGCTCACCACCTGGCAGCGCGACGGCCTCCTCGAAGCCGCCTTCCGCCGCAACGGCTCACTGACCTGCGCCGGCATGCCCAACGCCCTCTTCGCCTGGCTCGCCGCCCACGACCCCGACCGGCTCGCCCGCTCCACCACCTCCCTCACCGCCGCCGGCTGGCTCTTCCTCCGCCTCACCGGCGTCCGCGCCACCGACGAATCCGACGCCTCCGCCCCCTTCCTCGACCACACCACCGGCCAGTACGACCCCGCCATCCTGGAACTCTTCGGCCTCACCGCACACGCCCGGCTGCTCCCCACCGTCCTCGCCGAGGACCAGCGCATCGCCGAGCTCACCACCGACGCCGCCGCCCAACTCGGCCTGCCCGCCGGCCTCCCCGTCGTCATGGCCCCCTACGACATCGCCGCCACCGCCCGCGGCGTCGGCGTCGTCAACCCCGGCCAGGCATGCAGCATCCTCGGCACCACCCTGTGCACCGAGATCGTCCGCACCGGCATCGACACCAGCGGCGAACCCTCCGGCGTCCACATCGCCTACCGTGGCCGCGAACGCGTCCTGCGCGCCTTCCCCACCCTCAACGGCGCCGAGGTCCTCGGCTGGGCCGCCCGCCTCCTCCACCTCCCCGGCCCGCCCGAACTCGCCCGGCTCGCCTTCGAATCCGAACCCGGCGCCCACGGCCTGATGTTCCTGCCCTACCTCTCACCCGCCGGCGAACGCGCCCCCTTCCTCGACCCCGGCGCCCGCGGCTCCTTCTGGGGCCTGACCCTCGAACACACCCCCGCCGACCTCGCCCGCGCCGTCTTCGACGGACTCTCCCTCGTGCTGCGCGACTGCCTGACCGCCGCCCGCACCGACACAACCGAACTACGGCTGTGCGGTGGCGGCGCCAACAGCGACGCCTGGTGCGCCCTCATCGCCGACGCCACCGGCGTGCCCACCGCCCGCTCCGGCGACACCGAGATCGGCGCCAAGGGAGCGTTCCTCACCGGCCTGGTCCGCACCGGCGCCGCCAGCAGCATGCACCGCGCCGCCGACACCTACGTCCGCATGCAGCGCACCTGGCAACCCGACCCCGAACGCGCCGCCTTCTACGCCGCCCTGCACGACGACTTCCTCGCCTGGCGCGACCTGGCCCGCACCGCCGGCTGGCAGGGCGCCGCCACCCGCCGCCCGCGCCCCACCGCCCACCGCACCGACCGCACCCACCACCCCGCCGAGACCCCCGCCCCAGGAGGCATCCGTGTCTGACCCGCACGCCCCCGGTCCCACCGGCCCAGGACCCGCCCCCGACGACATCTGGCTCGGCCTCGACCTCGGCACCCAGAGCGCCCGTTGCCTCGCCGTCGACGGCACCGGCACCCTCCTGGCCACCGCCACCCGCCCGCTCACCAGCAAACGCACCGGCAACCGCCACGAACAGGACCCCACCGAGTGGTGGACCGCCCTCGCCGACGCCTGCCGCGAGGCCCTCACCGGCCTCGACACCAGCCGGATCCGGGCCCTGGCGATCGACGGCACCTCCGGCACCCTCCTCCTCACCGACCCCCACGGCACCCCCCTCACCCCCGGCCTGATGTACGACGACGGCCGCGCCACCGACCAGACCGACGCCATCAACGCCGCCGGCGCCGCCGTCTGGCAGGAACTCGGCTACCGCACCATGCCGCCCTCCTGGGCCCTGCCCAAACTCCGCTGGCTCCTGGAGCACGACCCCACCCTGCGCACCGGCACCCGCCTCCTGCACCAAGTCGACCTCATCACCTGGAAACTGGCCGGCCGTCAACTCCCCAGCGACGCCAGCCACGCCCTCAAGACCGGCTACCACCTCATCGCCGAACGCTGGCCCCACGACGTCACCGACCCCCTCGGCATCCCCGCCGACCTGCTGCCCGACGTCGTCCGCCCCGGCACCGCCCTCGGCACCGTGCACGCCGACGCCGCCCACGCCACCGGCATCCCCACCGGCACCACCATCGTCGCCGGCATGACCGACGGCTGCGCCGCCCAGATCGGCGCCGGCGCCCTCACCCCCGGCGCCTGGAACTCCGTCCTCGGCACCACCCTCGTCCTCAAAGGCAGCAGCGACCACCTCGTCCGCGACCCCGCCGGCGTCGTCTACTGCCACCGCGGCCCCGACGCCACCTGGCTCCCCGGCGGCGCCTCCGGCAGCGGCGCCGGCGTCATCTCCCAGTACTTCCACGGCGAGAACCTCGACGTCCTCACCGACCAGGCCGCCGCCCTCGACCCCGACGCCGTCGCCTACCCCCTGGTCTCCACCGGCGGCGAACGCTTCCCCTTCCACGCCCCCGAAGCCGAACCCTTCCTCCTCGGCGACATCCCCAACCGCGCCACCGAGTTCCACGCCTACCTCCTCGGCGTCGCCTGCCTCGAACGCCTCTGCTTCGACTACCTCGACCACCTCGGCGCCCCCACCGACGGCCCCCTCACCTTCACCGGCGGCGGCGCCCGTAACGCCTACTGGTGCCGCCTGCGCGCCGAAGTCCTCGGCCGCACCGTCCACGTCCCCGAACACGCCGAAGGCGCCCTCGGCATGGCCGTCCTCGCCGCCACCTCCTCCGGCGCCACCCTCGCCGAGGCCGCCGCCGCCATGGTCCGCCCCGGCACCGAGATCCGCCCCGCCCCCGACCGCACCACCCGCCACCTGCCCACCTACCGCCGCTTCGTCGACGAGCTCACCCACCGCGGCTGGCTCGACCCCGCCGTCGCCGACCACGCCCTCAGGAAGGCCACCTTGTGACCGACTTCCTCCTCGTCCGCCACGGCGAAACCATCTGGCACGCCGAGAACCGCTACGCCGGCCGCACCGACGTCCCGCTCACCGACCGCGGCCGCGAACAGGCCCGCACCCTCGCCCACTGGGCCACCACCGCCCACCTCACCGCCATCTGGAGCTCCCCCCTCTCCCGCGCCCGCCTCACCGCCGCCCCCGCCGCCGACGCCTGCGACCTCCCCCTCCACATCGACG
The DNA here is from genome assembly GCF_028898845.1 of Streptomyces sp. WZ-12. Taxonomy (NCBI): domain Bacteria; kingdom Bacillati; phylum Actinomycetota; class Actinomycetes; order Kitasatosporales; family Streptomycetaceae; genus Streptomyces; species Streptomyces sp. WZ-12. Next base: position 1,811,156 of record NZ_CP118574.1, on the reverse strand, counting down.
AACGGCTCTACGAACTCGACTTCGGCCAGGGCGAGGGCCTCACCCGCGACGAGATGCGCGGGCGCTTCCCCCACCACCTGGCCGCCTTCCTCACCGACCCCGCCGACCACCACCTCCCCGGCGGCGAACACCCCCGCCACGCCGCCGAACGCGCCGCCGCCTGCCTCGCCGACCTCGCCCGCGACCACCCCCACGGCCGCATCCTGATCGTCGCCCACTCCACCCTCCTCCGGCTCCTCCTCTGCCACCTGCTGGGCATCCCGCTCGCCGCCTACCGCCGCACCTTCCCCCAACTCCACAACGGCGCCCTCACCGAGATCCGCATCGAGGACGAACACACCGCCCTGCTCCGCCTCAACGCCCCCGCCCTCACCGCGGCCCCCGCCCTGCCCTGACGACCACCACACCCCTCACCACCCCAACAACCCCACCGATCGCAGGAGAAGAACCCCGCATGACCACCACCGTCCTCGCCGCCGGCAACCACTTCATCCGCCCCGGCCTCTTCAGCGCCGCCGTCCGCAAGGCGGCCGGGGACACCCCCCTCGCGATACGCGAGCTCCAATTCGGCTGGCCACACACCCCGTTCGGACCCGTCGCCGAGGTCATCGAGGCATCCGGCACCGAGGACGACATGATCGAGGCCCTCCAGGGCGTCGAGATCTGCGTCACCGAACACGGCCCCCTCACCGCCCGCATCCTCGCCAACTGCCCCGACCTCAAGCTCTTCTGCACCAGCCGAGGCGGCCCCGTCAACGCCAACCTCGAAGCCGCCACCCGCCACGGCGTCGCCGTCTGCAACGCCCCCGGCCGCAACGCCACCGCCACCGCCGAACACACCCTCACCCTGCTGCTGGCCGCCGCCCGCGGCGTCGGCGACACCCACACCGACCTCCGCCGCGGCGTCTGGCGCGGCGACTACTACGACTACGACAACTGCGGCATCGAGATCGACGGCACCACCATCGGCCTGATCGGCTTCGGCGCCATCGGCAGCCGCGTCGCCAAGGTCCTGCGCGCCATGGGCGCCCACGTCCTCGTCCATGACCCCTATATCCGCCCCGAGGCCCTCGCCAGCCTCGCCGAACAGGTCCCCCTCGACGAACTCCTCACCCGCTCCCGCATCGTCTCCCTGCACGCCCGGGTCACCCCCGAGACCACCGGCATGATCGGCCGCGCCCAGATCGCCGCGATGCCCCGCGGCTCGATCCTCGTCAACTGCGCCCGCGGCGCCCTCCTCGACTACGACGCGGTCTGCGACGCCCTCGCCTCCGGCCAACTCGCCGGCGCCGGCTTCGACGTCTTCCCCGAAGAGCCCGTCCCCGCCGACTCCCGCCTCCTCACCGCCCCCGGCGTCGTCCTCACCCCGCACATCGCCGGCGGCAGCCAACAAGTCGCCCACAAGGCCGCCGACATCGCCGCCGCCGAGGTCGGCCGCTACCTCCGCGGCGAACCCCTCCGCCACCAGGCCAACGCCTAACACCCACGCGAACGAAAGCGCCGGACGGGCTGGAGGAAAATCCAGCCCGTCCGGCGCTTGAGGACCAACTCCGGGCGGAGCCCCGTGCGTCCGGACCGAACCGCCCGGACGCCGGCGCCCCGCGCGATCAGCGCTTACGCACCAACGGGAACGGCAGCGTCTCCCGGATCGACAGACCCGTCAGGAACATCACCAGCCGGTCCACGCCGATGCCCAGACCACCGGTCGGCGGCATCGCGTACTCCAGCGCCTGGAGGAAGTCCTCGTCCAACTCCATCGCCTCCGGGTCCCCGCCGGCCGCCAACAGCGACTGCGCGGTCAACCGCCGCCGCTGCTCGACCGGATCGGTCAACTCCGAGTACGCGGTGCCCAACTCGGTGCCGAACGCCACCAGGTCCCAACGCTCCGCCAACCGCGGATCCACCCGGTGCTGACGCGTCAACGGCGAGACGTCCGTGGGGAAGTCCTTGTAGAACGTCGGCAGCGTGGTCTTCTCCTCCACCAGCCGCTCGTACATCTCCAACACCACGTCGCCCCGACCCATCTCCGGGGTCACCGGCACCGAAGCGCCCAGACACAGCCTCCGCAGCACATCCGGCTCGGTATCGGCCGTCACCTCTTCCCCGAGCGCCTCGGAGATCGCGCCGTACACCGTCTTCACCGGCCAGACGCCCGAGATGTCGTGCTCGACCAACCGCCCGTTCTTGTCCGCCTTACGAGCGGTGGCGCTCCCGAACGCGGCGACCGCCGCACCCTGGATCAACTCCCGGGTCAGATTGAGCATCACGTCATAGTCGGCGAACGCCTGGTACGCCTCCAACATCGTGAACTCGGGGTTGTGCTTGTACGAGATGCCCTCGTTCCGGAACGTCCGCCCCATCTCGAAGACCTTCTCCATACCGCCCACACAGAGCCGCTTCAGATACAGCTCCGGCGCGATCCGCAGATACAGGTCCAGGTCGTAGGCGTTGATGTGGGTGTGGAACGGCCGGGCGTTGGCACCACCGTGGATCTGCTGGAGCATCGGCGTCTCGACCTCCAGGTAACCCCGGTCGATCAGCCCCTGCCGCAGCGCCTGCACCGCCGTGCTGCGCGCCCGCACGGTCTCCCGCGCCTCCGACGAGACCACCAGGTCCACATACCGCTGACGGACCCGCGCCTCCGGGTCGGACAGCCCCCGCCGCTTGTCCGGCAGCGGACGCAGACACTTCGCCGTCAGCCGCCACCCGGTGACGAACACCGTCAACTCGCCGCGGTCACTGGCCCCGACCTCGCCCTCGGCCTCCACATGGTCACCGAGATCCACATCCGTACCGAAACGGTCCAGCAACTCACCGGCGTCCCGCGTCAGCGCGATCTGCAGATCGCCCGACCAGTCCCGCAACTCCGCGAACAGCACCCCGCCGTGATCCCGGACCAGCAACACCCGCCCGGCCACCGTCACGGTCTTGCCGGTGCGCTCCCCGGCCGCCAGCCCCCGGTGCTCCTCGCGCACCTGACCCAGCGTGTGCGTCCGCTGCACGCCCACCGGATACGGGTCGACGCCCGTCTCCCGCAGCCGCTCCAACTTCTGGTGCCGCACCCGCACCTGCTCCGGCAGCGCCGCCAACTCCTGCGCGCGCCGCTCCTCTTCGGTGGCCGGCTCGGACGCCACCAGACCCAACTCGTCGAGCGACGGCAGACCCGCCGTGCTCGCCGGGGCCAACACCCGCTTCTTGTGCCCCTTGCCCCACAGCTTGCCCAGGCTCGGCACCGCCACGAAGCCCTCGGCGATACCCGAGGCCATACCGATCCGCGCCAGCGCACCGGCATCCGCGTAGCACAGGAACCGCGGGTACCACTCCGGGTGGTACTTCGAGTTCGAGCGGTACAGCGCCTCCAACTGCCACCAACGGGAGAAGAACAGCAGCAGCCGCCGCCAGACCTTCAACACCGGCCCGGCACCGATCCGGGAACCCTCCTCGAAGGCGGACCGGAACACCGCGAAGTTCAGCGAGATCCGGCGCACTCCCAGCGCCCCGGCCTGCGCACACACCTGCGCGACCATGTACTCCATCACGCCGTTCGGCGCACTGCGGTCGCGCCGCATCAGATCCAGCGAGATGCCGTCCTTGCCCCACGGCACGAACGACAGCAGCGCGATCATCCTGCCGTCGCTGTCGAACGCCTCCGCCAGCAGACAGTCACCGTCCTGCCCGTCCCCGAGCCGGTCCAGCGCCATCGAGAAGCCACGCTCGGTCTCGGTGTCCCGCCACGCGTCCGCCCGGTGGATGACCTCCTGCATCTCCGCGTCGGTCAGCTCCGCGTGACGCCGCACCCGGAACGTCGCACCGGTCCGCTGGACGCGGTTGACGGCCTGGCGGGTGACCCGCATGTCCCGGCCGTCCAGATCGAAGTTCGTCACCTGCAGGATCGCCTCGTCACCGAGCTGCAACGCACCCAGCCCGGCGCGCGCGAACGCCTTCGCGCCGTCCTCGCTCGCCCCCATGACCGCCGGCTGCCAGCCGTACCGACCGGCGACTTCCAGCCACGCATCAATGGCCGGACCCCACGCCTCCCGGTCACCGACCGGGTCACCACTGGCCAGACAGACACCGGCCTCGACCCGATACGTGACCGCGGCCTTGCCGCTGGGGGAGAAGACCACGGCCTTGTCGCGACGCGTGGCGAAGTAGCCGAGCGAGTCCTGACTGCCGTACTTCGACAGCAGCGCCCGGATCCGGGCCTCCTCGTCACCGTGCAGCGCGGCTTCCATCCGCTGCGAACGGAACAGTGCGGCGGCGGCGTTGAGCAGCGCCAGCGCGCCCAGCAGACCGAGCAGGGTGCCGATCCAGTGCGGCGGGTGCCCCTCGACGATCCGGCCGCCGACCAGCCCACCGCAGACGCGATTGGCCGCCCACAGCAGCCGGTTGCCGCCGCCGTGCTCCAGCGAACCGGGCACCAGCGACACCAGGCCCCAGCCGATCAGCACCGCGGTCACCAGACCGCCGACGAGCACCAACGCGGCCCGCAGGAACGCCCCGCGCCGGGTGATCGCGTAGAACTCCCGGTGCGACACCACCAACAGCACCAGCGCCCCGGCGCACAGCACCAGGGAGAAGCCGAACTCCCAGTACCCGGCGGCCAGGAACAGCGCGTCAGCGAGGACGTTCAACACCATGTACGCGGCCACGAACCACAGGGCCACCCGTTTCCGGGCGGTCATCGCCGCGGCCAGGAGGAAGAGGAACGCGGCGTAGGCGAAGTTCGGCGCCACCGGGATGGTGAGCGTGTCCAGCCAGTAGATCACTGAGTGGAGAGCGCGCCGAAGGGGCCCGATCAGCGCTGTCAGGGCACAGAAGAGCCCCAGCAAGCTGAAGATGATGGCAAAGCCATTGGGGACGCGGCGCCGGAAGCGTCGCCACCCCGTGAGTTGATCCTGGTCCTGCACGGTGCTCATTCCGTCACATTAGGCTCTGAAAGGGGTCGGCAGTCCAACACGAGGCGCGAGCTCCCCGCCTCCGTTCCACTGCCACTGCGACCGGCCGACCCGCCGGCCCCGCCCCCTGCGTTGTCTGTCCCTCGCGAGGAGGGTCGGGTGACCGCCACGGGGTCACCCACCTGGACCTTGCCATAAAGCCGGCGTAAGTCCGAGTCCGGGTGTGATGTACGCGTCAGAATCGAGGTCCGCCCGGACGGCCGGACTCCGACCCACGGTGAACCGCAGCCCGTAGTCCTTGGTGAAGAACCGCCCGCCGCCGGAGTCCACGCCATTCAGCTCGGCCCGCAGGGTCACCGCGGTGCCCGGCTTCCACGCCTGCTCCGGACGCCAGATGATCCGGTCCCGACCGCCGCGGGAGGTCTCCCACGTCCACCCGCCTTCGGTGCCGTTGTCCGTGGTCACCTCCAGTCGCCGCTCCACCGCCGCCCGGTTGCGCACCGGGAAGGCGAAGGTCAGCGTGATCGGATCGTCGGCGTCGACCACCTCGCCGTGCGGGCGCGGGCTGATCGTCAACCGGTTCCGCTTGACCACCTTCCCGGTCGTCAACGACTCCTTGGCCTCGCTCGTCCCGCCCTGCGGGCTCCTGGTCCGGGCGAGCACGGAGTACTTGGTGTCCGGCGCGGCCTTGGCCCGCGACGTCCACACCGTCCCGCCCTGACTGAACCCGCCGACCAACTGCCGCCCGCGCGGATCGGTCACCGTGACCTCGGTCAGCACCCCACCCTGCGCGCTCACCTGCAAACGGTCGCCGGCCTGTACCGTCGGCTGCCCGTCGGCCGAACCCAGCCCCACCCGCACCGGCCGCTCCTGGCTCGCCGAGGCCCGGGCCGCGTCGCACGCCGCGAGCGTGCCGACGCCGAGCACCGGCATCAGCACGAGGGCGACGCACAGCGACCGGGACGGCCTCAACGACCGGGCGTGGCTCAGGCTCATGGGGCGGGCTTTCCGTCGGGGGGTACGGGAGCGGCGGCAATGTCGGCCGCTAAGACGGTCAATCGCCGCACCACGTTGCGAGGGGTGGGGTGATCCATGCCACTTCTTTACCGGCGGTCGAGAAACCCCTCGAACGTGGCGCTCCGGTGCGGAAGTTGAGCCGGCCCGCAGTCCCCGCCCCGAACGCCGCCGTCGCGCCCCGGCGCCACCCCGCCCCGTAACCCGCAGTGATCACCCATTAGGAGCACCACGCCGCGAACCGCACATACCCCGAAATGCGCCAAACTGGCCACCGCTCGCCGCCCGTTCGGGCGCTGGTCGAGGAGGTGTTGTGTCCGTGGCCGTCTCCGTCTCCGTCATCCTCTTGTTGGTGGTCCTGATCGTGATCTTCCTGCGCAGCGGAAAGCTGAAGATCTCGCACGCCGTCGTGTGCGGACTGCTCGGCTTCTACCTCGCGGGCAGCAGCCTCGCCCCGGACATCCACCACGGCCTCGCCGGCGCCGCCGAGGTCGTCAGCAGCGTCCGCCCCTAGGTGCTCCCCTGACTCACCCCCGATAATCACCCTAGGTAGCAAAGTCCAGGAACGAACGACTCTCCGTAATCGTTGCCGAAACAAGGAAGAGCAAGCGGCGGCCGGCACGGACACCCGGCAGGCACCCGCCCGTCTCGCCCCGCTCATCTCGCCTCACCTGTCCTGGCCCATCTCACCTGCCCTGACCCATCACCGGTCCACCGCGCCGCCGCATCGGGCTCGCCTTCCGCCCCGCGCCGCCCAACGCCCCGCGCCGCCGCCTCGGTGGGCGCCTCGGTGGCCGACTCCACCGGCGGGGCCGACGCCTCAGCCGGTGGAGAAAACGCCCACCGCGTTGGCCACCCGGCGTTCCCTGCCGTCCGTGGGGTGGTTGCGGACCTGCTCCTCATCGTGCTGGTCGCGGGTGACGAAGGTCGAGGAGCCCCCGCCGTCGAGGTCCAGCGCGTCACGGGCGCCGAGGCGGACCATCAGGTCGGCCAGTTCGCGCACGGTGAGGCCGGTCTGGTGCTGGCCCTTCTCGCCGTCCAGGGCCATCAGGAGCAGGGTGCGGCCGTGGTGGGCGGTGCCGGCGGAGGTGCGCATCGTCACCGCGGCGGTGTCCAGGCCGCCCGCCGGGCGACCGTTGCGCAGGACCGGGAAGCCGCCGACGGCGCAGCGGAGTCGGCCCGGCAGGCGGGGGGCGAGCCGGTGGGCCAGGCGCACCCGTTGGCCGATGTGGAGCGTGCGCAGTCGACGGGCGCCCGCCTCGCGGCCGAGCAGGACGACCGAGCCCGGTTCGATCACGCCGGCGCCGGGGCGTTCGGCGGTCTCCGTCACGCGGCCGTTGCGGACCGTCACCTCGGCGGTGTCGGTGTCGCAGCCGGCGGCGCGGTCGGTGTCGGTGCCGCAGACCGCCCGTTTCCGGGACACCTGGCCCCATTGGGCGGTGTACGCGCCGATGCCGCCCTCCGGGAGCGCGTACTGGTTCAGGCCGCGCAGTGGCCAGGAGCCGTGGGGGGTGCGGATCGTGCCGTGCAGTGTCAGTCGGTCCAGGCGCGCGCGGTGGTCGTAGCCGACGCCGAGCACGTCCTCGGTGGTGGCGCCGGGTGGAAGGGCGGGGCCGAAGCGTTGGCCGTTGGGGACCGCGGCCTTGAGCTCCCGCCCGGAGGACACCGCGGGGCCGACCGAGGAGCCGGTGGCCTCGACCCCGGGGTGCTGGGCCTCGGAGATGTTGAAGAAGTCGCCGTTGACCGCCCCGACCGCGTCCCGCTCCCCGGCCAGTTCGGACACCCGGGTGCGGGCGGCGACGGCGGCCGGGTGGAGCAGGTCCACCGTGACCGCCGGAGCGGACAGGTCCACGGTCAGCAGGTGCCCGTGGACGAGGCCGCGCGGCAGTGGCATGCGGAATTCGGTGTAGGTCACCCCGGGCGCCAGTCGCAACGGGGTGGATCGGGTGAGGCCGTCGTCCGCGGCGTTCGCCCGTGTCGTGCCGGCGGCGGCGCCACCGACCAGGACGCCCCAGGCGACGGCGACCGCCGTCACCGTTCGGGCCTTGCTCAACCGCTGTTTCACATCAGCCCCCTGACGTTGCGTCAACTGTCCCAGGCGGTGGCGGTGGTGCTGTGGCCCGCGGATGGCGGAGTGCCGAACATCCGCGGAACGGTGTAGCGGGGTGAGGGGGAAGCGGGCGGCGGATGGGGCGGGTGAGCTGGGTGATGATGTTGTGTCGCCCGATGTCGCCCGGTGTCGCCCGGTGTTATCTGGGGCGGGTGGTTGGGGTGTGGTGCGTGGGGCGGTTCGGCGGGTGTGGGCGGGTCCGGGCCTGGTTGCCCTATGAGGCGTCAGGTGGTCGGGTCAGGCGTCCAGGAGGTTTTCCCAGAAGGCCATGCCGTTGACCAGCTCCATGTAGTGGGCCCAGTCCCAGTACTGGCCGGGGTCGGTGTGGTCGGTTCCGGGGACCTCGACGTGGCCGATGATGTGCTTGCGGTCCTTGGGGATGCCGTAGCGCTCGCAGATGGCGGCGGTGAGCATCGCGGAGTGGGCGTAGAGCGACTCGGTGAACCACTTCGGGTCGTCGATCCAGCCCTCGTGCTCGATGCCGATGCTGCGGGTGTTGTAGCTCCAGTTGCCGGCGTGCCAGGCGACGTCCCGTTCGTGGACGCACTGGGCGGTGAAGCCGTCGGAGGAGCGGACGACGTAGTGGGCGGCGGCCTTGTGGGTGGAGTCCTGGAAGAGCCGCAGGGTGTCCGGGAAGGTCTCCTGGGTCACGTGGATGATGACGGTGTCGATGGCGTACTGCGCCGGGCGGTCGGCGGCGGAGTAGTTGGCGGGGTCGGCCGGGGTCCAGTGGACGGGCGGGTAGTCGGCGGGCTGGGCGGAGCGTTTGCGCGGGGCCGCGGCGGCCGGGGTGAGGGGGGTGAGCGCGGCGGCCGCGGCGAGTGCGGCGGCGCTGGTGAGCAGCCGCCGGCGGGCCGGGAAGTGCTGGGCGGGTTCCATGTGAACTCCTGACAAGGACCGAGGGGGTGGTCGCGTACATGTCACGCACATGCCGGTGCGTTCATCATGCGCAACAGTGCGCGTCCTGCCAAGGGAATGGCCGTTGCGTCAATGGCTTGACCAAAGAAGGCCCGGGACGGGTCAAAAGCGCTCAACGTTCCCTGATCGGCCCAACGCCCCAATGATTCCAGGGGTGGTCGCACGAACGCACCCGGGTGCCGCGCCGCACCTCCGGCCCCTTACGGGGCGTCAGTGCGGCGGCGGCACCCGGGTGGTGACGTCTCCGGTCCGGTCGACGGGGGCGGTGCCCCGGCCCGGTCGGTCAGCGGCCGATCTCGACGTCCTCCAGGATGCCCAGCGCGTCCGGCACCAGCACCGCCGCCGAATGGTAGGCGCTGACCAGGTACTTGATGATGGCCTGGTCGTTGATGCCCATGAAGCGGACCGAGAGGCCCGGGCGGTACTCGTCGGGGATGCCGGTCTGGTGGAGGCCGACGACGCCCTGGTTCTCCTCGCCGACGCGCATCGCGAGGATCGAGCTGGTCTGGTCCGGGTTGATCGGGATCTTGTTGCAGGGCAGCAGCGGGATGCCGCGCCAGGCGCGCACGGGTGTGCCGTCGAAGTCCACCGTCGCCGGGTAGATGCCGCGGGCGTTCCACTCGCGGCCGATGGCGGCGATGGTCCGCGGGTGCGCCAGCAGGAACTGGGTCTTGCGGCGCCTGGAGATCAGCTCGTCCAGGTCGTCGGGGGTGGGCGGGCCGCTGTGGGTGTGGATGCGCTGCTTGAGGTCGGCGTTGTACAGCAGGCCGAACTCCCGGTTGTTGACCAGCTCGTGCTCCTGGCGCTCGCGCAGCGCCTCCACCGTGAGCCGCAACTGCTGGTCGAGCTGGTTCATCGGGTCGTTGTAGAGGTCGGCGACCCGGGAGTGGATCTTCAGCACGGTCTGCGCGACGCTGAGCGAGTACTCCCGCGGCGCTCGCTCGTAGTCCACGAACGTGCCCGGCAGTTCGGGCTCGCCGCTGTGGCCGGCGGCCAGTTCGATGGCGGCCTCGCCGTGCTTGTTCTGCGCCGGGACCAGGGCCGTGCGGACGCCCTCGATGTGCGCGCGGAGCGCCGCGGAACGGCCGAGCACCTCCTCGTAGTCGCCGCGGGAGAGGGTGAGGATGGTGCCGCGGGTGGCGGCGCGCAGGGTGAACTCCCATTCCGCGTCCGGCGCGAGCAGTGCCGCCTCGCCGGCCGCCCCGCCGCCGGCGAGGACGCCGAGCACCCGCTCGTCGCCGTACTTGCCGGTGCCGATGCGCTCGAACTTGCCGTGCGCGATGAGGATGATCTGGTCGGTCGTCGCACCCCGCTCGGCGAGCACGTCTCCGGGGACGATGTCGCGCTGGACGAAGCGCCCGGCGAGCTCCTGGAGGGTGGCGTCGTCGGTGAGGCCGCGCAGCGGGGGGAGCTCCCGCAACTCCTGGGGGATCACCCGGACTTCGGAGCCCTCGGTGATGAACTCCACCTCGCCGTCGCCGAGGGTGTGGGTCAGCCGCCGGTTGACGCGGTACGTGCCGCCGGAGACCTGTACCCAGGGCAGGATGCGCAGCAGCCAGCGCGAGGAGATGCCCTGCATCTGCGGCGGGGTCTTGGTGGTGGTCGCCAAGTTGCGGGCGGCCGTGGGGTCCAGGCTGGACCGGAGCTGCTCGGTGCCGTCGGTCTGCGGGCCGGACGTGGGGTCCACGGATGTGGTCATGACGGGAAGTCACCTGTTCCGTTCGGTGCGTGAAACGTCGCTGCGGAGATTTCCGGGAAAGCACCGGAAAGCGGGGGAGTTGGGTGCGGAGGGTTTCTACTGGCCCGTTGCGGGCGGCAGTTGTCCCTCCTGTTCGTCCGCTCAGTGCCCGATTTCCACGTCCTGGAGGAGTCCCACCGCGTCGGGTACGAGAATGGCCGCCGAATAGTAGGCGCTGACGAGGTAGTTGGCGATGGCCTTGTCGTCGATGCCCATGAAACGCACCGAAAGGCTCGGTTCGTATTCATCGGGAATTCCGCTGCGGTGTAGCCCCACGACACCCTGCTTCTCCTCGCCGGTGCGCAGTACCAGCACCGAGCTGGTGCCCTCCTTCGTCACCGGGATCTTGTTGCAGGGGAAGATCGGCACGCCGCGCCAGGACGGCACCGAGTGGCCCATGAAGTCGACCGCGTCCGGGTAGAGGCCGCGGGCGCTGCACTCCCGGCCGATCGCGGCGATCACCTTGGGGTGGGCCAGCAGGAAGCTGGGGTCCTTCCACACCGTCGCGAGGAGTTCGTCCAGGTCGTCGGGGGTGGGTGGGCCGCTGCGGGGGTGGATGCGCTGCTTGAGGTCGGTGTTGTGGAGCAGCCCGAAGCCGGGGTTGTTGATCATCTCGTGCTCCTGGCGCTCGCGCAGCGCCTGCACGGTGAGCTTGAGCTGCTCCTCGACCTGGTTCATCGGGTCGCTGTAGAGGTCGCCGACGCGGGTGTGGGTGCGCAGGACGGTCTGCGCGACGCTGAGTTCGTACTCCCGCGGGGCCGGCTCGTAGTCGACGAAGGTGCTGGGCAGGGCGGGCTCGCCGTGGTGGCCGGAGGCGAGCGCGACCTCGGACTCGCCGCTGGCGTTGGCCGGTCGGCCGTCGCCACTCGGGTCCGTCGCGAGGTGGTCGCGCAGGGCCGGGGAGCGGCCGATGACCTCCTGGGCGTCCTGCCGCGCCAGGGCCATCACCGTCACCCGGGTCACCGCCCGGTAGCTGAACTCCCATTGGCCGTCGGCGGCGTTGAGCGGGGCGTCACCGAGGTGGTCGCCGCCGGCCAGCGCTTCGAGGACGGCCTCGTCACCGTATTTTCCGGTGCCGATCCGGTCGACGCGGCCGTGCGCGATCAGAACCAGGCGGTCGTGCGGGGTGCCGGCCTGGGCGATCACCTCGCCCGGCGCGTACTCGTGTTGAGTGAACCTTTCGCCAAGCGCGGCGAGCACCTGGGTGTCGGTGAAGTCCTGGAGGACGGGGAGTTCGCGCAGCTCGTCGGGGATGATCGAGACCGAGGTGCCGTTGATGTCGAAGTCGATCCGCCCGTCGCCGACGGTGTACGCCAGCCGCCGGTTGACGCGGTAGGTGCCGCCGGAGACCTGCACCCAGGGCAGCAGCCGCAGCAGCCAGCGGGACGTGATGCCCTGCATCTGCGGCGCGGTCTTGGTGGTCGTCGCCAGATTCCGCGCGGCCGCGGTGGTCAGGCTGGAAATCTGGCTCTCTTCGGCGCTTCCGGACAGCGTTTCGCCGGCAATCGTCACCATGTCACCTATCTCGTGGAGGCTGCGGCACCGTACACCGGGGAAAGTCAGGAATGTCCGCCGGCAGCTCACCGCCGCCTTGAAGATAGTGGTGCTGTTTTTATCAGCACAATCGCTCGAATGGGTGGCATGGAAAATGCTTTCCCTGGAAAGGGTTTAGCGTTTTTTCGATGTGGGCACGGTGTGCCGGGGTGATTGCCCCGTCGGTCAACTGCCCCACAGGAGCGCCGCGTTGCTCAGTGTGGCAGTCAATCTCCCCCAGGTGGCGGTGTCTTGCTCCCGGGCCGGGTATTCCGCGCCGCGGGCCGTGCCCCAACGGCGCGCCACCGCCGCCGGATCCTCCTCCAGTAGCAGCCCGGCCGCCTGCGCCGCCGCCCCCAGTGCGGCGAGCTCGTCGGCGTCGGGCACCACCACCGGCCGGCCGGAGAGCCGGCGCACGGTCTCCCGCCAGGCGTCGCCCCGGGCCCCGCCGCCGATCAGCAGCAGCGGCGCGCCGGGCGCGGCGTCCGTCCCCGGCAGCTCGTCCAGCGCCCGCAGCAGCGCGAACACCGCGCCGTCATAGGCGGCTTGGAGCAGTTGGCCGGCGGTGGTGTCGTGGCGCAGGCCGTGCAGCAGGCCCGAGGCGTGCGGCAGATTCGGGGTCCGCTCGCCGTCCAGGAAGGGCAGCAACACGGCGTCGCCGCCCGGCTCGACGGCCTCCCGGTCGCGGCCGAGCAGCGCGGCCACCCGGTCCACGGCGAGCGTGCAGTTGAGCGTGCAGGCCAGGGGGAGCCAGTCGCCTCGGGCGTCGGCGAAGCCCGCGACCGTGCCGGTGGGGTCGGCGGGCCGGCGGGTGCTGACCGCGTAGACGGTGCCGGAGGTGCCCAGGCTCAGCACCGGCTGCCCGGGGCGCAGGCCCAGGCCGAGCGCCGCCGCCATGTTGTCGCCCGTTCCAGCGGCCACCAACGCCCCGTGGGGCAACGGTAGTTCGTCGGTCCGCACGGTGCCGGCGGCCTCTCCGGGGAGCGCCACCCGCGGGAGCATGGCGGGGGCCAGCCCGACCCGTTCCAGCACCTCCGGGTCGTAGGCCCCGGTGGTGGACGACCACCAGCCGGTGCCGGAGGCGTCGCCGCGGTCGGTGACCGGCTGGCCGGTCAGCCGCTGGACGAGGTAGTCGTGCGGTAGTCGAACGGCGGCGGTGGCGGCGGCCGCCGCCGGCTCATGGGCGCGCAGCCAGGCCCACTTGGCGACCGTGAACGCCGGGCCCGGGACGCTCCCGATCCGTTTCGCCCACGCCGCCGGTCCGCCGCCGTCGGCGATCAACTGCTCGCTCTCGCGGGCCGGTCGGACGTCGTTCCACAGCAGCGCCGGGCGGACCGGCTCGCCGGCCGCGTCCAACGTGACCAGGCCGTGCTGCTGTCCGGCGACCGAGACCGCGGACGCCTGGCGCGCGGCGGGCCCGCACTGCGCCAGTGCCTCGCCCAACGCCCGCCACCACTGCCGGGGGTCGCTCTCCTTGCCCGCCGTGCCGTCGACCGTGTGCGGTGCCTGCCCCCGGGCCAGCACCTCGCCGGTGGACGCGTCCACCACCAGCGCCTTGGTGGACTGCGTCGAGCTGTCCACCCCGACGACCAGCGGTCCGACCGACTCTGCGCCCATCGAGCACTCTCCCTCGGCGGCCGGTGGCCCAGGCCCTGGCGGCGGGGCCCCGGCCGCTTCGGACCCCGTGCGCTGCCGCATAGTAATGCGCGCGCGACGGCTCCCGCGGCGCCTGTGGACGACACGCGCCGGGCCCGCCGGCGGGTGTGGATCGGGCGCCGAGCGGCCTGCGGAGGGGCGGATCTCCGCGGCGTGCCGTCCGTCCTCGTCGCTCTCGCGGAGGGTGTCGCCGCATCGCCAACTGCCGCTCGTCGGCGCTGTGGTGAGGGGCGGCGAAGCCGGTGGGCGGCGGGGCGAACTCGTCGCGCGGCGCGGTGTCGACGTGGTCGCGCCGGCCGGCGAGGGGGCGGGGCAGTTCGCTGCTCGGGCCCGGGGCGGCGCGCTTCGGCCCGGTGAGGTCGGCGAAGGTGGTGCACCCTCCGGGTAGTGAAGTGGCCACGTCAGGCACGTTAGGGTCTGTCCGGGCGATCGGGGCCGGGAACCGTCCGTACCGGGCCGCGGGTCGTCAACGGTGGCCGCAGGGCGGACATTTCGCGTCGGAACGGTCCGGAGCGGTCGCCGGGTCCCTGACTCCACACCGAAGAAGCGATCAACTCCGCATGAGCTTTCCCCCGCCTCCGCAGTCCAACCAGCCGCCGCAGCCGCCCCAGGGTGGAGGGGGCGGTTTCGGTCCGCCAACGGGCGGCGCGTGCGGCCCGAGTGGTTTCGGTCCCAGGGGTTACGGGCCGTCGACGCCGCAGGCCGGGCAGCCGCCCGCCGGCCCGTACGGCGCACCCGCTGGCTTCGGCCCTGCCGGGGGTGCTGGTCCGGGCGGCGGCAACGGGGGCTGGCAGCAGCCGTCCGCACCGCCCTCCGGCGGCGGCAACGGCACCACCGTCGCGCTGATCATCGGTGCCGGCGTGCTCGTCCTCGCGTTGGTCATCGGCGGCTTCGTCTGGGCCAACGGCGGTGCCGGCGGCGGCAAGCAGGCCAGCCCGGGCCCCGGCACCGGCGCGAGCGCCACCCCGTCGGCCACCGCCCCGACCCCCTCCGACTCCGCGACCCCGAGCGCCCCGGAGAGCTCCACGGCCACGCCCACCGGCGCCACCGCCCCCTTCTACCGGCTGAGGACCGGCGACTGCTACGACATCCCGCCGGGCGGCAACGGTGGCAACAACGAGCGGGCCTCCTGCCACGCCCCGCACGACGCCGAGGTGGTCTTCGTCTACACCCTGCCGCGCGGCCTGACCTCCGAGAACGAGATCAAGGACAAGGCGGCCGCGCTGTGTTCGGTCGAACTCCACGACCGCGCGGCCAAGCAGCCCAAGGGGACGGCCGAGGGCACCTACGTGCAGTTCCCCAACGCCGAGGGCTACAAGGTGGGCATCAGGTCCGTGGTGTGCAGCCTGACCGGCAACCGCAGCGGCAGCAAGAAGCTGACGGCGCCGTTGCGTTGAGCCGGCAACCGGGAGCGGCCGGCGCGCGCTGTGAGGCGGGCCGGCCGGCCGCCGGGTCCGCGCCGCCCACCTCGTCCACCTCGGTGGCCGCCGGGTTGAGGACGCGGGTCAGGAACGCCCGGGTCCGCTCGTGCCGGGGCGCGCCGACCACCGTTTCCGGGGTGCCCTCCTCAACGATCAGCCCGCCGTCCAGGAAGGCGACCCGGTCGGCGACCTCCCGGGCGAAGCCCATCTCGTGCGTGACGACCAGCATCGTCATCCCGTCCCGGGCCAGTGCCCGCATCACCGCCAGGACGTCGCCGACTAGCTCCGGGTCCAGCGCCGAGGTCGGCTCGTCGAAGAGCATCAGCTCCGGGTCCATCGCCAACGCGCGGGCGATCGCCACCCGTTGCTGCTGCCCGCCGGACAGCCGTGCCGGATAGGCGGCCGCCTTGTCGGCCAGTCCCACCCGGGCCAACTGGTCCCGGGCGATCCGTTCGGCCGTGGCGCGGTCCCGGTGGAGCACCCTGCGCTGGGCGATGGCGAGGTTCTCCAGGGCGGTCAGGTGCGGGAAGAGGTTGAAGGACTGGAAGACCATGCCGATCCGGCGCCGCAGCCGGTCGATGTCGACGTCCGGGTCGGTGACCTCGGTGCCGGCGACGGTGATGCGGCCCGCGGTCGGCTCCTCCAGCAGGTTCACGCAGCGCAGCAGCGTGGACTTGCCCGAACCGGACGGCCCGATGAGGCACACCACCTCGCCCCGGCCCACCGAGAGGTCGATCCCGCGCAGCACCTCCAGGTCGCCGAACGCCTTGCGCAGCCCGCGCACTTCGATGGCGATGTCGTGTCCGCCGCCGGTCATCGATTCCCCTCCCGTTTTCCCACCTGTCTGCCCCGGCGCCTCATCTGGCCCGCGCCGTACGGGATTCCAGCCGCCGGACCACCTGGCCCAGCGGAAGGGTGATCACCAGATAGAGCAGCCCGGCGATCAGTACCGGGGTGAGGCTCTTGTGCTCGTTCAGCGCGTCCCGCCCGAAGTTGGCCAGCTCGAACTGGTTGAGCGACAGCCCCAGCAGATAGACCAGCGAGGAGTCCTTCGTCAGCAGGATCAGCTCGTTGGTCAGCGGCGGCAGCACGATCCGGAACGCCTGCGGAAGGACGATCGAGACCATCGCCCGGCCCCGCGACATGCCCAGCGAACGGGCCGCCTCCGTCTGCCCCTTGGGCACCGCCTGGATTCCGGCCCGCAGGGTCTCGGCGATGTAGGCCGCGCCCACCAGCCCCAGGGACAGCATCACCGTGGCGCTCTGGTCGAGCGCGACCTGGAACGCCAGCGGCACCCCGAAGCCGAGCGCGATGAAGACCAACAGGGCGGGGATCCCGCGGAAGAACTCGATGTAGACCACCGCCAGCCAGCGGTACGGCGGTACCGACGACAGCCGCAGCAGCGCCAGCACCATGCCGAGGGCGAGCCCGAAGCCGAAGCCGAGGAGGGTGTAGCGCACGGTGTTGACCAGCGCGGTGGTGAGGACGTCGGGGAACAGCGCCCCGGCGACGGCGGGGTCGAAGAACGCCGTCCCCAACTGGTGCCAGTCAGCGAACAGGGCGAGTGCCGCGACCGCGGCGACCAGCACGCCGTAGTGCGCGCCGCGGACCAGTAGGGCCCGGCGGCGCCGGGAGCGCGGCCGGGGCATCAACCGAACCACTTCCGGTGGATCCGGTCGTAGCTCCCGTCCCGTTGTGCCTTGGCCAGGGCCGTGTCGATGCGCCGCCGCAGCGCGTCGTTGCCCTTGCGGACGGCGAACCCGTAGCGCTCGCCGGTGTCGAACTCCGCGGTCACGGCGGTGTCCTGGTTGTGCTTGGCGTAGTCCAGGAGCACGCCGTTGTCGTTGATGCCGGCGTCGACCTGGCCGGATCGCACCGCCGCGAGCAGCAGCCCGACGTCCTCGAACTCGACGAGCTCGACGCCCGGTCCGTGGTCCTTGGCGTAGCTGGCGCCGGTCGTGGCCTTCAGGTAGCCGAGCTTCTTTCCCTTCAGGTCCGCGATCTTCCTGACCGGGGTGGCGCCGCGCCTGACCAGGAGCGCCTGGGTGGCGTCGAAGTACGGGTCGGAGAAGTCCATGACCTTGGCGCGGGCGGGGGTGATGGTCATGCCCGCGGCGGCGAGGTCGCAGGTGCGGATGGCGAAGTCCTGGCCGGTTTCGACGCCCTCGAACGGGGTGTTGACGATCCGCTGGGTGACGCCTAGATCCTTGGCGACGAGGTCCACCAGGTCGACGTCGAAGCCGACGATCTTGCCGTTCCGGGTCTCCTCGAACGGGGCGTAGGGCAGGTGCGTACAGGTCACCAGGGTCCCGGGGCGGACCAGTTCGGCGCCGGCGCCCTGCTTCCCGTTGGGGGCGGTGCTGGTGCAGCCCGCCAGGAGGGCGGCTACCGCCGCGGCGGCTGATACGGGCAACGCGGAGCGAGCGGTCACAGGTCCTCCAGGAGTGCCGTGCCGGGCAACCGGGCCGTGGGTGCGGCGAGTTGGCCTGCATCCTGCCATCGGCCGGGGGCGCTGTCGCCGGTGCGTCCCGTTGCGGCTCCGTAACGCCCCCAAGGGGCGGCGCCGGGCCGCGCTGCCCCTTGGGGGCGACTCAGCGCAGCGTCCAGAGCCAGCCGAGCGGGGTGAGGCCGAGGGCGCGGGCGACCGAACGGGAGGCGTGGTTGCCGGCGGTGGTGCTGTAGAAGAGCACCTCCTTGTGCCGGGCGATGCGGTGGGCCCAGGTGGCGACGACGGCCGGCGCCAGCCGGCGGCCGTGGAAGTCCGCGCGGGTCCAGATCCCGCCTCCGCGGCGGTGGCGTTGGCCTCCGGGGTGTGGCAGATGGACACCGGCGCGGGGCCGTCCAGGGCCATCGCCCACTCCCCGGCGGCACCGGAGATCAACTCCGCCCACTCGTCGGGCTCCCAGTTGCCGGGCCGCTCCAGTTGCCCCGCGGCCCGGCGGCCGTCGGCGTCCGAGACGATCACCGGCAGCTCCGCCGGGGGCGGCGCCGGGAGGTGGCGGGGGAAGACCAACGACGGGCCGCCCTCGATGGCGGCGTCCGGGTCGGCCACCCCCAGGGCACGGGCCAACCGCACCAGCTCCAGGGGAGCCTCCTCCGGGGCGTAGGGCTGCTCCTGGTTACCGGTGGTGGCGGGGGGCGGCAACGGGCCGGTCACGCCCGGCCCCAGTGCCAGCAGTCGGGCGCGCGGCGACCAGGCCCAGACGGCCTTGACCGGTTTGTCCGTCACGGTCGCCGGGCCGTCGGCGGTGGCCGGTACCAGCCCGTAGATGGTGTCCACTTCCAGCGCGAGCAACGCCGCGTCGTCCCACTCCATGGCGGGAGGCTAACGGGGCGCGCCGGTGGTCGGCGCCCCGTTTTCCGGGGGCCGGTCAGCGGCCCAGTACGGCCGCCAGTTCGGCGATGGTCTCCGGGCCGACCCGGCAGCAGCCGCCGATCAACCGGGCGCCCGAAGCGACCCAGCCGGCCACCCGGTCGGCGGGGAACGCCGGGCTGCCGCGCCAGGTCCGGGCCGCGGCGTCCCAGTGCTCGCCGCTGTTCGGATAGACCACCACCGGCTTGCCGGTGATGTGCGCCGCGAGGGCCACCGCCGCGTCGGCGTCGTCCGGCGCACAGCAGTTGACGCCGACCGCGATCAGCTCGTCCGCGTCGGCGAGCGCCGCGAACGCCTCGGCCAGCGGCTGCCCGGCGCGGGTGCGGTCCCCGGCGATGCTGTACGACAGGTAGGCGGGGACGCCGAGGCCGCGCACCGCCCGCAGCAGCGCCCGCGCCTCGTCCGCGTCCGGCACCGTCTCCAGGGCCAGGACGTCCGGCCGGGCGGCGGCCAGGACCTCCAGGCGCGGTCGGTGGAAGCGCTCCAACGCGCCCACGGACAGCCCGTATTGGCCGCGGTATTCGGAGCCGTCCGCCAGCATCGCCCCGTACGGGCCCGCGGACGCGGCGACGTACAGCGGGCCGGCGGTCCCGGCCGCGCCGGCCCGCGCGGCCGCCTCGCGGGCCAGTGCGACGCTCCGGCGCAGCAGCCCGGCGGCCTCTTCGGGCCCGGTGCCGCGCCGCGCGAACCCCTCGAACGTGGCCTGGTAGCTGGCGGTGATGGCCACTTGGGCGCCGGCCCGGTAGTACGCCAGGTGGGCGCGCACCACGGCCTCGGGGTCCTCGGCGAGCAGCCGGGCCGACCACAGGGCGTCGCTCAGGTCGCGCCCGTCGGCCTCCAGTTGGTTGGACAGGCCGCCGTCGAGGACCACCGGGCCGGCGGCGAGCGCCTCGGCCAGTGAGGGCGACGGCTTTGGTGACGGGCCGGTCATGGCGACCACCTCTCCGTGCGTGGCTACTCGGGCCGGACCGCCTGGATGTCCAGCTCGATCCGGATCGTAGCGCCGATCGCCGCGATGCCCCTGGCGAGCATCTTGCGCCAGTCCAGGGTGAAGTCCTCGCGGTGCAGTTCGGTGACGGCCTGGCAGGCGGTGCGGGTCTCGCCCATGATGCCGGTGCCGATGCCCAGGTAGCGGGTGTCCAGTTGGATGGTGCGGCTGACGCCGTGCAGGTAGAGCACGCCCTGCACGGCCCACCGGCCGCCCCCCTTGTGGACGAACTTGTCGCTGACGAACTGGAGGTGGGGGTATCGGTCCACGTCCAGGAATTCCGCCGAACGCAGGTGGTCGTCGCGCATCCGCACGCCGGTGTCGATGCTGGCCGCGTCGATGGTCACGTCGACCCGGGAGTCCTGCATCCGCTCGCCGATCCACAGCCCGCCCTCGAAGCGGTTGAACCGGCCGTGGATCTCGGCCAGTCCGATGTGCCGGGCGGTGAAGCGGATGGCGCTGTGGTCGGGGTCGAGCCGCCACTGGCCGGCCTCCGGGAGGGGCAGGGCGGGCGCCAGCTCCAGGGTGACCGGGAGGGGCGCGGTCCGGTCGCCCGCCACCACCACGGCCTCGAAACGGGCCGGCTGGAAGCCGTCGGAGGTCACGACGACCCGGTAGGGGCCGGGCTGCAGGGTCACCGTGAGCCGGCCGTTGGGGTCGGTCCGGCCGTGCGTGACGTCCCGGCCCCCGGCGTCCCGGATGGCGATCTCCACTCCGGCCATCGGCAGTCCGACGGGATCGTTGACGCACAGGTCCAGCGCGCCCGCCCCGTGCGGGAGGGTCGGCTGCGGGCTGTGCGGCGTGCGGTCGCGCAGGCGGCGGAGGATGGCGAGCGGCATGGCAGGACGGGGCCTAACGGTCGGATCGGTCGGACGGGGGCGTATGCGGACGCAAGTGGGCGGCGTCGCGGAATGAATCGCACGAAAAGGGTGCGGATTCGGTTCCATCCTGTCATTGGTGGCGACCCGAACTGACCACCAGGTGTCAAGGCTTGGGCAAACGTGAGGTTTCTCGCATCACGGGGGGATTCCCCTACGGGTGCACATCGGGTAGCTCTGCCGCGACCCCGGCCAGCGCCGCCACCGGATCGTCCGCCGCCGGCCCCGCGGGCGCCCACCGCCCGCCCTCCTTGCGGAACGGCCACCACCGGCCGTCGCGCCCGTAGCGGAGCTGGGTGCCGCCGCCCACGACCGTCCAGCGGTTGCCGACGGCCCGCAGCCGGGGCCGGGGCGTCGCGTCGGCCCAGGCGTCCGCCAGCCGGTCCCGCGCCCGCGCCGCCACCTCCGGCGCCGGCACCCACTCCTCCTCAAGGGCCGCCAGTCCGGCCGCACCGCCCAACTGCCAGGCGCGGACGGCCAGTACGAGGCCCCGCGCATCGCGCCCCGAACCGTCCGCCAGCCGCGCCGCGGCCGTCGCCCCCGGACCGGCGGCCGCCAGCCGCACCGCGTCCTGCGCGGGCGTCAGGGACGGCGCCGGCGGACCGTCCGCGTGCCCGGGGGACAGCGCCTCGGCCAACATCTGCTGGGCGCGCGCCGCCGCGTCGGCGAGCAGGAACTCCAGGGCGTCCGCGGCCACTTCGGGCGGTGGGGTGCCGCCCGTTAGCGACGGTGCCGGGCCCGGTGCCGCGACCGGCGGCGGGGGCGGGGGCGCGGGCAGCGGCGGCGGTGCATCCGGTGCCGCGTATGCCGCGCCGGCCGGGACACCCGCCGCGTCCGCGTCCGTGCGGCCGTCCCCGGCCGCCGTGCCGGCCCGGGACGCGCTGCGTCGCTGGAGCTCGGCCAGCAGCTCCTCGACTCCGGGTCGGCCTGCCGGTGCAGATGCAGGGCGATCAGGGTGAGGGTCTTGCCCAGGCCCATGTCGTCGGCCAGGCAGCCGCCCAGGCCGAGCGAGGTCATCCGGTGCAACCAGTCCAGGCCGCGCACCTGATAGTCGCGCAACGTGGCGGTGAGGCCGGCCGGTTGCCCGATGGACGGCCCCTGTGCCTGCTCCTGGTCGGCCAGCCGGTCGCGCAACTGCGCCAGCCAGCCCGCCGCTTGGACCTCCACCGGCCGGCCGTCCTCGTCCCGGGCGGAACCGGTGAGCGCCGCCCCCAGGACGTCCAACGGGGCGACGGCGCGGTCCTCGCGCTCCCGGGCGGCGCGCACCTGCTCCGGGCCCAACAGGACCCAACGGCCGTGCAGGCGCACCAGGGGCGCCGGGCCTCGGCGAGCCGGTCCAACTCCGCCCGGTCGATATCCCGGTCGCCGACGGCGAACCGCCAACTGAACGACAGCAGCGCCTCGGTGGAGACCAGCGAGGGCACCCCACCGGGCCCGGCACCGTACGCGCCGGCGGCCGGCCCGTCCGGCGGCCCCACCACGGCCCGCGTGGTCAGCGTCCGCGTCAGCTCCGCGGGCCAGTGGACCCGGACGCCGACGGCGGCCAGCGCGCCGGAGGCCGGCCCCAGCAGCTCGGCGACCTCCTCGTCCGCCAGCTCCAGCGCATCGGGTACCGCGGCGCTCAGCAGCGGCGTCAGCGGCTCCCAGGCCCCGGCCGTCCGGCGCAGTGTCAGCAGCGTCTCCGCCCGCGCCCGCGCGCCGAACTCGCGCCCCGCCGGTGCCGTTCCCGCCCACACCTCGGCGGCGTCGGCGACCACGGTGGGGTCGGAGGCGCTGTGCACCTGGACGACGGCGGAGAACGTCGCCCCCGAGGGCGCGGCGCCCGCCCCCTCCGTACCGGGCGCCTCGCCGCCACCCCTTGCCAACGGGCCCGCCGCCCCGCTTCCCGCCCGCACTCGGGGCGTACCCGACGCACCCGTGGGCTCCCCGGTCGCCGGCGCCGCCGGCCGTCCCAGGTCCACGCCGTGCACCTCCACCCGCAGGGAGAGCCGCACCCCCGCGTCGTGCCCGGCGGCCACCTCCGTCGCCCAGGGCCGCAGCTCGGGGAGGCGCTGCGGGGCCGGCGCGGCGAACGCCGGCCCGCCGGCGACGAGTTCGGCGGCGGGCGTACGGGGCAGCCCGTCGGCGACCGCGTCCAGGAAGGCCCGCACCCGGTGCTCCGGTTCCGGCAGCCGCACCGGGGCGGAACCGGGGAGCGGGGTGGCGTGGGCGTGCGGTGGCATCGCGGCGGCCAGCTCACGCAGCCGCGCCATGTCGTCGAGGTCGAGCGGGCCGGCCCGCCAGGCGTCGTGGTCGGTGGGGGACAGACCGGGCAGCAGCCGACCGCGGGCCGCGAGGTGGAGCGCCAGCAGGGCGGCCGCGCCCCAGAAGGCGGCGGCCGGATGGGCGTCGCGGCGGCCCCGTATACGGGTGAGGAGGGGGAGCGCCTCGGCGACCGGGAGCACCAGGGCCGACACGGCACGCACGGCGATGGCGTCGCCGTCTTCGGTCCAGGCGCTGCCCGCCGGCCCCGTGGGCAGCGCGACCGGCAGGTCCTCCAGTACAGGAGCCCGTCCACCGTCCCCAGGGGAGGCGGCCCGTAGGGCGGTGTCCAGGGCACCCTCGCCGTCCGGATGCCAGAAGGCGACCCGTCCGAGCCGCGGCGGGTTGGACGGCAGGAAGACCGCCGCGCAGCGGGAGAGTGCGCAGAGCAGCGAGGGCGTGACGGAGGGGAGGGAACCCACTGGACCGGTACTCCTCAAATTTGACTACTGGCGTGGAGCGGCCGGGAGTACAGCACATTCCGCCCCGTGAGGGAACCTCCGGCGCCGAACCGGCGTTCAATGGAATACGACAGAGCGCGGCACGCGCCGCAGAAAGGGCGTGAAGGATGTCCACACAGGCGAAGGTCGCGATCGGCGGCGTCGCGGTGGGAGTGATCCTGCTGTGGCTGCTGCCCTTCTGGGCGGCCGTCTTGGTCATGGTCGGGATCCCGGCCGCCGCGTATCTGACGCTGGACCCCTCCCAGCGGCGCCGGCTGCGCAGGGCGAGCCGCAAGGAGCTCGGCCGCTGAGTCGACGGGCCCCACCGGGCCGCGGATGAGCGCGGCCCGGGGCGCCGCCGTCAGACGGGGCGGGCCGCCAGTCCGTCCAATGAGGCCAGCAGGCCGGGCAGTTCGGGCCCCCGGCCCACCGGGTGCACCTGGCCCGGCTCGTCGTCCAACAGGACGAGCGCGATGTCGTCGGTGCGGGCCACCATGCTCCACCCCGGGCCGTCGACCCGCAGTGTGCGGGCCCCGCCCGCGGCGAACGACGACCGCACCCGGCCGGGCGGCGGCGGGTCGGCCACATAGCCGCGGGCCTCGGCCAGCACCCGCCGCACGCCCCGGTGACGCTCCTCGCCGGGCTCCGCGAAGGTCACGTCCGCGTCCTCGACCTGGGCGCGCCAGGAGGCCCACTGGAGCGCTATCTCGTCCGCGCCCAGCCGCCGTTGGGCGGGCCCCCAGCCGGCGGCGTCCGGCGGCGCCAGCGGTGCCCGGTCGCCCGTGTGCGGCTCCGGGTCGTGCGGCTGCGGGACCCCGGGGGCCGACACCGCGAGCGCCAGCGGCCAGCCCGGCAGCGCCGCCACCATGCTCTCCTCACTGGGCGACAGGTCGTACTCCATGCCGCAGTCCCAGGCCGCGATCGCGCAGGCCACCAGCGACACGTCCTCGGTGGCCACGGTCCAGCGCGCCCCGGCGCCGTCCTGCCCGAGCAGCAACCCGTAGCCCTCCGCGTACGGTTCGAGACCGAGCCCCGCGCACACCTCGGGATAGTCGTCGCCGAGCACGCTCGGGAACTGCGCGGGCGTGAGCAGCACCGCCGTCAGCACGAACAACTGATCGCCGTCGCCGCTCTCGATCGTGGGCACGCCGGGTCTCCCTCCATCGGGTCCGCACTTCGCCGCGCACCCTAATTGGCCGGGAGCGACCTTGTCACCAGCCGTACGCTGCGACGATGCGACCGGTACCGGGACGCGGGGCCGCCGGCCCGTAGGAGCGGCGGCAACTCGGTCTCCTCCGGGGCGAGGTGTCCTCCGCAGCCCTTACTGTGAGAACTACGGCGACGAAGGGACGGACGACCGGTGCAGCGCTTCGACTGGCTCAAGGAGATCCAACGGCTCGACCCCGAGCGCGACTTCTTACGGATCCACCGCATCACCTACGCCCACGAGTTCCCCTGGGACATCACCAGGGCCCTGGAGTTGGCGCTCTACCGCACCTACGCGGTGCCGAGCATCGGGCGGTTGCTCGCCGAGACCGCAGAGCTCACGGACCGCACGCAAAAGCGGTACGACGACACCGCGTTGCTCCTGGACACCGTCATCGAGCACGGCTTCGAGACCGGCGACGGCCGGACCGCGATCCGCCGCATCAACCAGATGCACCGCAGCTACGACATCAGCAACGAGGACATGCGCTATGTGCTGTGCACCTTCGTGGCGGTCCCGATCCGCTGGATCGAGCGGTACGGCTGGCGGCGGCTGAGCGAACACGAGAAGCGCGCCATCGCCGCGTACTACCGCACCCTCGGCCGCCACATGGGGATCAGCGACATCCCGGAGACCTACCAGGAGTTCGAGAGCTGCCTGGACGCCTACGAGGAGGCCCACTTCGGGTGGGACCCCGGTGCCCGCCGGGTGGCCGACGCCTCCCTGGATCTGATGGCGGGCTGGTACGGCCCGCTCGCCCCCGCGGTGCGCGGCGCCAGCAAGGCCCTCCTGGACGACACTCTGCTGGACGCCTTCCGCTACGACCGGCCCCGGCCCGCCGTGCGGACGGTGGTGCAGACGGCCCTGAAGCTGCGCGCCAAGGCCGTGCGGCTGCTGCCGCCGCGTCGCACGCCCCACTACGCCCGCCAGAACCCCGAGATCAAGGGCTACCCGAACGGCTACCGGGTCGCCGAACTCGGGACCTTCCCCAAGTCCCGTGGGCTCGGCGGCTGTCCCGTTCACCCCGTCGGCGACGCTGCCGCCCAGGAGGACCCGGCGTCCTGAGGCGCGCGGCGGTCCGCCAGGGGCGCGTCATCCCCGCCGGACCGCCAGTGCCAGATAGCGGCTGTCCTCGTCGGTGTACTGGCGAAGCTCCCAGCCACTGCTGGCCAGGAGGGGCCGCAGTCGGGGTTCGGCGCGCAGGTCGTCGGGGGTGAGCGGGCGCCCCTT
The DNA here is from genome assembly GCF_028898845.1 of Streptomyces sp. WZ-12. Lineage (NCBI taxonomy): Bacteria > Bacillati > Actinomycetota > Actinomycetes > Kitasatosporales > Streptomycetaceae > Streptomyces > Streptomyces sp. WZ-12. Next base: position 1,785,451 of record NZ_CP118574.1, on the reverse strand, counting down.
GCGGGCGGCGAGGGCGGCCCGCCCGATGGGGTGGAAGAGCGCCAGCCGCCCACCGGGGCGCACCACTCTGGCGAGTTCGGCCAGCCCGCCCGCGGAGTCGGACAGATGGGAGATCAGCCCGGCGGCGAACACGGCGTCCAACGTCGCGGACGGGAGGGGGAGTCGGGCCACATCGGCGAGCAACAGGCCCGCGCAGGCGCCTCGTCCGGCCCGCACGGCGGCCGCCAGCATCTCCGGGGTGAGATCCGCGCCCAGCACCGTCCCGTGCGGCCCCACGGCCGCTCTGAGGGCCGGCAGGGCGCGTCCGGTGCCGCAGCCGGCGTCCAGCACCCGCTGGCCCGGTCGGAGGCCCAACTCGGCCACGCCGGCGGCGTAAGCGGGGCCGTCGTCGGGGAACTTGGCGTCCCAGCCGGCGGCGCGGACGCCGAAGAACGCGCGGACGTCGTGCGGATGGCTGCTGTGCGGGCCGGTCATCGGTCTCCTTCGGGTGCTGCGGTACGGGCCAGAGGTGCGGTGAGGGCGTAGAGGGCGCCCGCGACGAGCAGCGCGGCCACCACGCCGAGGTTCATGGCGCCCAGCGTGCCGTGCGCGGCGCCGTCGCCCAGCAGAAAGCCGGTGGCGCGGGCGAGGTTGGGGTCGGCGGAGGTGATAAGGCCGAGCCCGACGGCGGTGGCCACGGTGAGCGAGAGGAGCGCGGGCCACCTGACGGCGGGTGCCGCGGCCAGTCCGGTACCGGAGCGGCGGGCGCGCCACCGCTCCACCAGGAAGATCGCCGTCCACGCGGCCATCGCCACCCCGACCACCGACAGGAACGCCTGGAACGTGGCGAAGAAACTGGGCGAGACGAACAGCACGTACCAGCCGCCGGCGGCCATCAACGCCCCGTCCACCAGCACCGCGAGGTGCCGGCGGACGGGCACCCCGAGGGCCAGCAGTGACATCCCCGAACTGTAGATGTCCATGATCGCCCCGGAGGCGAACCCCCCGATGGCGGTGAGCAGATAGGGCACCAGGAACCAGGTCGGCAGCGTGGCCGCCAGCGCGCCCACCGGGTCGGCGGCGGCCGCGGCGGCCAGCGTGGGGTCGCCGGCGTTCAGCAGCACCCCGAAGACCAGCAGCACCACCGGGGCCAGCACCCCGCCCAGCGTCGTCCAGCCGGCAACAGCCCGGGCGCTGCTGTCCCGCGGCAGGTAACGGCTGTAGTCCGCGGCACAGTTGACCCACCCCAGCCCCAACAGGGTCATCGCGAAGACCACGCCCCCGATGGCGGTGCCGAGAGTGGCCGGCCGGCCCGCCCCGAGGGCGGAGAGGTGGATCCGGTCCGCCATCAGCGCCAGGTAGGCCGCGGTCATCGCGGTGATGGCGGCGGTCAGGTACTTCTGCACCTTCATGATCAGCGCGTGCCCGTAGACGCCGACGACCACCACCGTCACGGCGGTCACGGCGAAGCACAGGGCCTGGGCCCCGGTGGTGGGCGTCCGCCCGTCCGCCCGCGCGAAGACCGCCGGCGCAACGCGCGCCAGGATGGTGGCGCCGCCCAGGGAGGAGAGCGCGACCAGGACCGTCTCCCAGCCGACGTTGGAGACGTAACTGAACACGGTGGGCAGCGCGTTGCCCCGACGGCCGAAGACGGTCCGCCCGATGGCCATGGTGGGCGCGCCGGTTCGCGTCCCGGCCACCGACACCAGGCCCACCAGGAGGAACGACAGCACATAGCCCACCGTCCCGGTGACCACCGCCTGCCAGGTATTGAGGCCGAGGCCCATGACGTAGATCCCGTAGGCGATGCCGAGCAGGGACAGTCCGGAGGCGGCCCAGGGCCAGAACAACGCGCGGGGCGCGCCGTGCCGTTCGGCGTCCGGCACCGGGTCGATGCCGTTGCGTTCCACGGTCGCCGCCGAGGGGGTGGCCCCGGCGGCCGTCGGGCGCCGCTCCGGCGACCGCGCTGCCCGCTGCTGCGTCATGCGCACATGATTCCCCATGGCCGGCGCGGGCAGGGAACGCCCGTACGACAACTCCGGCCCGAGGCGGCCGCGGTCCACGGTGGGCATGGCCGAATGCCAGCGCACCGTACGGGCCGGCACCGGCTTTCCCGAATCCGAGGACATCCCGATCAGCGGGAGGTACGGTCCTCGCCATGGTTCCGGACGGCACGCGGTGCCGCAGCCGGCCCCATCGCTGTGCCCTGGATCCGCACACCCGCGCCGCGCGGGACCTCGCACCTTGGAGGAGACGGCCGATGAACGCCGTGCAAGGGCCCCCGGAGGACACGCCCCCACCCCCTGCCCCCGATATGGCCCTGAAGGTCTTGGTGGCGGGTGGTTTCGGCGTGGGCAAGACGACTCTGGTGGGCGCGGTGAGCGAGATCCGGCCGCTGCGCACCGAGGAGCAACTCAGCGAGGCGGGACGGGTGGTCGACGACGCCGGGGGAGTGGTGGGCAAGACCAGCACCACCGTGGCGATGGATTTCGGCCGCATCACCATACGGGCGGGGCTCTCCCTGTATCTCTTCGGCACCCCGGGCCAGGACCGCTTCTGGTTCCTGTGGGACGACCTCTCCGAGGGGGCGCTGGGCGCGGTGGTACTGGCCGACACCCGGCGGCTGCCGGACTGCTTCCCGGCCGTGGACTACTTCGAGCGCCGCGACCTGCCGTTCGTGGTGGCCGTCAACTGCTTCCCGGGGGCCGGCTCTTACGGGGCCGACGAGGTCTCCCGCGCCCTGGACCTGGGCCGTGGGACGCCTGTTGTGTTGTGCGACGCCCGGGACCGCGACTCGGGCAAGGAGGTGCTGGTCCGGCTGGTCGAGCACGCCGGGCGGAGGCACTCCGTCCGGTAGGTGGGACCGGCGGGCTGACCGGCACCGGGCGCGGGCGCCGGCCAGCGGGCCCGTTCCTCAGTCCGCGACCCCGGCGAGCGCCACCGCCTTGTCGATCCGGACCCGCACCACCAGTTCGCCCGGGACGCCGTTGCGGGCCCCGTACTCCTCCGCGCGCTCCTCGCCCACGTAGCGCGCCGCGATCCGGGTCGCCCAGTGCCGCACGTCCGACAGCTCGTCGCCCAGCTCCGCCGTTCCCTGCACGACCACGAACGAGAACGGCGGCCGCTCGTCGTCGACGCACAGCGCCACCCTGCCGTCGCGGGCCAGATTGCGGCCCTTGACCGTGTCCCGACCGGTGTTGAACACCAGCTCGTCGCCGTCCATGAGGAACCACACCGGGGCGATGTGCGGACTGCCGTCGGCCCGCACCGTCGAGAGTTTTCCGGTTCGGGTGCCCTCGGAAAGGAACGCCCGCCACTCATCCTTCGTCATCCTGTGTGCCATGCCGCCATCCTCGCCGTCGGCACGATCAGCACCGCACGTGGCGCGCCGCTGCGGGGCCGCTTGCCGAGACGGCGGAGGTGGGACAGGCTGGCACGGCGGCCCGCCGACGGGCCGCGAACTGCCGTCCGGCCAGACCGCGGACGGGGATACGGGGAGGGAGCGGCATGGCACTGAGCAGCGGACTCGACTGGCTGCTGGACGACCTGACCAAGCGGGTCGAGTTGGTGCGGCACGCGTTGGTGCTGTCCAACGACGGGCTGGTGACCGGCGCGAGCCAGGAGCTGGCGGGGGCGGACGCCGAGCACCTCGCCGCGGTCGCCTCCGGACTGCACAGCCTCGCGAAGGGATCCGCGCTGCACTTCGGCGTCGGTCGGGTGCGGCAGACGATGATCGAGTATGACGACGGGGTGTTGTTCGTGACGGCGGCGGGGGACGGCAGTTGTCTGTGCGTGCTGGCCGGCGCCGACGCCGACATGGGCCAGATCGCCTACGAGATGACGCTGTTGGTCAACCGGGTCGGGGAGCACCTGGGCGTCGCGGCCCGCCGGCCGGAGAGTTATCCACAGGCCCGAAGCAAGCATTGACGCGCTGTCACCGCCAGCGGCTAACGTCGTAACCGTCAGTGAACGACGAACGAGTCGCAGGGGGAAACCACCATGACGGTGACAGTGATGTGCGACGGGCAGCAGACGCTCTCGACGGGGCGCGCCGCCCAGGAACTCCAGTTGCGGACCGGCGAGTTCGAGCTCGCCATCCAGCTCGGGGAGGTCCGTACGGTCCCGGCCGGGTTCGACGGCCGGCAGGGAAGCGGGGGGCCGCCCGGCCGGCGCCGGGTGCCGGCGGAGGAGGTCGCCCGCCTCCAGATCGAGCCGGGCTTTCCCGAGGCGCTCCGCAGTCGCCTCCGTACGGTCACCACCCATGAGGCGGCCGCACTGATGGGCGTCGGCCCCGGCCGGGCGCTGCGGCTCACCCGCGCCGGCTGCGTGGGCCCGGTCCGCTTCTATGTGAACCGCTTCGGTGCCGTGGTCTGGCTCTATCTCGCCGCGGAGATCGCGGAGTTCGCCGACCGGGAGCCGGAGCTGCTGCGGGGCAACACCCCGATCGCGATGCGGGTGATGCTCACCAGCGGGCAGGACTGGCGGGCCCGTCAGTGGCGCAGCCGCCGGGTCGCCCAACTCATGGGCCGGACCGACGATCCATGGGAGTCGGCGGCGGTGATCGCCGCCGTCCTGCCGCCGGAGGAACTGGCGTCGGTGGCCGAGGACGCGCTGGAGCGCGCCGTGCTCCGCCGGCTCCGGCCCGCCCTCGCCTCCGCGATCACGGCCACCCCGGCGGCCCGGGAGTCCTTCGAACGGGTCCTGGTGGCGGAGGAGTTCGACGAGGTGCTGTGGTACCGCGTCAATCTCTCCCGCGCCCTGGAAACCGCCCGCCGGGAGGACCCGGGCCGGGCCCGCCCCGCGGCCGCCCAGCGCACCGGCCGGCCACCGAGCCTGCGGAACGCCCCCACGTGGCCGGCCGGCGCCAGAAACCTCACCGTGCGGGGCTAGGCCGCGTCTGACGGATCTCCGCGGCGTCGCGACGCCTGGCGCGCCCGCTGGCGGCACGCGATCCGGCCGCCGTGGGCGGGGACGTGACGGCTGCACCGGCGCGGGCGATGGGCCAGGAGGCGTCGCCCACCGTCACCGGTGGGGTTGCCCGGCGTCCCTCTCGTCCGACGGCTCCGACAGCACGGCCCGGGCGATCGTCGACAGGGTCACGGTGCGCTCCGCGCCGATGACCAACCAGCCCTTGTCGAGCAGGGACTGCAGCAACGGGCGGGCCTCGTCGCCCAGTTCGTCGGCCAGTTCGTCATCCGTCGGGGGCGCGCCGGCCCGCAGTCGGACGGCGATCTGGCGGACGACGGCCTGCTCAGCCGCGGTGAGGGTGAAGTCCACGAGTCGAGCGTAGGACTTCGGCGCCGCTCGCCGTGCGGGCCCCGTCAGTCGCCCAAGGTGCGGAAGAGCCCCTCCTGGACGACGGAGACCAGCAGGCGGCCGGCGCGGTCGTAGATGCGGCCGCGCGCCAGGCCCCGGCCGCCGGTGGCGATTGGGGACTCCTGGTCGTAGAGGAACCACTCGTCCGCGCGGAACGGGCGGTGGAACCACATCGCGTGATCGAGGGAGGCCATGTCGAAGCCGCGCGGGCCCCACAGGGGTTCGATCGGGATGCGGACCGCGTCCAGCAACGTCATATCGCTGGCGTAGGTCAGCGCGCAGGTGTGCACCAACGGGTCATCGCCCAGCGGCCCGACGGCGCGCATCCAGACCGCGCTGCGCGGCTCCGCGCCCTCGATCTCCTCCGGCGTCCAGCGCAACCGGTCGACGTACCGGATGTCGAACGGCTGTCGGCGCGCCATCCGCTCCAGCGCCTCGGGCAGACCGCCCAGGTGCGCGCGGACCTCTTCCGCGACGTTGGGCAGTTCCTCCGGGTCGGGCAGCGCCCGGTGCATCGGCAGTTGGTGTTCGAAGCCGGGTTCCGGCTTGTGGAAGGAGGCGGTCAGATTGAAGATCGTGCGTCCCTGCTGGACGGCGACGACCCGACGGGTGGTGAACGACCGCCCGTCCCGGACCCGTTCGACCTGGTACACGATCGGCACCCCCGGCCGGCCCGGCCGGAGGAAGTACGCGTGCAGCGAGTGGACCGGGCGGTCTCCGTCCGTCGTCCGCCCGGCGGCCACCAGCGCCTGGCCGGCGACCTGTCCGCCGAAGACCCGCTGGAGGCTCTCCTGGGGGCTGCGGCCCCGGAAGATGTTCACCTCGATCTGTTCGAGGTCCAGCAGATCGACCAGTTTCTCGGCCGGATTCGTCGTCACCGGTGGCCCTCCGTCGTCTTCCCCGGCGGCCTCGGTCGAGGCCGCCGCCTCACAACTGCCCCACCTCGGCGACCCGCACGACGGCGCGGCCCTCCTCGTCGGAGGCGGCCAGGTCCACCTCGGCCGAGATGCCCCAGTCGTGGTCACCGTTCGGGTCGGCGAAAGTCTGCCGCACCCTCCACAGCCCGTGCTCGGCATCCTCCTCGATCTGCAGGAGCTTGGGGCCGCGGGCGTCCGGGCCGGTGCCCAGGTCCTCGTACTCGTCCCAGTAGGCGTCCATCGCCTCGCCCCAGGCGTCGGCGTCCCAGCCGGACTCGCCGTCCATCTCGCCGAGTTCCTCGACCTTGTCCAGCGCCGCCAGCTCCACCCGCCGGAACATCGCGTTGCGGACCAGCACGCGAAACGCCCGGGCGTTGGCGGTGACCGGCCGGACCTGGTCGGCGCGCTCGGCCGCCTGCTCCGCCGTCTCCACTTCCGGGTTGGCCAACTGCTCCCACTCGTCCAGCAGGCTGGAGTCGACCTGCCGGACCATCTCGCCGAGCCAGGCCACGATGTCCTGGAAGTCCTCCGACTTCAGGTCGTCGGGCACGGTGTGGTCCAGCGCCTTGTACGCGCTGGCGAGGTAGCGCAGCACGATGCCCTCGGTGCGCGCCAGCTCGTAGAAGGAGGTGAACTCCGTGAAGGTCATGGCGCGTTCGTACATGTCGCGGATGACCGACTTCGGCGACAGCGGGTGGTCGCCGACCCACGGGTGGCTCTTGCGGTAGAGGCCGTAGGCGTGCGACAGCACCTCGTCCAGCGGCTTGGGGTACTCGACGTCCATGAGGCGCTCCATGCGCTCCTCGTACTCGACGCCGTCGGCCTTCATCTGCGCGACCGCCTCGCCGCGCGCCTTGTTCTGCTGTGCGGCCAGGATCTGCCGGGGGTCGTCCAGCGTCGACTCCACCACCGAGACCATGTCCAGGGCGTAGGAGGGGGATTCGGGGTCGAGCAGGTCGAAGGCGGCCAGCGCGAACGTCGACAGCGGCTGGTTGAGCGCGAAGTCCTGCTGGAGGTCCACGGTGAGCCGGACGATCCGGCCCTCCGCGTCCGGCTCCGGGAGCCGTTCGACGATGCCGCCGTCCACGAGGGAGCGGTAGATCGCGATCGCGCGGCGGATGTGGCGCAGTTGGTTCCGGCGCGGCTCGTGGTTGTCCTCCAACAGCCGCCGCATCGCCTCGAAGGCATTGCCCGGCCGGGCGATCACCGACAGCAGCATCGCGTGCGTCACCCGGAAACGGGACGTGAGCGGCTCCGGATCGGAGGCGATCAGCTTCTCGAAGGTGTTCTCGTTCCAGTTGACGAAGCCCTCCGGCGCCTTCTTGCGGACCACCTTGCGGCGCTTCTTCGGATCGTCGCCCGCCTTGGCCAGCGCCTTCTCGTTCTCCACCACGTGCTCGGGCGCCTGCGCCACCACGAAGCCGGCGGTGTCGAAGCCGGCCCGCCCGGCGCGGCCCGCGATCTGGTGGAACTCCCGCGCCCGCAGCGTCCGCACCCGCGTCCCGTCGTACTTGGTCAGCGCGGTGAACAGCACGGTGCGGATGGGGACGTTGACGCCCACGCCAAGGGTGTCGGTGCCGCAGATCACCTTCAGCAGCCCCGCCTGCGCCAGCTTCTCCACCAGCCGTCGGTACTTCGGCAGCATGCCCGCGTGGTGCACGCCGATGCCGTGCCGGACGTACCGCGAGAGGTTCCGCCCGAACTTGGTGGTGAACCGGAAGTTCCCGATCAGCTTGGCGATCTCGTCCTTCTCGGCGCGGGTGCACATGTTGATGCTCATCAGCGCCTGCGCCCGCTCCACGGCGGCGGCCTGGGTGAAGTGCACGATGTAGACCGGCGACTGGCGGGTCTCCAGCAGCTCGGTCAGCGTCTCCGTCATCGCCGTGGTGCGGTACTCGTACGACAGCGGCACGGGGCGGGTCGCGGAGCGGACCACCGACGTGGGCCGGCCGGTGCGCCGGGTCAGGTCCTCCTCGAAGCGCGACATGTCGCCGAGCGTCGCCGACATCAGCACGAACTGCGCCTGCGGCAGCTCCAGCAGCGGGATCTGCCAGGCCCAGCCGCGGTCCGGTTCGGCGTAGAAGTGGAACTCGTCCATCACGACCTGGCCGATGTCGGCGTGCTTGCCGTCACGCAGCGCGATCGAGGCGAGCACCTCGGCGGTGCAGCAGATCACCGGGGCGTCGGAGTTGACGGAGGCGTCGCCGGTGAGCATCCCGACGTTCTCGGTGCCGAACAGCTTGCACAGGTCGAAGAACTTCTCCGAGACCAGCGCCTTGATCGGCGCGGTGTAGAAGGTGACCTGGTCGCTTGCGAGGGCGGTGAAGTGCGCGCCGGCGGCCACCAGGCTCTTGCCGGAGCCGGTGGGGGTGGAGAGCACGACGTTCGCCCCCGAGACCACTTCGATCAGCGCCTCCTCCTGGGCAGGGTAGAGCGCGATGCCCTGCTGTTCGGCCCAGCCCGAAAAGGCTTCGAAGAGGGCGTCGGGGTCGGCGGTGTTCGGCAGATGATCGATGAGGGTCACGCCCCCCATACTGCCTGCCCGGCACCCGGATCCGGGAACCGGTGCTCCGGATGGAGATCAACCGGAGACCAACGACGGTCGGGGGAGGCTGTCCTGTGCCCCGGTGTACGAGGGGGCGCACACCCCGCGCACGGCCGCGTGCGGACCGTGTCCGACCCTGCCGTCGGTGCCGGCGGGCCGGTGCACCCGCTCCTCGGACGGAGATCGTTTGACGCTACGCTGAGTTGCCGACCGGGCGTCAGAAGCGCAGAACAAGGGGTGGGGAACAACCATGATGGGACCGGCGCACTCGCTGTCGGGAGCCGCGGCCTGGCTGGGGGTGGGAGCGGCGGCCTACGGCGCAGGGCATCCGATGCCCTGGCCGGTCTTGGTCAGTGGTGCGCTGATCTGTGCCGGGGCCGCGCTCGCTCCGGACCTCGACCACAAGGCGGCCACCATCTCGCGCGCCTTCGGGCCGCTGTCGCGGTGGCTGTGCGAAGTGGTCGACGCCCTCTCGCACGCTGTTTACAAGGCGACCAAGATGCGCGGCGACGCGAACCGTTCCGGCGGGCACCGGACGCTGACCCACACCTGGCTGTGGGCGGTGCTGGTCGGTGGTGGCATGTCGCTGCTGGCCACGGAGGGTGGCCGCTGGGCGGTGCTCGGCATCCTCTTCGTGCACATGGTGCTCGCCATCGAAGGGCTGCTGTGGCGGGTGGCGCGGGTCTCCAGCGACGTGCTGGTGTGGCTGCTCGGCGCCACGACGGCCTGGATCCTGGCGCAGGTGATGGACGAGCCGGGCAACGGCGCGAACTGGCTGTTCGCCGGGCCGGGCCAGGAGTACCTCTGGCTGGGCCTGCCGATCATGTTGGGCGCGCTGGTGCACGACATCGGCGACGCGCTGACCGTCTCGGGCTGCCCGATCCTGTGGCCGATCCCGATAGGCCGGAAGCGGTGGTACCCGCTGGGCACACCCAAGCCGATGCGGTTCCGGGCCGGGAGCTGGGTGGAGATCAAGGTGCTGATGCCGGTGTTCATGCTGCTGGGCGGCATAGGGGCGTTGGGGGCCCTGGGCTACGTCTGATCCGCCGCGCCGGCTCGCGGATGCGGGGCGGAGCACGGGCGGTCCGGCTCGGCGTATCGACGGTCCGTTCCGGTGCGTCGGGGATGCCTCTGGGACTGTCGGGGGCGCGTCGCGCCGGGGCGGCCCGGTGTGTCACGGCGCAGCGGCGCGCGGGTGGCGCACCGCCGCATGTCGGGGCGCCACCCTGCGTCGTCCGCGGCTCAGCCGTGCCAGGAGCTCCACAGCGCCGCGTATGCGCCGCCGGCCGCGACCAGTTCGCGGTGGCTGCCCAGTTCGCTGATCCGGCCGTCCTCGACGACCGCGATGACATCGGCGTCGTGTGCGGTGTGCAGCCGGTGGGCGATGGCCACCACCGTGCGTCCGTCGAGGACCTTGCCCAGGGACCGCTCCAACTGGCGGGCGGCCCGCGGGTCCAGCAGCGACGTCGCCTCGTCCAGGACCAGGGTGTGCGGGTCGGCCAGCACCAGGCGGGCCAGCGCGATCTGTTGGGCCTGGGCCGGGGTCAGTGCCGCGCCGCCGGAGCCCACCTCGGCGTCCAGGCCGCCGGGCAGCGCGCCGGCCCAGGCGTCCGCGTCCACCGCGCCCAGCGCCGCCCAGAGTTCGGCGTCGGCCGCGTCCGTGCGGGCCAGCAGCAGGTTGTCCCGGAGCGTCCCGACGAAGACGTGGTGCTCCTGGTTGACCAGGGCGACGTGTTCCCGGACGCGCTCGGTCGGCATCGTGGACAGCTCCGTGCCGCCCAAAGACACCGAGCCGGCCCGCGGCCCGTAGATGCCGGCCAACAGCCGGCCCAGGGTGGACTTTCCGGCGCCCGACGGGCCGACCAGCGCCACCCTGCTGCCCGGCCGGACGCGCAGGGACACCTCGCGCAGCACGTCGACGCCGGCGCGGTAGCCGAAGGTGACGTCCTCGGCGCGCACCTCCCGGCCGTCGGGCGCCGCCGAGGCGTCGGCCGCCTCCGGTTCGATCTCCCGGACGCCGACGAGCCGGGCGATCGACACCTGGGCCACCTGGAGTTCGTCGTACCAGCGCAGCACGAGGTTGACTGGTTCGGTCAGCATCTGGGCCAGCAGCGCGCCGGTCGTCAACTGCCCCGGGGTGAGCCAGCCGCGCAGCACGAAGGCCCCACCGAGCACCACGACCGCACCGAGGACCAGTACGTGGGTGACGTTGATGACCGGGAAGAGGACCGAGCGCAGGGAGAGGGTGTAGCGCTCCCACTGGGTCCAGGTGCGGATCCGGCGCTCGGACAGGGCGATCCGGCGGGCGCCCATCCGGTGCGCCTCGATGGTGCGGCCGGCGTCCACGGACTCGGTGAGGACGGCGGAGACCGCGGCGTAGCCGGCGGCCTCGGAGCGGTAGGCGGCGGGCGCGCGCTTGAAGTACCAGCGGCAGCCCACGCACAGCACCGGCAGCGCGATCAGCACGGACAGCGCGAGCGGCGGGGCGGTGACGGTGAGCCCGCCGATCAGCAGCCCGATCCACACCACGCCGATCGACAGTTGCGGCACGGCCTCCCGCATCGCCTCGGCGAGCCGGTCGATGTCGGTGGTGATCCGGGACAGCAGGTCGCCGGTGCCGGCCCGCTCCAGTACGCCCGGCGGCAGCGCCACCGACCGGACCAGGAAGTCCTCGCGCAGGTCCGCCAACATCCGCTCGCCGAGCATCGCACCGCGCAGCCGCACCATCCGGACGAAGACCGTCTGGACGATCAGCGCGAGGGCGAACAGGCCGATGGTGCGGCCGAGTTGGATCTGTCCGCCGCGGCCCGCCGACAGGTCCTCGACCAGCCCGCCGAGGAGGTAGGGCCCGACCATCGAGGCGATCACGGCGACGGCGTTGACGGTGACCAGCACGGTGAACGGCCCGCGGTGCCGGCGGATCAGCTCGCCGACATAGGCGCGGACCGTCGCCGGCGAGCCGACCGGCAGGGTGGCGGCGGTCGGTGGCGTGCCGGCGTCCTGCTCCGGCGGGGCCAGGCCGATCATGCGGTCTCCTCGATGGTGGGTTCGGCGCGGGGCGCCGACGCGACGGGGGCGGGGTCGGGTTCGCGGGTGACGACGGCGCGGTATTCGGGGTGGGTGACGAGCAGTTCGCGGTGCGGGGCCTCGCCGGCGACCTTGCCGCCCTGGACGAACACCACCTGGTCGGCGCGGTCCAGGAGCAGCGGGCTGGAGGTGAGGACCACGGTCGTGCGGCCCGTCCTGATATCCCGCAGACCGTCCGCGACCCGGGCCTCGGTGTGGGCGTCGACCGCGCTGGTCGGCTCGTCCAGCACCAGCACCTCGGGGTCGGCGACCAGCGAGCGGGCCAGGGCCAGGCGCTGGCGCTGGCCGCCGGAGAGCGACCGGCCGCGTTCGGTGAGGCGGCTGCGCATCGGGTCGGCGCGGTCGTCGGCGGACGCCCGGGCCAACGCGGCCAGTACATCGGCGCAGTGGGCCGCGTCGAGCGCCGCGGTGGCGGTCACCCGGCCGGACGCCGGGACGTCGAGGAGTTCCCCGAGCGTCCCGGAGAGCAGTACCGGGTCCTTGTCCTGGACGAGCACCGCGGCCCGGGCGGTGTCGCGGGGGAGGTCGTCCAGCGGGGTGCCGCCGAGCGCGACGGAGGGCGAACTGTCCCGTTCTACGGGGGAGTTGACGGTGTCGAGGCGGGCCGGGTCGTGGTGGTCCGGGACGGTCTGGTCCGTGTCGCGTCGGCCTGCTCCGTGGCGCGGCGGGGTCGGTTCGCCGGCCGTTGGAGCGGGGTTCGTGGCTGCGACGGCGTCAGCCTCGGCCTCGATGCCGGCCTCGACGTCAGTGCCGGTGTCGGCGCCGAGGTCAGGAGGGAGATCCGGGCGCGGGGGCGGGGCGGTGTGCAGCGGGTGGCCGCCGAGCCGGTCGGCGAGCCGGCCGGCGGCGTCCGGGTCGCCGCAGACCACGGCGGTCAACTGCCCGGCCCGGGCGGTCAGTCCGCTCACCGGGTCGTGCAGGTCGCCGGTGGGCGGCTCCGCGGCGGTCAGCCGGCCCTCCACCGGCCGGCTCAGCGCCAGCACGCGGGCCGTGCGTCCCGCCGAGGGGAGGGAGAACGACCAGGACATCGTGACCTCTTCGAAGTGGCGCAGCGGGTACAGCAGGAAGGACACCGCGCCGTAGACGGTGACGAGTTCGCCGATGGCGATGCTGCCGTCGAGCGCGAGGCGGACGCCGTACCAGACCACCGCGATCAGCAACAGGCCCGGCAGCGCGACCTGGACGGCCGAGATCAGCGACCACATGCGGGCGCTGCGGACGGCGGCCCGGCGGACCTCCTGGGAGGCGTCGCGGTAGCGGCCGAGGAAGAGGTCCTCGCCGCCGATGCCGCGCAGCACCCGGAGTCCGGCGACGGTGTCGGAGGCGAGTTCGGTGGCCCGCCCGGCCTTGTCGCGCTGGTCGTCGGCCCGGCGGGTGGCCGGCGGCAGCAGCGGCAGCACGGCCAGTGCCAGGACGGGCGTGCCGAGGGCGACGATGAGGCCGAGTGTGGGCTGGTAGCCGACGAGCGCCAGGCAGACGCCGACCGAGGCCACCAGCGCCGCGGTGAACCGCGAGAGCGCCTCGACGAACCAGCCGATGCGCTCCAGGTCACCGGTGCTGACGGCCACGATCTCGCCGGCGGCCACCCGTCGGGTCATCGCCCCGCCCAGCTCCGCGGTCTTGCGGCTGAGCAGTTGCTGCATCCGGGCCACCGTGACGATCCAGTTGGTCACGGACGCGCGGTGCAGCATGATGTCGCTGACCGCGACCGCGGTGCCGAGCAGCGCCAACACCCCGCCCGCCAGCACCAGTCGGGAGCCGCGGCCGTCGACCGCGGCCTGTACGGCCAGGCCCACCGGCAGCGGGAAGGCGGCCAGCGAACCCATGTGCACCAGCCCCCAGAAGAGGGCCTTGAGCAACCCGCCGCGCTGTTGCCGGCACAGCCAGGCGAGGAATCGGCCGCCGCTGCGGACGTCCGGGACGCCGGGGTCGGGATGGGGTAGGTCACGAATGCGCATGATGTCCAAGGGAGTTGTCGCGGTGGTCGAGGGGCGGGCCGCGTGCGTGCTGCGGCTGGTGCGGTGTCTTGCGGGCAGGCCGGAGTGGCCCTCGCGGCCGGCCGTGACGGGCCCCGGCGCGAGCGGCGGCACAGGGAAGCGTGGCGTGTTGAGGGGCCTGGCTTCAAACCGTTTTTCACCAGAAAGGTGGTTAAGCCGCCGGAACGGCTTTACCGTCCCACTCGTTGGGGGTCGATGGCCCGTCAGGGTGGGATGGGAGCATGGGCGTCATGCGGACGGTGGGCGGTGCGATGAGGGTGGCGGCGGTGGCCGTGGCGACGGTGGTCCTGCTGGCCGGTTGCGGTGCCGGCCACGGGGGCGACGGGCGGCGGGACGCCAAGGGCGAGGGGGCCGGGGCCCGGGAGCGGCCCGGCGGTCCGGCCCGCGGGGACTCGGCCACCACCCGTCACAAGGACCTCCCGGAGGTCGGCGTCGCGCTGCGGTCCCGGATTCCGGCCGGCAGTCGCCAGGTCGTCGCGGTGTACGGGGCGGGCCCGAACTCCCCGGACGCGACCGTGGTGCTGTACGACCGCGAGGGCAACGACTGGGTGAGTGAGGGGAGTTGGCCGGCGCACAACGGTCGGCGCGGGTGGACGGTGGATCACCACGAGGACGATCAGCGCAGCCCGGTCGGGGTGTTCCGGCTGACCGACGCTGGCGGGGTGCGCGCCGATCCGGGGACCCGGCTCCCGTACACCCACTCGGCGGCCTTCACCCCGCCGTCGTACTGGTCGAAGAACACCCGCCACGACTTCGACTACGTGGTGGCGATCGACTACAACCGGGTCGCGGGGGCCTCCCCGTTGGACCCCACGCGCCCGCAGGGGCAGTCCAAGGGCGGCGGGGTCTGGCTCCATGTGGACCACGGGAGCGGGACCTCGGCCTGCGTCAGCGTGGCCGAGCCGGCGATGGCGGCGCTGCTGCGGGCGCTCGACCCGGCGCGGCAGCCGGTGGTGGTGATGGGGGACAAGGCGCACCTGTCGGGGTGAACCGGGGAGGGGCGGGCCGGGGCGAGGGAAGCCACCGCGCCGCTCTTCTTGGATCAAGCTCCAAGATTTTCCCGGAAGTTGCACCGTCCTCTTCCGGCGTGATCGGCAACCGGCCATAGTGACGGACTTCGGAAGTCCACTTCCGTACTCCAAAATCCGTCCATGGAGGAGTGCCCGTGCCGCACGCCACCGGAACCCTCGTCCGCCGCGCCGGACGACTGCTGCGCACCAGCCTGTTCGCCCAGGTCTTGCTCGCCCTGCTGCTCGGTGTCCTGGTAGGACGCCTCTGGCCGCAGGCGGGCGGCTCGCTCCAGCCGTTGGGCGACGGCTTCGTCCGCCTCATCAAGGCGGTGATCTCCCCGCTCGTCTTCTGCGTCGTGGTCGCCGGCATCACCAAAGCCGGCGACCTGAAGTCCTTCGGCCGGATCGGCGTCAAGGCCCTGATCTGGTTCGAGGTCGCGACCAGCGCCGCCCTGGTCGTGGGCCTGCTGGCGGGCAACGTCTTCGCGCCCGGCGCGGGGATGCACATCGATCCGGCCACGCTCGACAAGGGTGCGGTCAACGCCCAGACCGGCGGCGGAAAGCTGCCCTCCGCCGCCCAGTTCGTCCTGGAGGCGCTGCCGAACAGCGCGGTCGGCGCGTTCGCCGAGAACTCGCTGCTGCAAGTCCTGGTCCTGGCCTGCCTGGTGGGCGCGGCACTGCTGCACCTCGGGCAGCAGCGGGTGCCCCAGGTGCTGCCGCTGATCGAGCAGACCCAGGACGTGGTCTTCACCATCGTCGGCTACCTCATGCGCCTCGCCCCGCTCGCGGTCTTCGGGGCCACCGCCCACCTCGTCGCCCAATACGGGCTGGGCGCGATGTCCACGTACGGCAAGCTGATCGCGGTCTGCTACGGCGTCGCGCTGGTCTTCCTGGTCCTGCTGGGCCTCGCCCTCAAGGCCGTGACCGGGCTGAGCCTGTGGAGGTTCGTCCGCTACACCCGCGAGGAGCTGCTGCTGGCGCTGGGCACCGGATCGAGCGAGACGGTGATGCCCCGGATGATGCAGAAGCTGCGCGCCGCCGGCTGCCGGGACGACGCGGTGGGTCTGGTGCTGCCCACCGGCTACTCCTTCAACCTCGACGGCGCCTCCATCTACCTCTCCGTCGGCACCCTCTTCATCGCGCAGGCCATCGGCGTGCACCTCTCGCTCGGCCAGCAACTCACCGTCGTGCTGGTGCTGATGCTGACCAGCAAGGGCATGGCGGGGGTACCCGGTTCGGCGTTCCTGGCGCTCTCCGCGACCGCCTCCGCGCTGGGCGTCATCCCGGCCGCCGCGGTCGCCCTGCTGCTCGGCGTCGACCGGCTCATGGACTCGATGCGGGTGGCGACCAACCTGCTCGGCAACTGCGTCGCGGTCTTCGCGGTGTCCCGTTGGGAGGGTGCGCTGGACCGGGTGACGGCGAAGCAGGTACTGGCCGGCGCGGCCCCGGCCGGGCGGTCGCCGGCGACGCCCGCCCCCGCCGGCCAGGAGGAGCCGGACGGCACCGCCGTCGCGCCCGGCGAGCAGTGACCCACCGGGGTCCGGCGGCCCCCACCGGCCACCGGACCCCGGAGCCATGCCGGGGGGCAAGTCCCCCGTTACTCGGTCGGTTTGGGCGAGTCCATCCCGGGCCGCGCCTTGTGCCACAGCCCGCGGGTGAAGTCCGGGATCTCCTGCGGCATGCCCTTCGCCCTCAGCGAGCGGTCGCTCAGCGGCACCGGTGCGGACCAGGTCGCCGCGTCGTAGACGTCGAAGTCCGGTACCAGGCCGAGGCGCAGGCACTGGGTCAGCCGGAAGACCAGCATGTAGTCCATCCCGCCGTGGCCGCCGGGCGGGTTGGCGTGCTCCTTCCACAACCAGTGGTCCCACTCGGCGTACTTGCCGAAGTCGCCCCACTCGTCGTTGCCCTGGTCCGGCTCCAGATAGATCCGCTCGGGATAGTCCTCGAAGACCCCCTTGGTCCCGCCGAGGCTGTTGATCCGGCTGTACGGGTGCGGGGTGGAGACGTCGTGCTCCAGCCGGATCACCCGGCCCTTGGCCGTCTGCACCAGGCTGATCGTCCGGTCGCTCTCGACGTACGACTCCCGCCAACTCGGGTCGCCGGGCGGCATGTGCTGCTTGCGGTACGCGGCCAGGCCCAGCGCGGGCGTGCCGAAGCTGGCGATCCGCACCACCCGGTCGCCGCGGTTGACGTCCATGTAGCTGGCGACCGGACCGAAGCCGTGGGTGGGGTAGAGGTCGCCGCGCAGCCGGGTGTGCCACAGCCGGCGCCAGGGCCCCTCGTAGTACGTCGGGTCGAACATCAGGCCCCGCAGGTCGTGGAGGTACGCCCCGGCGCCGTGCAGCAGTTCGCCGAAGAGGCCGGCGTGCGCCATCCGCAGCACCCGCATCTCGTTTCTGCCGTAACAGCAGTTCTCCAACTGCAGGCAGTGTCTGCGGGTGCGCTCCGAGAGGTCCACCAGTTCCCAGAGCTGGTCCAGCCGCAGCGCCAGCGGGCATTCGGTGCCCACGTGCTTGCCGTTGAGCAGGGCGGTCTTCGCCATCTCGAAGTGCCGGTCCCAGGGCGTCGCCGCGTAGACGAAGTCGATGTCGGTGCGCCGACAGAGGTTTTCGAAGTCGTGGTCCCCGTTGGTGTAGACGGCCGGGGCGGGTTGGCCGGCCTTGGTCACCTTGGCGACGGCCCTGGCGACCTTCTCCTTCACCGGGTCGCAGAGCGCCACCACGCGGACGTGCGGGACCGCCAGGAAGAGGTCGATCATGCTGTCGCCCCGGTTGCCGAGGCCGATGATGCCGACCCGCACCGTGCTGCGCGGCGCGAACGGCACCCCGATCATGGTCTTGCCCTGCGGCTTCGGGGCGGTCGCTGCGGCCTCGGCGGTGCCGTCCGCGCCGGGTGCGGCCGCGGCCGCCGGGCCGGTGCCGAGAGCGGCGAGCCCCAGCCCGGCGGCGCCCGCCGCGCCGGCGGTCCACAGCACCGAGCGGCGGCTGGGGCCGGTCTCCTCGGGCTCCTGGTTCTGCGGTGGTGCCTCGTGCATCGGTCCTCCAAGGGAGCGGATCGTACGCGGGACAGTCGTGAACCTCGGTGAGGACCTTGACGGTTGGGCGGCCTGGGGCACAAGAGGGCACATTGGACTCCTGGTGCGCGTAGCTGGACTTTTCGCACCGGGGCGCGTGCCCGGCCGTCGAGGGCGCGGCGCGGCGCTCCGCCCGGCACGGCCGGTGTCTTTCGCAAGAGCCTGAAAAGCCTTGCCGAAAACCTTGACGTGTCCACGCACGAAAAGGCAGGCTCCGGAACGGAAATCCCCCCATGGCGGCCTGGCGCGTGGCTGCTCTCGTGGGCGCGGTCCCCGTGCCCCATGACGAAGGAGCCGCAACGATGCAGCGACGCAGGAGCCGCCCCGCACGGCGACCCGGAAGCCCAACGGCCCGACGCCGGGCCCGTGTTCTGGGCGGGGCGCTGACCGGGATGGTGACCGCGGTCGGCCTGACCGTCCTGGCCCCCTGGCCCTCGCAGGCCACCCCACCAGGCGACCGGACCGTCACCGCCACCCTCTTCGAGTGGAAGTACGCGGACGTCGCCCGGGCCTGCACCGACCAACTGGGCCCGGCCGGCTACGGCTACGTGGAGGTCTCACCCGCCAGCGAGCACATCCAGGGCGACCAGTGGTGGACGTCGTACCAGCCGGTCAGCTACAAGATCGCCGGCCGGCTCGGGGACCGCACCGCGTTCGCCTCGATGGTCAACGCCTGCCACGGCGCCGGCGTCAAGGTCATCGCCGACGCCGTCATCAACCACATGTCGGCCGGCTCCGGGACCGGCACCGGCGGTACCCAGTACACCAAGTACAACTACCCCGGCTACTACCAGGACTGGGACTTCCACACCTGCCGCAAGCCGATCTCCGACTACACCAACCGCTCCGACGTCCAGAACTGCGAACTGGTCGGCCTCGCCGACCTCGACACCGGCAGCGACTACGTCCGGACCACCCTCGCCAAGTACCTCGACGACCTGCGGTCGTTGGGCGCGGACGGCTTCCGGATCGATGCCGCCAAGCACATCGCCGCCACCGACCTCGCCGCCATCAAGGGCAAGATGAAGGACCCCGGCTACTGGGTGCAGGAGGTCGTCTACGGCGCCAACGAGGCCGTCCAGCCCGACGAGTACACCGGCACCGGCGACGTCGACGAGTTCCGCTACGGCACCCACCTCAAGAGCGCCTTCCAGGGCGGCAACCTCGCCCAGCTGAAGTCCGTCGCCGATGGCAAACTGGGCAGCGACAACGCCCGTACGTTCGTCGACAATTGGGACACCGAGCGGAACGGCTCCACCCTCAGCTACAAGGACGGCGCGGCCTACACCCTGGCCAACGTCTTCATGCTCGCCTCGCCGTACGGCTCGCCCAACGTCTACTCCGGCTACACCTGGACCGACAAGGACGCCGGCCCGCCGCCGTCGGGCAGTTCCGGGTGGACCGACGAGCACGCCAAGCGGGAGATCACCGGGATGGTGGGGTTCCGTAATGCGGTGGGGTCGGCGGGGCTGACCAACTGGTGGGACAACGGGGGCAACGCGATCGCGTTCGGGCGGGGGTCGACGGGGTTCGTCGCCCTCAACGGCGGGGACGGGGAGGTGAAGCGGACGTTCGCGACGTCGTTGCCGGCCGGCACGTACTGTGACGTGGTCGCGGCGGATCCGTCGGCGTGCGCTGGGCACACGGTGAGCGTGGGCGGGGACGGCTCGGCGGCGATCACGGTGCCGGCGCACGGCGCGGTGGCGCTGCACATCGCTCGCTGACGCCCGCTCGCCCTCACCCTCCGGACGGGCTGGAGTGTCCCGGCCGTGTCGCCCACTCCAGCGCCAGGAGGGCCGAGCGGTAGCCGCGGCCCCCCGTGGCGTGGTCCATGCCGATCTCGCACATGCGGTTGGCCGAGAGGTGGGCGTCGAAGTGGCGGGCGGTGACCTCCGCGGCCTCCCTCGCGGTGGCGGACTCGGTGAGTTCCGGGTGGAGCATGCCGCGGTCGCCGGCGAACGCGCAGCAGCCCGCGTCGTCCGGCACCACCACCTCGTCGGCGCACGCCTCGGCGACCCGCCGCAACTGCTCCTCGTCCCCCAAGTGCTGCATGGAACAGGTGGGGTGGAGGACGGCGGAGCCGAGGGTGCGCCCGATCTCCAGGTGGGGGAGGAGCTCCGTGGCCCAGACGATCGAGTCGACGACGGTCAGTTCGGCGTGCAGCGCGCGGTTGGGCGGCGTGAGGTAGGGGACGACTTCGCGGGCCAGGCCCAGGGCGCAGGAGGACGCGTCCACGATCAGCGGGAGTTGGCCGCCGGCCGTCCAGCCCCAGGCCGCCTCGACGACGCGGTTGGCCATCAGGCGGTTGCCCCGCTCGTAGCCCTTGGAGTGCCAGATGGTGGCGCAGCAGGTGCCGGTGGTGTCCGGGGGGATCCAGACCGGGCGGTCGGCCCGGCGGGCGAGCGCCACCACGGCCTCGGGGAGGGACGGGCCGTGGTGGTCGGTGGGGCCGCCGAAGATCCGGTTGACGCAGGCCGGGTAGTACACGGCGGCGGCGCCCGGCCGGCGGGTCGCGGGCAGGCGGCGGGCCGCCGCGCCGGGGAGTTGGGGCAGCCACTCCGGTACCAGATCGGGGCGGACGGCCTTACGGGCGGCGCCGGTCAGCGAGGTCAACAGGCGGTCGTCGAGCCGGTCCGCGGCGGCCACCGCCAGCCGGGCGGCCCGCTCGACGACGGCGAAGTGCCGGGCGGTCCGCTCGGCCATCCGCTCCTCGCGCGGGGAGTGCCGCCGGTGCCGGAAGTCCTTCATCAGCGCGCCGGTGTCGATGCCGACCGGGCAGGCCAGTTTGCAGGTGGAGTCGCCGGCGCAGGTGTCGACCGCGTCATAGCCGTAGGCGGCCAGCAGGGCGTCGTTGACGGCGGAGCGGGGCGGCTGGCGCAGCATCTCGCGGCGCAGCACGATGCGTTGGCGGGGCGTGGTGGTCAGGTCCTCGCTGGGGCAGGTCGGTTCGCAGAAACCGCACTCGATGCAGGGGTCGGCGAGCGCCTCGACCTGCGGGATGGTCTTCAGCCCGCGCAGGTGCGCCCGCGGATCACGGTCGAGGAGGATCCGCGGGGCGAGGATGCCCCGCGGGTCCACGATCTCCTTGATCCGCCACATCAACTCGGTGGCCCGCGGCCCCCATTCGAGCTCCAGGAACGGCGCGATGTTCCGGCCGGTGGCGTGCTCGGCCTTGAGGGAGCCGTCGAAGCGCTCGACGGTCAGCCGGCAGAAGTCGTCCATGAAGGCGGCGTAGCGGGCCACGTCGTCGGGGTCGCCGGCGTCGAAGGCGAGCAGGAAGTGCAGGTTGCCGTGGGCGGCGTGCCCGGCGACCGCCGCGTCGAAGCCGTGCCGGGCCTGGAGCTCCAGCAGCGCCGTGCAGGCGTCGGCGAGCCGGGCCGGCGGCACCGCGAAGTCCTCGGTGATCAGCGTCGTGCCGGAGGGCCGGGAGCCGCCCACCGCGGTGACGAACGCCTTGCGAGCCTTCCAGTAGCCGGTGATGGTGGCCGCGTCCCGGGTGAAGGCGTTGTCGACCGACGGCACCGGGGCGACCAGCTCCAGCCCCGCCAACACCCCGGCCGCCGCCTCTTCCCGGGCCCGCTGCGCGGCCTCGTCCGGCGCCCGGAACTCCACCAGCAGCGCAGCGGTCTCCTTGGGCAACTCCGCCCAGTCCGCGGGCACTCCGGCCACGCTGACCGACGCGCGCAGGGTGTTGCCGTCCATCAGCTCCACGGCCCGGGCGCCGGCCTCGTTGAAGCGCGGGACGGCCCTCGCCGCGGCGGCCAGGGTGGGGAAGAACAGCAGCGCGGTGGAGGTGCACCGGTCCAGCGGCAGGGTCGTGAAGACCGTCTCGGCGATGAAGCCGAGGGTGCCCTCGGAGCCGACCATCAGGCCGCGCAGGATCTCCGTCGGCGTCCGCCCGTCGAGGAGGGCGTCCAGGCGGTAGCCGTTGGTGTTCTTGAGCGCGTACTTGGCGCGGATCCGGGCGACCAGCTCAGGGTCCGCCTCGATCTCCGCCTTGAGGGCCAACAGCTCGGTGCAGAGCACCGGTTCGGCCCGGGCCAGATGGGCGTCGGCGTCCGGCCGGGCGGTGTCGACGACGGTGCCGGACGGCAGCACGAGGGTCAGCGAGGACAGCGTGCGGTAGGAGTTGCGGGTGGTGCCGGCGGTCATGCCGGAGGCGTTGTTGGCGACCACGCCGCCCACCGTGCAGGCGATGGCGCTGGCCGGGTCGGGGCCGAGCAGCCGGCCGTACCGGGCGAGCGTGGCGTTGGCCCGCAGGACGGTGGTGCCGGGCCGGATCCTGGCCCGGGCGCCGTCGTCCAGCACCTCGATGCCGGACCAGTGCCGGCGCACGTCGACGAGGATGTCCTCGCCCTGCGCCTGGCCGTTGAGCGAGGTGCCGGCGGCCCGGAAGACCACGTGGCGGCCGTGCGCGCGGGCGTAGCCGAAGACCGCCGCGATGTCGTCGGCGGTCTCGGCGATCACCACGACCTGCGGGAGGAAGCGGTAGGGGCTGGCGTCGGAGGCGTACCGGACCAGGTCGGAGACCCCGTGCCGCACCTTGTCCGCGCCGAGCAGGGCGATCAGGTCGCCGCGCAACGGTTCCGGAGTGCCGCCCGCCAGCCGCTCGGGCACCCGGTCGGATGCGGGCCGGGTCGCGGTGGGCCGCAGGGCCTCGGGGGTGGGCTCCAGCAGGGGCACGGTGACCTCCGGTTGACGGTGCGTCAGTGCGGCGGGCCGGGCGGCCCCGTCAGTGCGGTTCGCCCGGACCGTCGACGAGGGTGGACAGCAGGCCGCCGAGCTCCGCGCGCTGTTCGGCGGTGAGTGGAGCCAGGATCTCCTCCGCGGCGGCCCGACGGGCGCCGCGCAACGCCCGCAGCGCGGACCGGCCGGTGTCGGTCAGCTCGATCCGCACCACCCGGCGGTTGGTCGGATCGGGCACCCGGCGCACCGCGCCGTTCGCCTCCAGCGCGTCCACCAGCGTCGTCACCGCGCGGGGCACCACCTCCAGCCGCTCGGCGAGGTCGGCCATCCGCGGCGGGGCGTCGTGGCAGTGGCCGACGATCCGCAGCAGACGGGACTGCGCGGGGGTGAACGCGAGATCCAGGTCGGCCATGTGGCGCTTCTGGCTGCGGTGCATCCGACGGGTCAGTCGCACCAGTTGCTCGGCGACGTTGGCGCTGACCGACGGCTCGGGGGAGGACATGGCCCCAGGGTACAGGACAAGATTCATTGTGAGTATAGGTAACAATGAGCTAAGCTCGGCAAAGTTCCCATCCGCCCAGCCTTCTGGTTCCCGCCCCCTCGAAGGAGCCCATGCGTCCCGAACCGCCCGCACCGGACTGGACCCCGCCGCCCAAGGACCCCGACGCCCCGGTCCAACTCCGCCGGATCCTCGCGCTGTTCCGGCCCTACCGCGCCCGGCTGGCTCTGGTCGGCCTGCTCGTCGCCGCGTCCTCCCTGGTCTCGGTGGCCTCCCCCTTCCTCCTCCGGGAGGTCCTGGACGTCGCCATACCCGACCGGCGCACCGGCCTGCTCACCCTGCTCGCCCTCGGCATGATCGCCACCGCGGTCACCACCAGCGTCTTCGGCGTCCTGCAGACCCTGATCTCCACCACCGTCGGCCAGCGCGTCATGCACGACCTGCGCACCGCCGTCTACGCCAAGCTCCAGCGGATGCCGCTGGCGTTCTTCACCCGCACCCGCACCGGCGAGGTCCAGTCCCGGATCGCCAACGACATCGGCGGGATGCAGGCCACCGTCACCTCCACCGCGACGTCCCTGGTCTCCAACCTGACCTCCGTCGTCGCCACCGTCGTCGCCATGGTCGCCCTCGACTGGCGGCTGACCGTCGTCTCGCTGCTCCTGCTCCCGGTCTTCGTCTGGGTCAGCCGTCGGGTCGGCAACGAACGCAAGAAGATCACCACCAAGCGGCAGAAGCAGATGGCCACGATGTCCGCGATGGTCACCGAGTCGCTGTCGGTCAGCGGGGTGTTGCTCGGCCGCACCATGGGCCGGGCCGACTCCCTCACCAAGGACTTCGCCACCGAGTCCGAGCGCCTGGTCGACCTGGAGGTCCGCGCCAGCATGGCCGGCCGCTGGCGGATGGCCACCATCGGCATCGTCATGGCCGCCATGCCCGCGCTCATCTACTGGGCCGCCGGCCTGGTCCTCCAACTCGGCGGCCCCGCCTTCTCCCTGGGCACCCTGGTCGCCTTCGTCACCCTCCAGCAGGGCCTGCTGCGCCCCACCGTCTCCCTGCTGTCCACCGGCGTCGACATGCAGACCTCGCTCGCGCTCTTCCAGCGCATCTTCGAGTACCTCGACCTGCCGGTCACCATCACCGAACCCGCCGCGCCGGTCCAACTGCCCGCCCCGCGCGGCGAGATCCGCTTCGAGGGCGTCTCCTTCGGCTACGACCCGGAGGTCGCCCCCACCCTCGACGGCATCGACCTGACCGTCCCGGCCGGCAGCAGCCTCGCCGTCGTCGGCCCGACCGGCAGCGGCAAGACCACCCTGAGCTACCTCGTCCCGCGCCTGTACGACGTCACCGGCGGCCGGGTCACCCTCGACGGCACCGACGTCCGTGACCTCGACTTCGAGACCCTGGCCGGCGCGGTCGGCGTGGTCTCCCAAGAGACCTACCTCTTCCACGCCTCGGTCGCCGAGAACCTCCGCTTCGCCAAGCCGGACGCCACCGACGAGGAGATCGAACGGGCCGCCCGGACCGCCCAGATCCACGACCACATCGCGGCGCTCCCCAACGGCTACGACACCGTCGTCAGCGAACGCGGCTACCGCTTCTCCGGCGGCGAGAAGCAGCGCCTGGCCATCGCCCGCACCATCCTGCGCGACCCACCGGTCCTCGTCCTGGACGAGGCCACCAGCGCGCTGGACACCCGCACGGAACACGCCGTCCAGAAGGCCATCGACGCGCTCTCCGAGGGCCGCACCACCCTCACCATCGCGCACCGCCTCTCCACCGTCCGGGACGCCGACCAGATCGTCGTCCTCGACGACGGTCGGATCGCCGAACGCGGCACCCACGACGAGCTGTTGGCCGCGGATGGCCGCTATGCGGCATTGGTGCGCCGCGATGCCCATGGGTCGGCGCCGCACGTTGTCGGCTGTCCCGCCGTGGGGGTTGCTGTCCTTTGCGCCTGCAGCGCGGGCTGAGTTGTCCGCTGCGCGGGGCTGTCGGGGTGCGGTGACGGGCCTCCGGGGCAGGGCGTTCGGACTGCTTCGCTTTACGTCCGAACGCCCTGCCCCTCCGGCCCGTCCCCTCCCGTGGGATGGGTGAAAAAACGGTGGCTGGTGCCTCCTGCCAGTAGGTCAACTCGGGCCTCTGGGTTGAGTGGTGACCGTCAGGTGACGAGCAACGACCATCACCAGAATGACAGGTCCTGACGGTCAGAGGGCCACGATGGTTAGCCCCCACTCACCCGTCTTCCCACCCACTCACGGGAGGGGGAGTAGAGAGAGACCCCAGATTCTGTCCGATCGTTGCGTACGTCAACGACTCTGGCGCTCCGGGGCATGCGAACGGCCACCCTCTGTGAGGGTGGCCGTTCGGGGTGTGCCGCTTAGGTTCAGTCGTCGTACATGTCGCCCGAGAACAGATCCCGGGCCATGGCGGCGATCACGTCCCGGCGTGTCCAATCGTTGCCGATCGCGGCTTCCGGGTAGTCGGGCGGCAGGCCATCCTCCACCTTCCGAACGATGTCCTCGATTTGAAACGTAATTCCCGTGTCCACTGCGATGGGGGCAATCACGTCTACCGCTGCTTCGGTGCGTCGAATCAAGTCATGCACAAGGGTGTCGTAGTCATCCAAGGCGTTCATTCAAGTACCGTACCGAATCAGGGAGTTACCCGAAGCTGATACGCGTAACCTGCCCACTCAATGTGTAGCTTTGAGGGTCCGCCTTGTGAGGGGCGTCCGCTTTTTGATCTTAGTGTCACACGATTCCGCAAGTATGTGCGTAACGTCTTCAGCGGCTTCGGCTAGCGGCTCCTTGACCGCTTCTCGCGCCTGTTCGATGACTTCGCGATCAAGTGGGCTTCCCACCGTGCATTGACCCTCGTTGGTTTCGTGGAAGTCGCGACGAGTGAAGACTCGTTCTGTGACCAGATCAAGAACCATCTGGTCTACGTGAGGCCGGGCGACTTCCACTAGGTCCAGAGCCATGCTGTGTGACTTGTGTTCCTTGGGGCGGTGCAGCAGCCCTAGTTCCGTGTCGAGTCCTAAGGCGTGGCAGGCTAGCCGTGCTTCGGCGTAGCCAATCGAGTAGCCAAGGTTCAACAGTGCGTTGAACGGGGTTACAGCCTTACGTGGTGTCTTCCCTGCGTACTGCAATGCGGAGGAGCGTGTTTGGAATGTCGTCCAGTGTTCGGGCACGTCGCCACGGAACTTGACCTGGGTGCCCCTGATGCTGGCCCAGTAGTAGCGGCTGGTCTTGGCTTCGATCGCGGTAATTTCGGGGATGGTGTCTACGTCGTGTTGCAGCCGGATCAAGTGGTCTTTGATCCGGGGGTGTCCGCTGACCTCGTACTGTCCGGTGATTTTGCGATCCATGATGTACCGCACGGCTTCGATGCTGCCGAGTGCTTGTGCTCGGTGCAGCCGGCCTTCGTAGTAGGTGTCAGCCGGAGATGTCATAAGGACATCTCCGGCTGGATCGAGCATGATGACGCTGATTCCCACGTCTTTGCACCACTTCATCGCGTCGATGGTGAGGTAACCGTCAACGGCTTTGATGATGATGCGTTTCACTCTCCGTTCGATTCGGGAGAGTTGGTTGGTGCGGCGGTGGGGGCCGAAGCCATCGTGGATGGCCAACTGTCCGCGTTCCACGGTGAGTTTGGCTCCGAAGCCTTCTACGATGAGTGTGGGTCCGATGGTGCGGGGAGCGAAAATCTCGGCCAGTTCGGGGATTTCAGCATCCGTCATGCTCTAATTCTATCGACCATGTCCCCAATTCCGAAGAGTTTTACCCAACTTGGGGAAGCTTCTTTCCTCGCAATCGTCGCCACATGCGACGCAACCGCCCTGCCCTCACGGTAACTGTCTCGAAGTGAGCGTTGCCCTCCCCATCGATGTGCGCCACCAACTTCCCACCAGCGTCGTACACATGCAATGAGTCAAAGGCGCGTTGAGTCCCTTCGCCCCAGGGCATCAGATCAACCCCTCAAGTTCGGTGAAGAGCGTCGCCACGGGTGGATTCACGCCCGCGTCAGTGAGCCACACGAGGTAGAGGCGGGTACCCGGCGGGATGGAAACCTTGTGGTACGGCTCGAATTCTCGTGTGGTGGCGCTCGGCGCCCCGGAAATCATCACGGAGTCATTGCGGAGTTCAAGTGTGGTGTTCGGCGGGATGCCGCTAGGTGGGTTGATCGCTATCCGATAGAAGGACCTGGGCCGGTTGTCCGGCGGGAATTGGATCGCCCAGACCTGTTGTCCGGGTGCGCCGAATGCAGTCCCGTCTACTAGTGAGCCCTGTTCGGTGATTGGCGAAAGACTAGGCACGATATTCCCTCGTTATTGGTCCGGAAACGCGGAACGCCCCGACGCGGGGTCGGGGCGTTGGTGGCGCACGTACTTAACGGAGCATGGCGATTACCTGGGGGAGCATCGCGGCATACTGAGCGGGAATCGGTTGGCGCTCGGTTTTTCCTGTGACTGGATCGACGATTTCGACGCTGAACGTGTCGTCAGCTTCTCGGTACAGCTCTGCCCGCAGGATGAGGGTTGCCTCAACCATTGGACTCACCCATGTCGTGCTCGGCCTTGAACAGGACGCGGTGCCCTTCGGCGGTTTCGTCACGGCGCGTGGCGACGTGGTAGGCGAAGCGGGTGGAGCGGTTGACGTACTGGAGTAGCTTCGCGAGTTCTTCGGCCTGTTCGGCCGTCTCGAACTTTGCGGAGAGCCACGCACCCTTTTGGGCGCTGGCGGAGATGCTTTCCAGTAGCCAGGTGGGGAGGCTGGGGCCGGGGCGTCCCCGACCGGTGGGTACCTCGTTCTCCGGCACGGTTTCGATTGGAATTTCAGACAGCACGTGAATCCCCCATGTACTCGCATTTACTCGAACACGCGTCCAAGTCTAACCCGCCGGTAGCGGGATGTCGCTTAAATAAAACGTGGCCGGTTGACCATGAGTTGGTCAAGGGCCGGGGGCATATGACATTGGCGAACACTATGTTCCCATCCCGTATTCCCGGCCCGTCGTCACAGTTGCCATTCCCGCCCTACGGGTACCTCAGCCACGTGTACGAGCCCGGTGACGTGTCGGGCTTCGCCCAATCCAGTCACGATGAGCGGTTGTGTACCGAAGAGAATGACTTGGTTGTCTTGCCAGCGCATGACGTGTTCTGTCTCGTCACCCCGCTCTATTCCGACCAGCGAGGAGGTTTCGAGAGATTGTGTGAAGACTCGTAGGGGACTGTGTTCATCGAACGTGGCGGACAGGAGCCGCACTGACCAGACGTAGCCGCTTTCGGGGGCACCGACGGTTGCGGGGAGCGGTCCGGAGTAGGGGATGCGCTTGTATCGGACTCCACCCCGCCATGGGCCTAGTTGGTCGGTGAGTACCTGATTTAGTTCATCCTTCGTGAGGAAATCGACCTCTGCCCCTGCCTTGATTCTGAACTTCATAGGTTGTCCTTTGCGAAGAAAACCAGTCCGATGATGAAGAAGACGACACCCACCGCGATGAACGCGACTTTCATGCGATTGGTCCACCACCACGTAAGCAGCGTACCTATTTCCGCGAAAGGCTGTGCAATCATCGCGAACGGCACGGCAATCGCGGAAATGAGTCCGCCTATCCCGAAGTCGAAGAGCCCCGCGTTCTGCGCCGACGTGGCGCCAGGACCGCCCCCTCCTGGCGGTGCTCCGTCGGCGGGTGCGTGACCCCCCAGGGCTCCCACCGTGGCCCTCCAGGCCGCGTGCACGCTCTCGGCGCCCCGGCCGGAGTAGTAGGGCTCTGCGGGGGCTTCAGCAGCCACCGCAGCTTGCTCTGCGGCCCTCTCAGGGTTGGAGCGCCACAGGGACTCGGGCTGTGCTGCGGCTCCCCGCTGGTAGGCACTGAGCATGTACCGAGTCGCCCATGCGGGGTTCTGCGCTTGGGCGGCCGTGACGCCGGGGTGTGCGGGCAGGTGGATCTGGTAGGGCCCGAAGGACGTGCCGTTGTCGCCAACTGCGCCCGGATTCCAACTCGACTCCAGTCGAGAACCAAGCAGCATGGATTCCCGCACGTGGGGGTCTTTGGTGGCGTCAAGGATCGCTTGTACGACGGAGTCAGCCAAAGTAACGGCTCCTACTCGGCGCCTTCGGTTCCTTCTTCCGCTCGGGTTCCGCTTCGGCTTCGGCGGTTTCCTCGGGCGATTCCTTCGCAGTGTCTTCATTTTTCGGGGATTCTGGTACCGCGAAGCCGAAAGCCTTTTTGAACGCCGCCGCGTTTCCCCGGAAAACGATGATCTCCTCCGTTCCGGCATCGTCCACCTGGTCAGCAATCTCTTCGGGTTCGGCCTCGTTCTGTTCCTGTTCTGCTTCCTCCATCAATCGCTTAAGAAGTGCTTTTTCTTCGGCGCTCAAACGTGCCATGGGATTCCCTGCCTTTTCCGGACAGCCGTGGGGCCGTGAGGCACCCTGTGTTTTCTCCCTCTGACCAGCGGAAACGCGGACACCGGCATGGGTGGGTGGGAACACTCCTGCCGATTTCTCGAATTCGCTGGCATGCTTTGAGTGTAAGCACTCGCCGCCCGATCCGGGGGAGCCATGTCGATACCACAAATTGAGTTCGATGTTCTCGAATCAGAGCCGAAAGCAGCACCTAAAGAACCGAAGCCAGGAGAGAAGTCGAAGAAGGGGCGCGGTCGGCGGTCGAATGCGTCGATTGAGGCGGAGATTCGCGACCAATTGCAGGCGTTCATGCAACTCGCTGCTATCTTTTGGGGAACTCGTGACGACGTATGTGCCGGAGTTCTCGGGCAACAGGCGCCTTTGATCGCTGAAGATCTCGCGGCGCTGGCCATGAAAAGCGAATGGGCGCGGAAGTACCTCACGCGGACCGCCGACATGGGCAGGGTAATTCCACTGCTCATGCACGTCACACCGGTTCTTCAAGCGGTGCGGATGCACCACATCACCTCTCGCTTCGAGAACGGGGGTGACGATGCCGCCGGAACGAGTCCCGTGGTCTGAACTCGGGCCCGAGTTCATCGGCTCATGGGGGTGGCCGGGCGGGAAATGGGAGCCTGAACACTTGGCGATTCTCGGGCCGACGGGTTCCGGGAAATCCTTCTTCATGACGCACATCATCGACCAACGGGCCCGACGTAGCGGCGCGAACGCGGTGATTATCGCGACGAAGCCAGCGGATTCGACCATGACGCGACTCACGAGAAGCGGTGAGTGGAAAATGCGTCGCACATGGCCACCGTCCTACGGTGAAGAACGCGTCATATTCTGGCCCAAAGCAACGGGGCTCGCTGAAGGTGTTCAGCAGCAGCGCAAAGCAATCTACGAAGTTCTCGCGGAAACCTGGAAACCGGACGCGAATACCATCGTCGCTTTCGACGAAATCGCCTACGTCGAACAGGACCTACGCCTTCAACCCTTCATCACGAAGTATTGGCGAGAGGCGCGGTCCCTAGGAATCACGATTGTCGCGACAACACAGCGACCTCGGTACGTATCCCGCTACATGCATTCAGAGCCAACCTGGTCAGTCGCATTTCTGCCCAGTGATGAGGATGAAGCAAAGCGAGTTGCCGAGATTATCGGCGGGCGGCGTAAGTACACCGAAGTGTTGATGTCTCTTGAGCCCCGAGAATTCCTCATCATTCATCGCAGAAAAAGGCTTGCGTACATTTCTCGGATCGCGTAGTACCCTGGGCCGCGGGGCCTTCCCTAAAAGTATTTCCCCGGCATTCTTCCGGGCTTCTCTTCGTCATGCAGAACGGAGGTGAATATGCACACGCACTTCAGTGCCATGGCGGCACTCGGCGCCTTTCTCGGAATCGTCGTGGTGGGCACCCTTTGGCGACTCATCGCAGCTCATTTGACGGCGGCCAACAGTTCTTTCGCGAACCACCTCGGTAAGGCAATGGCTTTCCAGTATTGAAAGGATCATTCACATGCCCGCTGCCACTAATGGCGCCAATGGTGCGGCTCCTGGCGCCACGATGAGCGCTACCGGCGGTGTTCCGTTCGTCGTCGGCTCCAACCACTACAGTGAACAGAACTTCCAATTTTCACTGGTTCAGGACTCTTCCGCTCACGAATACGTCCACAACATCACGCCCGGCGGGTTCCTGCGGGGAATCCGCATTCAGGTTAGCAACTCGGGCGGGGCTGGTAGCGCCAAGTACCACGATGACGCGCCATGGTCGATTATCCAGAGTATTTCCCTGGAGAACATCGACGGGTCTCCGATCAAGTACCCGATGAACGGGTTTTCCTGGTATCTCCAGAACAAGTACTGCGCTCCGTGGCACGGCGACCCCGCACGAGGGCCCCGAGCACACAACATTGGGCACTCCGGCGGGAACTTCGGTTTCGAGCTGCGCATGTTCCCCGAGATTCGCGATACGGCCGGGGTCCTGGCGAATACGGATGCCCGTGCGCAGTATCGCATTCGTATCACCATGGCGCCCGCTTCTCAGGTCTACAGCACCGTTCCGGCGACCATGCCGATTACTACCGTCACCGGAGTAATGGAGGCGTGGGCTCAGACGGATACGGCGGACTTGCACGGCAATCCGATCCAGGCTCGGCCCGATGGGTTGGCGGTCGCTGCGATTACCCGGCACCAGATTCTGACGCTCAACGCGGCCGGGGCCGACAACACTTTTCAACTCACCAACACCGGTAACGAGGTACGGTGCCTCATCATTGTGGCGCGTGATTCGAAGGGGGTTCGGCAGGATTATCTGTCGTCCCCGGTACGGTTCCGCCTCGATGACCGTTCACTGTCGGTGTTCTCACCGACCACCATCGTCAACAAGATGACGGATTTCTATCCGTTCTTGTCCAATGGGACGAGTCATCGGGAGACCGGTGTCTACGTCATCCCGCGATTCCGGCGCCCTGGTGACCTTATTGGCGAATACTGGCTTGGCACGTCCAACGCAACTTATCTCGTGATCGAGTCCTCCACACCAAATGACGCCACCAATGTCCCCGGCACTGCTGAATTCATCTCGGATGAAGTCGTGCCTGTGGCACCGGTTCCGGTTGAACTTGAGGGGGTCTGAGAATGCAATACCGACTCGGCGTAGACCTCGGAGGGACTTCCGGAGATATCCCCAACAGTCAGCCGGTCAACAGCCCTAATTTCTCCCGAAAGGGCGGTGTCACGTCCTGGCACCCCACGACGGTCTATCTCGTTCTGCTGGTCCTGGCGGAGTTCGGAACCTATGCCTTTCTCCGTCATGTCTTCCGCAATGCTCACGGGGGTTGATACCGCATGAATAAGCATGTCGTCATCGCGTTCTTTGTCGGGTGGCTGGCCGCACTGCTGATCTCCCCGACCATTCTCATGGCCGGTTTCAAGGGGCTCCGCAGTGGAGTCTAGGTTCACGGCCGGTGTCGTGCTCGGGTCGGTCGCCTGCGCCCTCCTGGCGGAGTTCTTCCGCCAGTTCTCGGCACGCCTGCTGATTGCCGAAGCCACTGACCTTTGCCGCCGATCATGGGCGACGTAATCGGGCTGGTCCTCATGGGGGTGGGCGCCATGCTGATTTGGATCGGTGTGCACGGCCACGAAGGAACCATGGCGGAAATGCTCTCCCAGTTCTTCGGCAAGGTGCAGTCAACCGAAAAGGGGGGTGGCGGTGCCTAGCGAAAAGGTCCAACAAGCCGCCACGGTCGCCGCCAAAGTCGCACCGATTCCGACCGTCAAGGCTGGCGCCATGGTGGTTGCAGCGAAGGGAGCCAAAGACCAAGCAGGCGGAAAGCCGCAGGGAAAGGCAAAGGGCGCCGCGGTGCCGAAGGGGTAGGCGCAGGGTAAGAAGTCGCGTATTCCTCTTCCCAAGGCAACGGGGCGCTATCCGCAGGCAGTGAAAGCGGAGTTCCTTGCAGCCCTGATCATCGTCGCACTCTTTCCCCTGGTGGCGAAGAAATTTTCTCCGGTGACGTGGCTGAAACGTCTTGTCGCGGTATGGCTGACGTTCGTATTCCTGATGCTGGCCTCGAAATTCGGAGCCCGGACAGGAAAGGTCGCAGCGGGTCTTGGCGGGTTGATTGTGCTCGGGCTGTTGGTCTACGGAGGGTCGGCCCGGGAAGGGCTGTTGGTCTCCGGCGCCCTGGGGAAACTCGGACAGGCACTTCAATCCGGTGATGGCGGAGCGAATGCGAAGCAATCCAGCGACACCAGGGAGCAAACACTGTTCTCCGGCGTGACGTGGCCGACCAACACCAACAGCGGCTTCGGCACCGGAATGGGAACTCAAGGGAACGGAAGTCAGGGAAATGGAAATCAGGGAAACGGGAGCGTGAGCACGTGAACAAGATCATTGACATTCTTACCGGCGTGATCATCGTCGCCGGAATCATGGTCCTGGTGCGCCCGGGATCGCAGGGGCCCTCACTGGTCAACTCCGTTGGGTCCTCGTTCTCCTCGATGATCAAGGCCGCGACCGGCGGGGGGTCATGGTCGTGATGAGCCACCGCAGCAGCACCCCCTTGCCGTACACCCGGCCCCGCTACGACACGGCGACCCTGCGACGGGGCGACGCGTCCGGCGGACCGCCCGAGAGCGGCCGGATACGGCATGCCTGGGGGCCGATTGAGCGCGTCGGGGGTCCCGCGTTCGCCAACCCCTCAACGGCAACGGAGGAGCGACGCAGGGGGCCCTACTGGCGGGCCGGGAACTATCGCCCTGCTGCCGACCCCCTCAGGTGGACGGACTCGGGCCCGATCCGTGCCGAGCTGCACATGGATACCTTCACCTGGCGCCGTTGGTCGGGAGGGAGTCACCAGGACCGGACGGGGCTCCACACCGGTACCCCCGTCGCGATGAGGGCTGCCAGGACGGCCGGGAGCAACAAGCCCAAGGTGATGGTGCGGCCCCGCCGGAACCGGCTCACGGAGCAGCGCTACCGGGGGCAGACGTACTCGGCGACTACCCAGGTTATTGGGGGTCGTGATGGCTGAACCGATCGACCGCCAGTTCTTCGCTCGTGATCTCGGGCCGTGGCCGATGTGGGTGTGGATTCTCGGCGGGGTCGCAGCGATGTACCTGTGGGAGAGGTTCAAGGGCGGTTCGAAGAAACCTGCTGGTCAGAGCACGCCGGTCACGTCCGGCAAGCAGGGCCAGGACGTGAACCTCGGGGCCACTCCCACCGCCCAGGTCCCGGCGGTGTTCGTGCTCCCCCAGGGGGTCACCACGGATGACGCGATGCGGGTGCAGGGTGGTGGTACGGGCAACTCGGGCGCCAACTCCGGTAACCCGCCAGGTAGTTCGGGGGGTTCGGTCAAGGACCGGCCAGGTAGCGGGGCGACTTCTGCATGAAAAAGTATCTGTTTCTGTTGCGTATTCGCCTCGCAATCCGCATTCATTCGCATCGCAGGAAGGCCAATAGTGCCGGACTTCCGTTAGATTTCTCCGCTATCAATCCGATTTCTGCCATAGAAAAGACGAATAAGTAAACGCTGGCACGGGCCGTGGGCGTATGCCTACAGTTATCGCTCACCAGCAGCACACGGAGGTCAAATTGCCGCGTAAGGCGACGCAAAGCACCGACGTAACCACCGCCCCCGAATCAGGGGCGGCCCGTTTCACCGACGAAGAGATCACTCGAATCCAGGAAGCTGGATTCGAATCCGTCGCATCGCACGCCGCCGACTTCGATAAGTTCTCGGAGTCTTACTCCGTCATCAAGGACAAGCGGGAACTGATCGCGGTTCCGTTCGTCTCACTCGAATGGCAATTCAACGAGGGGGACAATGGAGAGTTTGTGTCAGCGGTCATCATGCGGCGGGATAACTCCCTTGCTGTCCTCAACGACGGCGGCACCGGGATATACCGTCAGTACAAGCAACTTACCGAAAGCATCGGACGCCAACGCGGGCCGATCATGCACAAGGACGGGTTGCGAACCTCCGAATACTGGTTCAACCCCGACACCGGGGCGATTTCCCGAAAGCGTCCGGACAGTGAGGGCGACTGGCGGAAGGCGACCACCTTCTACCTGACCTGATCTCGAAGAGCTGGTGGGGCACGCGTCATGGGGAACGTGTGCCCCACCTTTTTCGTAGCTGAAAGGGGGCGCTCAAGTGGCCAGTCGCCGTGAATGGTCCGCCCTCAGCGACGGATACCGCGCACGGCTCGAAAGGAAAGGCATCGACCGTGCAGCCTACGAATCCGGGGCGTCGCTCAAATCCGCACGTGGTCACCGCGAAACCCCTGAGCACCCACGCGACGCTGCCCGGCGGCCGGCCGACTTCACAGCCTACCGAGTACGCAACGCTAAGAGAATCAACGTTCTCACTGACGCGGGATTACGGCGGGTGCGGCTCGATAAAGCCGACCGGAGCAAAGTCGCTCAACACTGGAACGCGGCCAAGGTGTGGGCTAAGAAAGGTCAAGCCGACAAGATAAATGCGATGGAAGGTGTCACCGTCCAAGACGTGGACACCGGGGAGAACATCCCACTCGCCGAAGCCAGCATGCAGCTCTACCAACTGGCCATCACGGGGGAAATGAACGTCGAATCAATCTATACCCCCACCGCGTGAGGAGAGACGTGCGCTACGAAGAACACCACATAGCCGGACGCCGAAACTCCAACGCCACCATCCGACTATGCGTCGAATGCCACCGCCGCATCACAGCATGCCAGGGCGCACTAGGCGTTCCCCTTTCTGGGACAACCCAGGAAACCCAACGCACCGCCGCCATGGTTCTCGGACTGCTCATCATCGTGGAGACAATCGCGAATGCCTACACCCGACGCATCGCAGAACGCTACGGACTCCGACCCGACACCCGCACTGGATACCGAACCCCTCGCGCTGCCTAAGCCCGAAGACCTCATTCCGACTAAGCCGCGTGTCATCGACGTCATCATTCGGGGGCTCGAACCGTGAGGCACATTCTCGTTTTCGATACGGAAACCACCGCCGACACCGTACAGAACCTCAACTTCGGCGCGTTCCGCATCTACGAACTCAACCACGAAGGGCAGATACTCACCCTGATTGAGGAAGGCATCTTCTATCAGGACGACTTGCCGGAGCGCGATCCGGAAGGGTTCGCGACACTGCGGGAATACGCTGAATCCCACACTGCCCCGATCGACCATCGCATCCTGTCAATATCGATCGCTGATCGGAAGCTGCATTTCCTTTCGCGTTCCGAATTCGTTGAACACTACCTGTGGCGACGCGCCTACCGGTACCGCATGGGAGTAGTCGGCTTCAACCTCCCCTTCGACATTTCCCGAATCGCCGTAGACGTAGGAGCCGCGCGAGGTTTCTACGATGGCGGATTCTCCTTCAAACTCTGGGAGGACAACGACCATTGGCGCCCCAGGTTGCGAGTCAAGCATTTGGACTCGAAGAAGTCGTTCATAGGGTGGGGCACGACTCCCGAGCACAAATGGCGGGGTCTGTTCATCGACTGTCGCACGCTGGCCTTCGGACTGACCAGCACGCCTCACAGCCTCGAATCCGCCTGTCGGGCGTTCAGCGTTGAGGGTAAGAACCCTGTGGTGGAACACGGCGTCATCACCCCGGAGTACATCGACTACTGCCGTGAGGACGTAGCAGCGACCGCCCGCCTTTTCGACGCCATGCTGTCCGAGTTCTACAAGCACCCCATCCCCAAACTGGCCCACCAGGTCTACTCGCCCGCCACACTGGCGAAAGGCTATTTCGAATCCATGGGCATCACTCCGCACATGGGGCGTTCCTCAGTCCCGGACGACGTGTTGGGGTTCACCATGTCCACCTTCTTCGGCGGCCGGGCCGAAGCACGCATCCGACGCACCACGGCTCCCGTCAGCGTTCTCGACTTCACATCTATGTATCCCACCGTCGGTCACCTCATGGGCTTGTGGGACCTGATCACGTCCGCCGACATTCAAGCCGTGGAATTCGATCTCGACCTAAGCAGCGTCGATGTGGACTACTGCCTGAACCCCGATAACTGGCCTAGCTTCGTCGGCATAGCCCAAGTCATGCCGGATAAAGACGTGCTACCAGTCCGCGCGAAATACGGGCCGAACGAGACGCCAAACATCGGCGTCAATTACTTCAGCGCCACCGAACCCTTCTGGTACGCCATTCCCGACGTAATCGCCTCCACCCTCCTCACCGGAAAGGCCCCGAAGGTGCTCAAAGCGTACCGGTTCACGTCGGCCGGCCGCGCCCCCTCACTTCAACCGGTCTCACTCCTGGGACGCATCGAAGTATCCCCGGAAGAAGACTTCTTCAAATACGCAGTGGAGGAGCGCCAACGGGTCAAGAACTCCGACCCCCAATTGGCGGCGCTCCTTAAGACCGTGGTGAACTCCGGAAGTTACGGAATCTTCGCCCAGGTCAACCGCAAGAAATTCGCCCAACCGACACCGGGCAAACTGTTGCACCGTTCCGGAGTAACCCAACGTATCAGCACAGTCAAGGAAACACCAGGCGAGTATTGCTATCCGCCACTGGCGACCATGCCGACTTCCGGGGCGCGGCTCATGCTCGCACTCATGGAAAAAATCGTTCTGGACTCCGGCGGATATTACGCGTTCATGGACACAGATTCCTGTGCGGTAACCGGCACTGATCCCGACACCATCATTGAACGCTTCGACGCACTGAACCCCTATGACCGTGATCTCGTGCCCCACATGCTCAAACGAGAATTTGACGGATACGCCTACGTCGTCAGCGCTAAACGCTACGTACTCACCGATGCGGCCGGGAACATCGTCAAGAGTTCCGAGCATGGTCTCGGCTATCTCATGGCACCGAAGAAGGGAAAGCACAAAGATTGGATTGAGAAACTGTGGCGTGCCATCCTCGATGACGAAGAACCCGAATGGGGAACCCTCCCCGCCCTCATGCCGCACAGCGTTTCATCCTGGGGCCTCTACAACGCCTTCCGCACCCTCAATGCGAAAAAGCCCTACCCGCAGCAAATGAAGCCTTTTAACTTCATGATGATCGGGCAAGTGCAGCCCATGTACCGAGACCCGCAAGGGGGGCTGCTCATCGCGCCCTACGAGTCCGACAGCAGCAAATGGGACCGCGTGACATGGGTGGACAGAAACAACCCCGAGAAGCCCATCAAACGCCCGCCGCTCGTTGTCTTCCAAGACGTCATCGACGACTACGCCGTCCACCCAGAATGGAAATTCGAAGACCTAAGTGGCCAACCCTGCATGCCGCCAATGCGAGGAATACTACGGCGTCAGTGGATTCATGCTCCCAGTGCCACGACAGTAGGCAAGGAATCCAACAGTTTGGAGGGGACGGAACTACTCGACGCCGAAGGAATCGCGCCCATCCTTTTCGGAAAAACCTGGGACGATTGGCTACCACTCATCACGCCATTTGAGGCGCAATGCATAACCGATCGAATCGTCTCCGATCGACAAATGCGCCGCTACCGCAGGGGCGACGCACCCAAACCCAACAAAATGAAGTCAATCATCCAAGCCTGCGCACTCTACGCATGGCGAGATCTGAGAAAGGAACACGCGGATTCAATCCTGAATCTCGACCCGCTACACGTGCTGCAAACCTGGCACCACATCAAACGCTGACAGCAAAGGACCCGCCAGCCCCACGCTGACGGGTCCTTTCGTCGCCTGAATGCTCCGCCAGCCAGGCGACTACACTATAACCGATGATCTTCGCTAATGGCTTTGAGCGGTGGTGCCCCCGCAGTAAGTGCACCGGTACAAGAAAGGACCATCCGGCTGCATGTCGTGATCCCCGCTCGGGCTTTCAGGACACATGAACTGATCTCCTTCAGATTGATGATCATGATGTTGACTGTTCTCGCACTGACGATGACGAGAACGGATACCCCTCATGCGGGGTGATCCCGCCCTTCCCCGGAACCCCAGGAAAGGGCGGGACAACTGTGCGGGCGAGGCGACCAGCAGCGGCCCCGCCCTCGTCTACGTCGCCGGATGCTCCGCAAGTACGGCGACAAAGGACTCCTCCGCCGTTACGTCGAAGTCGGTGTGACCGGTGGCTCCCACGTGCTGAAGACACCAACTCCGGGCGTCATCCTTGGAAGGAGTACCAAGACTGAACTTCGTGCAGTCCCAGCACTTCCCCACGTACGTGGGTCCCGAATTCGCTTGGAGCGTCCATTGCAGGACCCTCCCCGCCCCCGTCATGACGCACCGCCCGGAGGTTCCGACGCTTCGCCGGCCGTGCCTTGTATGGCCTCGATGCAGTCAGCGAGACGCTGCTGCATCTCCTCCAACTCATCGTCAGTCAGGGCGTCCACCCACGCGGAACGGGCCTTGAAGTCGTCCCGCCAGGCGTCGAGTTGGCGGTACAGGTCTCGGTACCTGGCGTGGCGGTTCCACCACTCCTCGATCCACAACCAGGTTTTGACGATGCCGCGTATACCGGGCATCAGCTCTTCTTCTTCCGCTTGTGGACGTGCTTCTCCAACTCCAGCGTGCACATGGCGGCCAGTGCACGCTTCCCGTTCTTCCGGTGCTCGGCTCGTTGCTTCACCAACTCGGCGCACACGTCGCACCCTTCAACCGGCTTCGGTTCCGGGAACGGGTCCGCCAGGTGCACGGGGTCGCTCAGACTGGGCATTAGCCAGCCACCTCCACACCGTGAATCCAACGCGGCCCGGCATCGACTCCGACCGTCGCCAGCCACACCGCCCGCCGCCGGGAACGCTGCAACCGCCGCTCCTGCGGCGTGTCCGGGCGTTTGGTGGTGGGCGGTTGGTTGGTGGACCGGTGACGCCCTTGTGCGGGCAGTAAGACTTTCAAGACCAGTTCGATGATCCACGCGCTATGTTGGCGCATGTCGTCAACCTCCTAGCGGTTGGTGACCATGCCCCGGGGCCGTGCGGACGGTCGCCGGGGTGTCCCGTACCTGGGGCCCCACGTTGGGTGTGGGTGACGCTTTGACGGGTGGTCTGTGCTCGCTCTAGGCAACTCGACTGCCGTGCACAGCGGTACCGTGGCAACGGGAGTGGCTTTTAAGAGCTTTAAGTGCCCGACCAGTCCGAGGAGTTGAGCGCACGTGGGTACGCCTGAACCGAACAGAGGTCTTGAGCGACTGCACCGTGAGACTGGCTGGACGCTCCGTCAGTTCGCACAAGAGGTCAACCGCATCGGCACCGAACGGCGAACGCCCGTGAAGTACCGGGAGCCATCCGTTCACCAATGGCTCAAGGGCCACATGCCACGGGAGGGCACTCGAACACTGATCTTGGAAGCCCTGGCTCGGAGACTTGGTCGCCCTGTCACGCACAGTGAGGCAGGGTTTCCGTCACCCCCAAATCAATCGCATGTCAGTGCGAATTCCGTGGAAGGGCTTGTTGATTTGGGGAGGGAAGACATGGACCCTTCACGCCGCAGCGTTATTGAGGCTGGACTTTTCTCTGTCGCCCTCAACGTGCCAGGCTGGCCTGATGTTGTCGGTCGAATGGAGGCTGTGCAGACGGGCCAGACTCAGCGCGTAGGAATGCCTGAAGTTGAAATGGTCATCGCAATGACCGAGCGAATTTCCGACCTTGATGACCAGTTCGGCGGCCGTCATGCTCGGCCGATGGCGGCGGCGTTCCTCGTGAATACAGTCGCTCCGTACCTCAAGGCCGATGCCCCCGAATCAGTGCGTAAAGCGATGATGTCGGCTGCGTCCGACTTGTGTTACCTAACTGGGTACATGGCCGTTGACGAAGGGGTTCATGGGCTGGCCCAGCAGTATTACGTAAAGGCGCTGGAACTTGCCGGTGCGTCTGAGGATCATTTGACGTACTGCACAACTCTGCGGGGTATGAGTGTTCAAGCAGTAGACCTTGGACACGGGCGACAAGCCATGCGGTTGGCTGATGCCGCCGCGTCCGCATCACCAAATGCCGGCCCAAGGATGCGTGCCTTCCTTTCTGGTCAGCAGGCCCACGCCTCAGCTCAGATCGGTGACAGCGGTAACGCGTTGACGTATATCCGGGAAGCTGAGACAGCTATGGAAAAGGCGGAATCCCGAGCAAAGGCTTTCGGTTCTTACGATCCGTCGTCACTGCTCTACCACGTGAGTCAAGTTCGGTATGAACTCGGCGACACGGTTGGGTCAGTTAGCGCATTGGAGCAGTCGGACCGACAACGGCAGGGTGTGTATCGACGTGCACGTGTCCGCCACCGGTGCACCCTGGCCGAGCGTCAGCTAGAAATTGGACACCTTGAGGCAGCTTGCGAGACCTGGAATCTCGCCCTTGATGACTATCCGAGTGTTCAATCCGGCCGTGCGGACGACCGTATTCGATCTATGTATACGCGAATTCGCCCCCACCTCAAAAACCATGCTGCACGGGAACTTTACGAGCGGGCCCGATTGGTTACCCCATCTGCGTGGTTCGCTTGATGCTTGACGACCCGACGGCCACCCTCCTCACAGAGGGTGGCCGTTCGCATGCCCCGGAGCGCCAGAGTCGTTGACGTACGCAACGATCGGACAGAATCTGGGGTCTCTCTCTACTCCCCCACCCCGGAGGCCCGTCACCGCAGCCGACGGCCCCGCGCAGCGGCCCGGCCCGCCGCAGGCGCCATGGCGGGAAAGCCAGCAACGTGGGCAGCAAGCCCTGCGCAGCGGCCCGGCCCGCCGCAGGCGCCATGGTGGGAAAGTCGGCAGCGTGGGGAGCAAGCCCCGCGCAGCGGCCCGGCCCGCCGCAGGCGCCATGGCGGGAAAGTCGGCAGCGTGGGGAGCAAGCCCCGCGCAGCGGCCCGGCCCGCCGCAGGCGCCATGGCGGGAAAGTCGGCAGCGTGGGGAGCAAGCCCTGCGCAGCGGCCCGGCTCAGCCGGCCGCAGGGCCACTTGCCAAGACGACCTCCAGCGTTCGCGGGCCGTGCACCCCCTCCACCCGGTCCAGCTCGATGTCGCTGGTGGCGGACGGCCCGGAGATCCAGGTCAGCGGGCGCTCCGGGGAGAGCCGCGGCAGCGCCTCCGGGACCGACCCGACCACCTGGTCCGGAACGCACACGACACAGATGTGGTGGTCCGGGACGAGGGTGATCCGGCGCCGGCCCTGGTCCGGACCGCCGTCCAGCACCAGCGTGCCGGTCTCCGCGACGGCCAGCGCGCACCCGGTCACCACGCTGTCCACGGCGTCCAGTTCGCGCGCGGTGTCCGCGGCCCGGTCCGGGACCTGGGCCGCCTCGGCGACGGAGAGCCACCGCGGGTCCAGCCCCGGCGGCACCACCACCGTCCGCGCCCCGCGCTCGGCCAACAGCCGGCCGATGAGCGCCGGCAGGTCGTCGGCGGCGCAGCGGTGCACCACCGCCCGGTAGTCCGCCAGATGCTCCGCGAGCAGTTCCACGGTCTCCTCGGTCGTCCGCGACCCGTGCACCCGGTGGTAGTCGCGGGGGACCGGTGGATCGTAGGGCCCCTCGCCCCGCGGCACATCGGCCAGCGCCCGCCGTACCCGCGCCAACACCACGTCCCTGCTGCTCACTTGACGCCTCCTCGCCTCGACCGGTCGGCTCCGCCCCGGGTGCGTTGCCACCAGTCGCGGAACGACTCGGCGGGCACCGCCGGCAGCGCGCGGGTGTCGGACCAGGCCCGGCCCGGACCCGGCAGCCGCCCGGGATGCAGCCGCCGGGTCCGTGCGGCCAGCCGCATCCCGCCGCGCAGCGCCCCCGGATGATCGAACGCCCAGGCCGCGGCCCGCATCGCGGCCCGCTCCGCGGCGTGGCCCTTCGCCGGCTTGAGGACGACCCGCGCCCCGCGCCGGGTGACCGGGCCGCCCTCCACCACCCGCTCCCGCAGGTGCACCAGCACCTCGGGGATGTCGATGGCCACCGGACACACCTCGTAGCACGCCCCGCACAGCGACGACGCGTACGGCAGCGACTGTTCCAACGGGCCGGTGATGCCGCGTAGTTGGGGTGTGAGGATGGCCCCGATCGGCCCCGGATAGGGGGACCCGTACGCGTGCCCGCCGGCCCGCTCGTACACCGGGCAGACGTTCAGGCAGGCCGAGCAGCGGATGCAGCGCAGCGCCTGCCGGCCCACGGTGTCCGCCAGGGTGTCGGTCCGGCCGTTGTCGAGCAGCACGAGGTGGAAGGTCCGCGGCCCGTCGCCGTCGGTGGTCCCGGTCCAGGTGGTGGTGTACGGGTTCATCCGCTCGGCCGTCGAGGAGCGGGGCAGCAACTGGAGGAAGACCTCCAGGTCCTGCCAGGTCGGCACCACCTTCTCGATGCCGACGATGGAGATCAGGGTCTCCGGCAGGGTCAGGCACATCCGGCCGTTGCCCTCGGACTCCACGACCACCAGCGTGCCGCTCTCGGCGACCATGAAGTTGGCGCCGGAGATCCCCACCTTCGCGGTCAGGAACTTCTCCCGCAGATGCAGCCGGGCCGCCTCCGCCAGCTCGGCGGGGGAGTCGGACAACCCCTCGGGGGCCGGGCGGCCCCAACGGCCCATCTCCCGGCGGAAGATGTCGCGGATCTCCCCGCGGTTGCGGTGGATCGCCGGCACCAGGATGTGCGACGGCAGGTCGTCGCCGAGCTGCACGATCAGCTCCGCCAGATCCGTCTCGTAGGCCCGGATGCCCGCCTGCGCCAGCGCCTCGTTGAGCCCGATCT
Organism: Streptomyces sp. WZ-12; assembly: GCF_028898845.1. Taxonomy (NCBI): domain Bacteria; kingdom Bacillati; phylum Actinomycetota; class Actinomycetes; order Kitasatosporales; family Streptomycetaceae; genus Streptomyces; species Streptomyces sp. WZ-12. The sequence continues at coordinate 1,741,771 of NZ_CP118574.1, read as the reverse complement.
CCTGCGTCGCCATCGACTTGACCTTGACGACCTCACGTTCGCCGGTCTCCCGGACCAGCCGGGTCACGATCCGGTTGGCCTCGTCGGCGTCCGCCGCCCAGTGCACCCGGCCACCGGCGGCCGTCACCGACTCCTCCAACCGTTCCAGGTAGTGGTCGAGATGGCGGAGCGTGCGGTCCTTGATCGCGGCGCCCGCGGCCCGCAACTGTGCCCAGTCGTCCAACTCGGCCACCGCACCGGCCCGTTTGTCGCGGATGGTGTGGGTGGCGTGGGTGAGGTTGGCCCGCAGCCGGGTGTCCCGGGTGGAGAGTGCCGCGGCCCGCGGGAACGCCGGCATGCCGAGGAAGCTGCGGCTCATCGGACCCCCTCTTTCGCGGCCCCACTGCGCTGGGCATCGGCCTCCGTGCTGGCCAGGATCTCGGCCAGGTGCACCGGGCGGACCGGCGATCCCTGCCGGGTGAGCATGCCCCCGAGGTGCAGCAGACAGGAGTTGTCCACCGTGCACACCGCCTCCGCGCCGGTCCCGGTGACCGCCCGGACCTTGTCGGCGCCCATCGCGGCCGACACCGCCGGGTTCTTCACCGCGAACGTCCCGCCGAACCCGCAGCACTCCTCGGCGCCCGGCAACTCCTTGAGCGTCAGCCCCCGCACCCGCTCCAGCAGCCGTCGCGGCCGGTCGCCGAGCCCCAGCAACCGCAGCCCGTGGCAGGTCGGGTGGTAGGTGACGGTGTGCGGGTAGTACGCGCCGACGTCGGTCACCCCCAGCACGTCCACCAGGAACTCCGTCAGCTCGTAGGTCTTGGGCACCGCCCGCGCCGCGGCCCCGGCCAGCTCCCTGCCGCGCCCCTCCGCCGCGGCCCGCGCCGCGATCCGCGGGTAGTTGTCCCGCACCATCGCCGCACAGGAGCCGGACGGGGTCACCACGTACTCGTAGTCCGCGAACGCCCGGTCGAAGCGGCGCACCAGCGGCTCGGTGGCGTGCCGGTAGCCGGTGTTGAACTGCGGCTGGCCGCAACAGCTCTGCGCATCGGGGAAGTCGACCTCGACGCCCAGCCGCTCCAGCAGCGTCACCACCGCCTGCCCGGTCCGTGGTCGGAGCGTGTCGTTGATGCAGGTGACGAACAGTGCTACCCGCACGGTGTGCCTCCTCGCTCTCCTCCCGGCGGTCCCGCCGGCGGTCGGCCGGTACCGGGCCGCGGCGGGCGGGCCACCGCCTCGGGGGCGGCGCGGGCCGGGTGTTGCCGCCGCGTTGCCGCACCGTTGCCGGCGCCTTGCCACGGTATGACGGCCACGACGCCACCGCCGCACCCCTGGCGTACAGCCGCCTCGCCGGTACATGATCACCTTTCGGGCCATCCTGCCCCAGCAGCAGGCCGAGGAGAAGAACCGGGGGTTCACGGACCATGTCGAACGCACAGCCCATAGCGGAGGACCGGGCGCCCGGCGGTGCCCGCCCGCCGTCGCGCACACGGCAGTTGGCCGCCGCCTCCATCGGCAACGCCGTGGAGTGGTACGACTGGTACGCCTACTCCTTCCTGGCGGTCTACTTCGCCGACCAGGTCTTCCCCAAGGACGCCGGCAACTCCCTGGTGCCGCTGCTGTCCACCTTCGCGGTCTTCGCCGTCGGCTTCTTCATGCGCCCGGTCGGCGGGCTGCTGATGGGCGCGGTCGCCGACCGGCGCGGCCGGCGCACCGCCCTGACCCTCACCATCCTGCTGATGGGCGGCGGCAGTCTGCTGGTCGCGCTCACCCCCACCTACGCGGCGACCGGACTGCTCGCCCCGGTCGTGCTGGTCCTCGCGCGGCTGGTCCAAGGGCTTTCGGTGGGCGGCGAGTTCGCGGCCTCCACCACGTTCCTGGTCGAGTCCGCCGGGCCGGGCCGGCGCGGCCTGTTCTCCAGCTTCCAGTACATCTCCACCACCGTCGGCCAACTGCTCGCCTCCGGCGTCGGCGCGCTGCTCGCCGCGCTGCTCACCGACGACCAAATGGGCCGGTGGGGCTGGCGGATCGCCTTCCTCGGCGGTGCCCTGCTGAGCCTGCTCGGCCTGTGGATCCGGCGCGGCGCCCGGGAGACCCTCACCCCCGTCCAAGACGGGGAACCGGCCGACCGCCCCGGCCTCTTCGAGGCCCTGCGCCGCTACCCCCGGCAGTCGCTCCTCATCTGCGGCATCACCGCCGGCGCCACCCTCGCCTACTACACCTGGACCACCTACCTGCCCACCTACGCCCAGGTCAACGCCGGTTTCGACAAGGGCGACGCGCTCCTGGTCGGCACCCTGTCGCTGGCCTTCTTCGCGGTGCTGCAACCGCTCGGCGGCCTGCTCTCGGACCGCATCGGACGCAAGCCGCTGCTGCTCACCTTCGCGCTGGGCTTCGCCGTGCTGGCGGTGCCGCTGCTCCACCTGGTCACCGACGCGTTCGCCTCCCTGCTGCTGGTGCAGTGCGTCGGCATGGTGCTGCTCACCGGTTACACCTCGATCGCCGCCGCGGTGAACGCCGAGATCTTCCCGGCCCGGGTGCGCGCCGCCGGCATCGGCTTCCCGTACTCCGTCACCGTCGCCCTCTTCGGCGGCACCGCCCCCTACGTCGGCACGTGGTTCAAGCAGGCCGGCCACCCGGACCTCTTCCCCTGGTACGTCTCCGCGCTCTGCCTGGTGTCCTTCGTCGTCTACCTGATGCTCCCGGAGACCGCGCGGCGGCCGCTGGAGCGCTGAAGGGCCCGTCACACGCGGAGGGCGCCCGCGGCCTCGGACAATCTTGTCAGACAAGAAGCGTTGGAACGGGGCCGCGCGCACCGGGTCGGCGGGGCGCCAGCAGGGCACCGATCGATGCGAAACTCCTCTCGTGGCACGGGGCGTAGCCGTCCGGTGCGGCGCACGCGGACGGCCTGCGAGCTCGGCGGCCGGTCCGACCACGGATTCGGGAGAGGGATATGGCTGCCGGACAACCCCAGCGGCGACGGCCCGTCGTCGCGCTCTACGAGCGGATGGTCGAGGCCATCCGCGCCGGCACCTACCCGCCGGGCTCCACCCTGCCCACCGAGCCCCGGCTCGCCGCCGAACTGGGCGTCGGCCGGCCCGCGTTGCGCGAGGCGCTGATCCTGCTCCAGGAGGACGGCGTGATCACGGTGCGGCGCGGGGTGGGCCGCACGGTCAGCCGCCATCTGCCGCCGCGCGGCTTCGAGTTCCTCAAGCCGGTGGAGCAACTGCTGGGGGAGGGGCGGCAGACCGCGACCGTGCCGCTGGCCCGGACCCGCGAGGAGCCCACCGACTTCTCCACCCAGCACCTGGTCCTGCCGGCCCACGGCGAGGTGCGCTTCTGGGAGAGCGTGATCGAGGTCGACGGCGTGCCGGTCTGCCTGACCCAGGAGTGGGCCGCGGACGAGACCGTCGCGGAGCTGCTGCCGGACGCCGTCGCGGCGTTCGACGGGCCCGACGGGCGGACCTCGTCGATGCTGCGGCTGCTGCTGGACGCCGGGCGGGGGCTGCCGCTGACCGGCGGCAGCACCATCGTGGCCACCACCCTCGGCAGGCAGCGCGGCGCCCAGTTGGGCCGCCCCGCGGACACCCCCGGCGTCCTGGTCACCCAGGTCGTACGGCTCGACCGCACCCCGCTGCTGGCCGCCAAGCACATGGTGCCGCCGGGCGCCCCCGCGCTCCCGGTGTGGCAGGCGCGCTGACGCCCCGGAACCCCCGCAGCACGCCCGGCCCGTTCACCCGGCGATACCCGGTCGCCCGGTGGCGGCGGGACGTGTCATACTCGCGCCCCATGACGTTGTCTGACAAGTTGCTTGCCCCGCAGTCCACCGATGTGCTCGCCCCGGAGTGGATCCGCCGCGCCCCCAAGGTGCTGCTCCACGATCACCTCGACGGTGGCCTGCGTCCGGAGACGATCATCGAGCTGGCCGGCGCCCTCGGCTACCGGGCGCTGCCGAGCACCGATCCGGCCGAGCTGGCGGCCTGGTTCCGGGACGCCGCCGACTCCGGTTCCCTGGAGCGGTACTTGGAGACGTTCGCGCACACCTGCGCCGTGATGCAGACCGCCGAGGCGCTGTACCGGATCGCGGCGGAGTGTGCCGAGGACCTGGCCGCCGACGGCGTGGTCTACGCCGAGGTCCGGTACGCCCCCGAGCAGCACCTCACCGGCGGCCTGACCCTCGACGAGGTCGTCGAGGCGGTCAACGCCGGCTTCCGCGAGGGGGAGCGGCGCGCCGCGGCGACCGGCCGGCGGATCCGCGTCGGCACCCTGCTGTGCGCCATGCGGCACGCCGAGCGCGCGCGGGAGATCGCCGAACTCGCCGTCGCCCACCGCGACCGCGGGGTGGCCGGCTTCGACATCGCCGGCGGCGAGATCGGCAACCCCGCCGCCCGGCACGCCGACGCCTTCGACTACCTCCGCAGCCAGGGCGCCCGGGTGACCATCCACGCCGGCGAGGCGGTCGGCGCCGAGTCCATCCGCGAGGCGGTGCTGCGCTGCGGCGCCCACCGCATCGGCCACGGGGTCCGGATCACCGACGACATCGCGGTCGACGCCGACGGCAACGTCACCCTCGGACGCCTCGCCTCCTACGTCCGCGACCAGCGGATCGCGCTGGAGGTCTGCCCGACCTCCAACCTCCAGACCGGCGCCGCCACCAGCTACCCCGAGCACCCCATCGACCTGCTCCGCCGACTCGGCTTCCGGGTCTGCCTCAACACCGACAACCGCCTGGTCAGCGGCACCACCATGACGCGGGAGTTCCAGCACCTGCAACGGACCTTCGGCTACCGCGCCGCCGAACTGGAGGAGTTCACGCTCAACGCCGCCAAGGCCGCGTTCCTCCCCTTCGACGAGCGCACCGCCCTGATCAACGAGGTGATCCGCCCCGGCTACGCCAAGCTGCGGGCGGCCGAGCTCAGCCGCGTCCCGGTGGGGGAGTCGGCCGCCGCCCCGGCCGCGTAGCCGGCACCGCCTCCCCGAAGCGCGCGGGCCGGGCCGGGACCGGGGTCCTCCGGGCCCCAACTCCCCTGCCCGGGCCCCGGCGGCGCGGCCTCCGTCCCCGCAAGCAGCCGCCGAATCTCCCGGACCGCGGCCCGCCCCGCCCGGTTGGCGCCGATGGTGCTGGCCGAGGGCCCGTAGCCGACGAGGTGCACCCGGGGGTCGCGCTCCGCCCGCGTCCCGGCCAGCCGGATGCCGCCGCCCGCCTCGCGCAGCCGCAGCGGCGCCAGGTGGTCGAGGGCGGCCCGGAACCCGGTCGCGTAGAGCAGCGCGTCGGCCTCGACGGTGCGGCCGTCGTCCCAGGCCACCCCGTCGGGGGTGATCCGCGCGAAGAGCGGGAGCCGGTCCAGGACGCCGCCCTCGCGGGCCCGCCGGACCGTCTCGGTCATCGCCAGCCCGGTCACGCTCACCACGCTGCGCGGCGGCAGCCCCTGCCGGACCCGCTCCTCGACCAGTGCCACCGCGGCCCGCCCCTCGTCCGGCCCGAACGGCCCGCTGCGGAACACCGGCTCCCGCCGGGTCACCCAGGTCGTCGCCGCCGCGACCGGCGCGATCTCGATCAACTGCTGGACGGCGGAGGTGCCGCCCCCGACCACCACCACCCGGGCGCCGCGGAACTCCTCCGGCCCGCGGTACTGCGCGCTGTGCAACTGCCGCCCGCGGAAACCCTCCTGGCCCGGGAACCGCGGCCAGAACGGCCGGTCCCAGGTCCCGGTCGCGTTGATCACGGCCCGCGCCGCGTACGTCCCCCGCGAGGTCTCCACCCGGAGTCGGCCGTCGCCGGCGTCCCGCACCGCGGTGACGCTCACCGGCCGGTGCACCCGCAGCCCGAAGCGCCGCTCGTACTCCGCGAAGTACCCGGCGATCACCTCGGCCGACGGCCGCGCCGGATCGGCGTCGGTCAGCGCCATGCCGGGCAGCGCGTGCATGCCGTGCACCGTGTCGTAGGTGAGGGTGGGCCACCGGAACTGCCAGGCGCCGCCCGGCCGGGGGGAGTGGTCGAACACCACGACATCCCGGTCCGGGCGGTAGCCGCTGCGCCGCAGGTGGAAGGCGGCCGCCAGCCCCGCCTGCCCGGCGCCGATCACCACGACCTCGACCTCGCGCACCCCGATGTGGTTCATGTTTCTACTAACTCGCGGTGGGGCCGGGATCTTCCCGCTCGACCCCACCGCTCGCGCGGCGCCCGGTCAGCGTCCGCCCGACACCAGCAGCGGAGCGCCGCCCGGAGCCGACGCCGGCCGCCCGTTCGCCGCCGGCACCCCGGCCAGCGGCGACGGCCCGGCCTCCAGCAGCCCGCGCGCGGCGAGCTCCGGCCGGACCCCCTCCCCGAACCAGTACGCCTCCTCCAGATGCGGGTACCCGGACAGCACGAAGTGCTCGATGCCCAGCGCGTGGTACTCCTCGATCCGGTCCGCCACCTCGGCGTGACTGCCGACCAGCGCGGTGCCGGCGCCACCGCGCACCAGCCCCACCCCCGCCCACAGGTTCGGCGAGATCTCCAGCTCGTCCCGCGAGCCGCCGTGCAGCGCCAGCATCCGCTGCTGCCCCACCGACTCGCTCTTGCCCAGGGCCTGTTGGGCGGCCGCGATGGTCTCCGGATCGAGATCGTCCAGCAGCCGGTTCGCCGTCGCCCACGCCTCCTTCGACGAGTCCCGCGCGATGGTGTGCAGCCGGATCCCGAACCGGACCGTCCGCCCCTCCCGCTCCGCCAACCCGCGGATCCACTCGACCTTCTGCCGCACCTGCTCCGGCGGTTCGCCCCAGGTCAGATAGACATCGACGTTCCGCGCGGCCACCGGCCCGGCCGCCGGCGAGGACCCGCCGAAGAAGATCTCCGGCAGCGGGTCCGGCGGCAGCGCCGTCAGACCGCCCTCGACCTGGTAGTGCTCGCCCCGGAAGTCGAACGGCACCCCGCCCCACACCCCCCGCACGACCTGGAGGAACTCGTCGGTCCTGGCATACCGTTGATCGTGGTCGAGGCGGTCCCCGAACCGCCTCTGCTCGGTGGAGTCCCCGCCCGTCACCACGTTCAGCAGCAGCCGCCCCCGGGAGACCCGTTGGAACGTGGCCGCCATCTGCGCGGCCAGCACCGGCGAGATCACCCCCGGCCGGAACGCCACCAGGAACTTCAGCCGCTCGGTGACCTGGGACAGGGCCATCGTCGTCAGCCAGGCGTCCTCGCACCACGTACCGGTCGGGGTGAGCACCGCCTCGAACCCCAACTGCTCGGCGGCCTTGGCGATCTGCGCCAGATACTCCACGTCCGGGGCGCGCACCCCGCTGACCGGGGTGATCCGGTCCCGCCGGATGCCCCCGTCGGTGTACGCGTGCCGGTCGACGAGCGTCCGCCCGTCGCCGCCGGTCGGCAGGAACCAATGCAGGTGTACGGACATATCACTGGGCCTTTCCATAGCTACGCGGCGCCGTATCCGAAGGCGGCAGACCGCCGTTGAAGCGGGGATCGACCAACTCCCCGAAGTCGAAGGCGCGCGGGATCAGCTTCAACTGCGCGAAGGTGTCGACGATGTGTTGCTCGGAGGCGACCGCCCCCTTGTCCACGGCGACCGGAACCGCCGTTGCCCGGGTGCATCGGACCGCGTCCAGCGCCACCTTCTCCGGCAGCCCGGTCGCCGTCGCCCACGCCTTCGCCCAGGCCGACGGGTGCCTGAACACCCAGTCCTGGGCCCGCCGCAGCCGCGCCGTGTAGTCCTTCAGCGCCGCCGCCTTCGCCGTGTCGTCCAGCGCGGCGGGCGCCGCGACCTGGAAACTCAACCCGTTCACCAAGCCCTGACCAGTCGTCAGGACCCGCGCGTCCGCCTGGTCCAGCGCCTGCGCGGTGTACGGGTCCCAGATCGCCCAGGCATCGACCTTCCCCCGGGTGAACGCGGCCAACGCGTCGGCCGGTTGGAGGTAGTTGAGCGTGACGTCCTTGGGGGACAACCCCACCCGCTTCAGCGACGAGACCAACTGGAGGTGCGCGGAACTGCCCTGCGCCACCGCGATCGACTTCCCCTTCAACTGTGCGGGGGAGGTCAGCGGCGAACCCTTCTTCACCAGGATCGCCTCGCCGTCCGAGCGGCTGTGCGTCCCGGCGATCACCTTGATCTTCGAGTGCGCCGCGCCCGCGAAGACCGGCGGGGTGTTGCCGACCGCCCCGACGTCCACCGCCCCGGCGTTGACCGCCTCCAACAGTGGTGGCCCTGACGTGAACGTCGACCACTTGATCTTGTAGGGCAGGTCGGCCAGCTCGCCCGCGGCCCGCAGTATCGCCTCCGAACCCCCCTTCTGGTCACCGACGTTGAGCGTCAGCGACCCCTTGCCGTCGGTGTGTCCGCCGACCCCGTCGGCGTGCGTGGCACCCCCACAGGCGCTCAGCAACAGGGCGAGGGGGAGGGCGGCCAGGCCGAGGGCCCGTCGTCGGCGGCCCGGTGTCCGCCCGGTCGTCTGTCTGGTGGTCTGTCCGCTTGTCGGTCTTCCCGTCCGTCGGGTCGTCGGTGCCGGTGTCATGGGCGGTGTGGGTTTCATGGGGTGTGGGGTCCGTTCTGCCGTTCCGTGCAAGGGGGATGGGGGGCTGCGTTGGCGCTCGCGGTTCAGGCCGGGCCCGTGCCGCTGGGGGCCTGCGGGCTCAGACGACCGCCCGCTTCCGCGACTCCCGTGGCCCGCGCGGCGCCCCGTCCTGGGCCGCGCCCTCCGCCGGCGTCGGCGGCGCACCCGGCCCGTCGTTCTCGTCGGCCACGCCCAGCCGGCCCAGCAGCCGGGCGCGCAGCTCCGCGAACCGCGGGTCGGCGACCTCCCGCGCCCGAGGCAGCGACACCTCCGTCTCGTACGCGATCCGGCCCTCCTCCATCACCAGCACGCGATCGGCCAACAGGAGCGCCTCCTCCACGTCATGGGTGACCAGCAGCACCGCGCAGCCCCGTTCCCGCCACAGCTCGGCCACCAGCCGCTGCGCCGTGATCCGGGTCAGCGCGTCGAGCGCCCCGAACGGCTCGTCGAGCAACAGCAGATCGGGATCGCGCACCAACGCCCGCGCCAGCGAGGCCCGTTGCGCCTCACCCCCGGACAGCGTCTTCGGCCAGGCATCCGCCCGATGCCCGAGCCCGACCTCCTCCAGCGCCCGTACCGCAGCATCCCGTCGGGGTCGCCCGGGCAGCCCCAACAGCACGTTCCGCCAGACCCGCTTCCACGGCATCAACCGCGGTGCCTGGAACGCCACCGCCCGGCGCCGCGGCACCAGCACCTCGCCCCCGATCTCCCGGTCCAGCCCGGCCAACACCCGCAACAACGTCGACTTCCCGCACCCACTACGCCCCAGCAGCGCCACGAACTCACCGGCACCGATCTCCAACCCCAACCCATCGATCACCCGTCGCCGACCGAACTCCCTTACCAGTCCCCGTACATGGACCGCGGGACCGCGGGACCCCGAACGCCCCTCGGTACGGGCGACGGGGCTGCCGGGAGCGCCGGAGGTGTCGGGGGTGCTCGGAGTGCCGGGGAGGCGGGGACTCACTGCCCCGTGAACGTCGGTCGCCACTGCAACAACAACCTTTCGAGGGTGCGGACGAGGAAATCGGCGAGCAGCCCGAGGACCGCGTAGACCACCAGACAGACCACGATCACGTCGGTGCGGAAGAACTCACGTGCCTGGTTCATCAGAAAGCCCAGCCCGTCGTCGGCGTTGACCTGCTCACCGAAGACCAGCGCCAGCCAGGCGGTCGCCAACGAGTACCGCAACCCGGTCATCGCGCCCGGCAGCGCCCCGGGCAGCACCACGTGCCGGATCAGCCCCCACCGACCCAGCCCCAGCGAGGTCCCGGCCTCCACCAACTGCGCATCCACGCCCCGGATTCCGGCGTACACGTTCAGATACAGGTGGAACGCCACCCCGACCGAGATCAACGCGATCTTCGGGGCCTCCCCGATCCCCAGCCAGATGATGAAGAGCGGAATCACCCCCACCCACGGGATCGACCGCAGCATCTGCACCGTCGCGTCGACCAGGTCCTCACCCAGCCGCGACAGCCCCGACACCAACGCCAACGCGACCCCGACGACCCCGCCCAACACCAGTCCCACGACGACCCGTTGGAGCGACACCCCCATCGCCGACGGCAGCGTCCCGTCCGCGACCATCCCGCCGGCTGTCCGCGCGATGTCCACCGGCGACGCCAACATGTCGGCCGGCAGCGCCCCGCCGGAGCTCAACGCCTGCCACAACACGACCAGTCCGACCGGCCCCACGGCCCGCCGCACCCACCGCGGCACCCCACACCGCCGCGCGGACACCGGCACCACCCGGGACAACTCGACGGCACCGCCCGTCGCCCCCGACACCCCGACCGGAACCCGCCCGGCCACGGCGACCTGCCCATCACCGCTCATCGACAACCCACCCACTCACACGGGCGCCGGACCCACGCCGCACCGCACCGCGACACCACGCGCTCCCACGCAGCCATCACGCCCGGCACCAACGCACCCGACACCAAACGAAGGAACCCCAACGGACAGACACCCAGGGGGAGTTAACCCACCGGAAGCCCCCAGCCGGGACCCCCAACGACAGGCCCAACACCAGGAACCCCAACACCAGGAACCCCAACGCCAGGAACTCCGACAAGAACGAACGTCAGTAACAACAGTGGCCGCGGTGACGACACGCGGCGGACGCCACCCGCAGCAGGTCGATGTGACCGCGCGTGGTGAGCAGGGCTGACGTCAACATGCCGACGAACGTAGCCGGGTCCGCGAACCAGGGTCAAACCCCCGTCTCGCCTGCTGGACCTTTGTTTCCACGGCATTGCCGGCCCATTGCCCGCCCCGCCTCACAGTCAACTCCCGTACGTGACGCGCCTCTTCCACTTAAGGCCCCGGTGTGCACGGCGAGTGAAGAGACTGGCGATTCACGCCCCACGCCCCCCGCCACAGTGCAATCTGGACCATGACGGGGGTCATTCAAGGGATTCCCGTCGCACTGTGCGCCCTGCGCGGTGCCCTTCATCACCACAGGAAGAGGATGCTCGCCACCATGAGCAACACCCCCGGCATTGAGACCCGCGAAATTGCCGACGACGACCTCGACAACGTCGCGGGTGGTCTCTCCGTCAGCGGTTCGCTGGACGGCCTGACCGCCAAGTTCGCCCCGGGCCCCAACGGTGTGCCCGTCCTGACCGGCGGCTCCATAAAGTCCCTCAGCATCTCCGTCCAGGACATCCCGCTGGGCCCGATCGGCGGCTGAGAAACACCACCACACGTCGGCCTTCAGCACCCGTCAAGGGTCCTGAAGGCCGACGTTGTCGTATGCCCCGACACCCGTCGCGCCCTTTTCGGGAATCTTGACTTGAGAAGATCGCCCCATGCCCGAAAACTTCACGACACGAGAACTCGACATCCGAACCGGCTCACGGGAAACCGTCTACGACCTGACCCGCGCGTGCGAGTCCTTCCTCCGGGACGCCGCCCACGGACGGGACGGACTGCTCAACGTCTTCACCCCGCACGCCACCATGGGCGTGGCCCTCCTGGAAACCGGCGCCGGCAGCGACGAGGACCTCCTCTCCGCCCTCCACGACCTCCTCCCGGCCGACGACCGCTGGCAACACCGCCACGGCACCCCCGGCCACGGCCGCGACCACGTCCTCCCCGCCCTCGTCCCACCCCACGCCACCCTCCCCGTCCTCGCCGGCCATCTGGCAATTGATCTGCTTGGTCGAGTCGAGGGTTAGCAACTTGGACAAGTGTGGGGCACGCCTCCGAGGAACTCTGCTGGCGTCTTCGACGTGTATGTCGTATCAGAGCTGAAGAGTCTGGCGAAGCCGGATCCGGCGGTTACTGGCTTGTCCTAGAACGTATCGGGCTGCCCGCCAAGCGATAGGCCTTCGCGGACGATCAGGCGGTGAGCGCTCCGCTTTGGCGGACACGTTGGTCGTGTCGGTCAGGCCGTGATAGCGGCTTCGTATTCGGCGGGACTGCGGTAGCCGAGGCTGCCGTGCAGACGACGCGAGTTATACCAACCCTCGATGAAGTCGAAGACCGCCGTTCGGGCTGCGAGTGCACGGCTGGGCCATGGGTCCGTTCCGAGCAACTCCCGTTTGATGGTGGCGAAGAAGGATTCGGCGAGCGTGTTGTCCCAGCACTGGCCGGTGCGGCCGACCGAGAGCCGGATCCCGAACTGTGCACTGAGTAAGGCGAATTCGGCGCTTGTGTACAGCCCCGGTGGGAGCGAAAGGCCGCCCCACAGGCCGGACGACGCTGCCGATAGGCGGCCCTGAGGGCGTCGGAGACCAGCTCGGTCCGCAGGTCGTCGGCGGTGGCCCAGCCGATCATCCGCCGGGAGGTGATGTCGATGACCGTCGCCAGGTACAGCCAGCCCTCGTCGGTGGGGATGTAGCCCACCGGTGCGCGATCGGCCGCCGTTCACGGGTTCGTGCCGAATACGGCGGCAGCCGGGGTACGCACCAGCGCATCGACCGGAGAGTCGTAGAACAGCGCGAGCATCTGGCGCGCCATCACGCCAGGTGGCACGACGCCGGGTGGGGTGGCCTCGGCGAGAGCCGTCAGGGCAGCGTCGGCCCTGGCGGGGAGGGGCCCGATGCGCCACACCGCCTGTTCGACCTCATCAAGAGCGGGGGTAGATCGGCTCGGCGCGGATCAGCTGAAGGGCCAGGTGCGCGGCGCGGCGCCAGAACACCACCGCCCTCTCCGGGGCGTCGCACTGGTTCAGCGCCACAAGGCCTCCCAGGAGCGGCACCCACCAATCGAATGCGCCTGTCGGCCCGGGCCGACAGGTGATCGGCGCGGGCAGCGCGGACGTCGGTAGTGCCCGCCGCCCGGTGTCCTCCACCTGCCACCCGGCCGGCCACCCTGCTTCGGCGGCAGCGAACGCCACCACAGACCCCGATGATGCACGGCGGGCGCTCTTCGCGTACTGGACCCTGGAGTTGTCCGCCCTGCTACGGAGCGGCCCGTCCAGCCGTGCCGCGCTGGCCCGTCTCGTAGCGGCCGTCGACGGTGGCCTTGGGAGCGAACTCCGGGGCTGGGCGCTGCGGCAGACGAACACAGCCCGAGACTCCGGAACCGTGTTCGCCGTGTAGCGCGGAACTCAACATGCGTACGGCACCAGGCACCTTGACGGTGCGTCACATGCCGCGCAGGAGGACGGAACGCTCACATCCTGACCGCGCCAGGCCCGGCGACCGGGTGCGGGATCAGTGCCCCATATGACGAGGGACTCCGGCTGCTCATCAGCGAACGGAAGTCCCGAGCCCCGCACCGCGGTTCCCAGCGAAGTTCGGGTGGGCGCCCCTTGAGCGCCGTCAGGTGGGGCGTGTTTGCGACACTCGTCTTCATGATCAGTAGCAACGTCCCGGGGTTCACTCAGATCGTCAGCCCTCACAAGATCACTGGCGAGCTGAAGCAGGCCCTCGTGGATTGCTGGACCGAGGTGAGCAATGCGGGCGGGGCGGCCGGGTTTCCCTTCCCACCGGTGGACGTGGCCGAGGTCATCGCCGCACTCGACCGCATCATCGAGGATCTTGCCCCGACGACCAGCCGCCTGCTGATAACCCTGGCCGACGACACCGTTGCAGGCTGGCTGAACATCCGCCGCGACCCTCATCCGCTGATCACGCACTGGGGCACGCTTCACCACGTGCAGACCCGGCTCAGCATCCGGGGCCAGGGCGTAGGCGCGGCATTGATGCGTCGGGCCCATGAGGTCGCCCGTGACGAGATGGGTCTGGAGCAGCTGCACCTCGCCGCACGCGGTGGTGTCGGACTGGAAGGGTTCTACGGCCGGCTCGGCTGGAAGGAGATCGGCCGGTGGCCCGGCGCTCTACGGCTGGCCACCGGCGACGATCGCGACGAGGTCCTCATGGTCTTGTCGCCCCTGTGACACCCGCGCCGTACTGGCCCCAGTGCGCGCAGGGTTGTTCATGCCGCGAGGAGTTCGGGGCGTTCGACGTCCCTCATGTGCTCCCAGCTGCAGCGCGGTCAACCGGCGTGCACGCCGGTTGAGCGCACGTTGCTGTCTGGGCGGGGGCTACGGCACGTCCGTTGGTCACGTGGTTCGCCGCGGCGACGAGCCACGTGCGGAAGTCCAGGGCGAAGGCGCGGCGTTCAGAGTGCGAAGTCCGTCACGGAGAAGGGCGGAGAGGCCGCATCCCGGGGGGGGTGTGACGTTGGGTCAGGCTCAGATGCCGTCAGCGGGAGCTTTTCCTCTCCCCGCCTCCGGCACTGCATTCCGGGAGGCGGGGAGAACGCACCGGAGAAAATGCGTATGCCGCAAGCCTCGCCGTAGATGACGCGCTCGGCAACTTCGAGGGCTGCTCTTGTGGACCGTTCGAAGCAGGACGCACGCCGTGGCCGCTTTCGTAGCGTTGGCGGCCGGAAGGCTGACTGGCGAGGGAGCCCTCGGCCGGTGGTGCTCCGCACCGTCCTCTTGGAAGCGACGGACGGCTACCGAGCGGCAGTTGTACCCGGAGGTGACGGCCAGGGCGTGGGCACGCGAGCGGGAGTGGTAACGAGTCCGCGCTTGGCAAGCGGTCGTCGCAGCCCGCGCCGAAGCCGCGGCTGAGCGGTTCGAGGGCAACGTCTCGGTCGATCCTCCGCTGGCCCCGGTCGTGTTGCCCGCGCCCGCCCGCCGGCCCGGCCCCGTCGTGGAGCCGGAGTTCGAGGACATCGATGACGACCAGGAGATGGTTCTCAGGGACCTGACCTGCGAGCAGGTCCTGGACCGGCGCAACCGCACCGCCGCCGACCACCAGATCGTCCACGACCACATCGCTCGGTACGGCGAGCACTCAGCGCAGCGCCTGTTCACCAGGGCGTTCGTCGCAACCGTGCAGCGGCTGCCAGGCCTTGGCGACCTCGACCTTAGCTACACCCCGTGGGGGCAGGCATGAGCGGCGAAGCGATGTCCGGGGGCGGTCCGACCCACGGGTACGGCGCTCCGAGAGGGAGGTGGCGAGAAGAAGGGCAGCGGCCGGGAGGCACCCAGCGGCATCACCCGCGAGCCGGTTGTGCAGTGCGCCGGGAGGGGCGTGCACCGATGGTGCGGGCGGCGTATCGACCGTGGTCGACGGCAAGCACTAGGTTCCTGCATGGCTGAATGGAAGGTTGGAGACGTGAGGTTACGAGAGTCGATCGAGGGCGTGCGGATACCAGCACTGCTGGCGGGGTGTCCTGGCCTGAGGGGCATCGTTAGGCAGCGCACGGCGGCCGTTGTGGGGAGTGCGGCCGTGTACGTGAGTGTGGGAGGAGACCGGTGAGCGACCGCAGTTCGATCGAGTGGACCGAGGCGACCTGGAATCCGACGACCGGCTGCGACCGGGTCTCTTCCGGCTGCGACAACTGCTACGCCCTGACCCTGGCGAAGCGGCTGAGGGCGATGGGCGCGGCGAAGTACCAAAACGATGGTGACCCGCGTACGTCCGGGCCCGGGTTCGGAGTCACGCTGCACCCGGACGCCCTGGACGTCCCCTACAGGTGGAAGAGTCCGCGAACCGTGTTCGTGAACTCCATGTCCGACCTGTTCCACGCGAAGGTGCCGCTCAGCTTCGTCCGACAGGTCTTCCAGGTCATGGCCGACACTCCGCAGCACACCTACCAGGTCCTGACCAAGCGCGCCCGGCGCCTGCGGCAGGTCGCCCCGAGGCTGGAGTGGCCGGCCAACCTCTGGATGGGGGTGTCGGTGGAGACCGAGAAGGAACTGACGCGCGTCGATGATCTGCGCCAAGTTCCCGCGGCTGTGCGGTTCCTGTCCTGCGAGCCCCTGCTGGGCCCGCTGCCCGGCCTGCGCCTGGACGGCATCCACTGGGTCATCGCCGGCGGCGAGTCCGGTCCCGGGCACCGGCCTCTCGACGAGGCATGGGTAACCCAGATCCGCGACACCTGCCAGGACGCCGGCGTCGCGTTCTTCTTCAAACAGTGGGGTGGCCGCACCCCGAAGACCGGCGGTCGACTGCTGGAGGGGCGCACCTGGGACCAGATGCCGCTGCCGACGGCGGCCTGACCGACCACTTGTTCGTTGTGGCCGGCCGCAACAGGCCGGCCACACCCTCAAGCGGCGAGGTTCCCGGGGGAGACGGTGATCTCCCGAACCTTCTTCACACCCACCCCGTTGCTGGGCGTCCTGCCCTGCTCGTGCAGGAGCCGTACGGCCTGGCGCACCACCGGCTCGGTGACCTGCCCGTAGTAGGACCCGAAGACCTCCAGGGTGTGGTCGACCACCTTGATGGGGCGCCTGATCCGCGCCAGCAGCGTCGCCAGATTCTCAGCGATCGCCGGCACCGCCTTAGTCTCGACTTCCTTCGGATCCGGGCGAGTGACCGAGGCCACGGAGAACAGCGCACCATCATCGTCTTCACGGTCCTCGAGCGTCTGCCACCACGTGGTACGCGCCCGGGCCACGGTGTCACCGAAGACCCACAGGCCGTAGGGGCTGCGGGTGGCGAACACCAGCCGGTACACGGCCCGTTTGCGTGGCGAGTGCGACACCGGCACCGACTGCACGAGCATCCCGGTGCGCCGCGCCAACCGGCGGGCGTACTCGGCCGCCACGGCCTCGATGGCGTCTTCGGCCGCGCCGGCCTTGCCGCGGGCGGCCACGGCGTCGGCGAAGTACTCCCGCCACCAAGTCCCGCCACACACGTCGTCGAACCGTTGAAGGGACTTCTCGTTGCCCTTGGGGGAGCGAACGTGTCCGCCCAGGCGCCAGACGGCCATCATGCTGAAGTTCATCAACAGCTCGGTCGCCGGACGCTTCTGCGGGCGCTTGCGCGCCAAGACGTCGACGAGACGGTCCTGCGGCAGGACCAGCCCGCACGGGTCCAGGAACAGGAACAGCGGTTCCCTCACGGCGCGCGCGACGACCTGGTCGAGCACGCCGTCGACCTCACCACGATGAGCATGCGCCCTGACACCGCGAGCCAGGTAGTGCTGCACGACCGCTTGTAAGCGGTCGAACGAGCGTGCCTGGGGCTCGGAGAAGAAGCACTCCAGCGTGAGCCCAGGCCTGCCGCGCAGGTACGAGGCCACCCTCAGAGCGATCTCCGCGGACGCCGGCGCGCCGTTCTCGTAGCGGCCTTCTCCCGCGTACCCGTCGAGGTAGACCACGCGCTTGTCGTGGGACTGAGTACCCGTCATTCCCCCGAACTGCGGCAAGTACCGCTTGAGAAGATCGTGTTTGAACACGCTGGGCAGCGCTTTGTCCGCCCAGTAGCCCCCGCCCGTACCCGACGACATCGCAGCCCCCACCATCCAGCCGTATCGGTCTGATCACAGATGGTGAGTCACGATGCAACAGTCAGACAAGACCGCCGGCGACCAGAGGCAGCAGAATGCCTCCGGCTAGCTGGCGGCCAGATCCACCACACCACCAGCACTCCGGGTACGTGAGTCGCCGCTCGGGCCGAAGTGCCACCAGTGAGCCGCGAGTTGAGTTCGGACCTCGTCCCAACGCGGGTGGGAGGATCCGAAACCGACCGCCGGCTTTCAAGGACACCATCATCGAGGGCAGCACCGGCCAGCCGTGCCGCTCTCATTGGCTGATCGCCGTCTGGCTCCGAGCAGGCGGCTGCGGAACCCTGAGCATGGTCCGTAGCGATGGTTCTCGGGGGTGTGGTGGACTTCGAATTCGAGTGCGGGTGGTGCGGTACCGACTGCGTCGTCTACGGCGAGCCGACCGGGTTCTGGCGCGAGCTGTACAGAGTGCCGGACGAATGGGACTGCTGGAACTGCGACGGCACAAACATCACACCAGACCCGCCGTGGACACCAGCCGACTAGTAGCGAGCATTCCGCCTCCCTGCGCTCGGCGCGAGTTCGCGACATGGGATGCAACCTTGCGTTGGCCGGGAATCAGAGCGGGGTCCTCAGCCGTCGCCAGCAGATGACGGCACAGCCGAGGGTGATGCTCCGCGACGGCGCCTCCTACGAATCCCCGCCTGCCGCGGCGGTCAGCCGAACTCCGAGAGGATCCGCCAGCAGCACCACACGATCAACCACGGGGTCGAACCCGAGCACCGGGTTGCCCCGGTCGCCCTGTCCGGTCATCAGCACGGGCCTGCCCAGCCGGCGCCCGATCGTTCCGAGGAGGCCGCACAGGACATCCACTCCTTCCTGTCCCTGCAACTCCCGCAGGTCGACATCGAAGTCGACCTCACCGGCCGACATCGGCCAGAAGTTCACCTGCACATTCGTGACAGGCCATACCTTCAGCACGGCCGTGTCCGCGTCTGTGGGCCTCGACAACACCTCCTGCGCCGGAGGCAGGGGCATCCGAACGCAGCCTTCCGAGTACCCCCACGTCCATCCGCTCGACCGGACCAGGTCGAACACCGCCTGCCAGTCATCGACCGAGGCGTCGGTCACGGACACATCAGGCAGAGCACCCATCAGCTCAGGGTCGAAGAAGTCCCTGACGTCATCCCACAACAGATCCGGCATGCCGCCATGCTGCCCGTCCACCCGCCCAAACGCAGCTCAATTCCTTGACGAACCCCACAGCGGCCTCCCGAGCTCGAAGCAAGACCGGCGGCGTTCCTACTCTCCAAGGCCAGCAGCAGTTGTCTCAAGGCTGGCGGACCCGACCATCCGGCGGCCGTCGCCACGGAGTGCGAGGCCGAGGTCGCGCCCGGTCCGCCGGGGCGGGCGCGAGCCGCCGGGCCTCGGGTTGTGAAGGGCGCACTGGTCACGGGCCTCGTTGTGCGAGCAGACGCCGGCGAAGGCGGTGGCCACGCACAGTTGGGCGCCAGGTCGATGTACTGGTTGACCTTGATGTGCTGTCGGTCGCGCTCAGACGCGGCGGGCTCGCCAGAGCCATGCTGCCGTGCCGGCCATGAGGGCGAGCACTGCCAGGTTGGTCAGGAAGGCCGGGGTGCCGGCTGTTGGGCCGCCGCCGGAGAGGTTCGCGGTGGCGATGATGGCGGTCGGCACGACGGCGGCGAGCAGGACGCCGGTGGTCTTTTGGACGGCAGTCCAGTGCGCTGAGGTGCACAGGAATATCACGCCGGTGATGCGGAACAGGAAGCAGATCAGCGGGCCGGGTTGGGCGGGGAAGACCATGACGAAGGCCATCGTGAGGGGGAGCATCAGGAGCGGGACCAGGGGGTGCACCTTGCCGCGCCGGGCGGGTGCACCGTCACTGCGAGAGGTCGAGGCCGCGGCGGTCCCGTTCCCTGCCTCAGTCAGTGCCGTTGCCGCGATCGTGCGGGGGTCTCCCAGCTCCGCCAGGACCTTGCTGATCGTCGCATGGGGGCGTTCGGCGCGTGTCACCTCGATGTGTTCGGCGAGGTCGGCGAGGAGTTCTTGGCGGCGGTCGGCGGGCAGTGCGCAGGCTTCGCGCTCGACGGCGGAGAGGTAGTCGCGTACGGGGTCGGCGGGGGTCTTCACGTGGGATCTCCGGTGGGGGGATTGGGGTTGGTCAGGAAGGCGTCGACGGCGTTGCGGAATCCGGGCCAGAGGCGGGTGAACTCGTCGAGTGCGGCGCGGCCGTTGTCGGTGAGTGCGTAGTAGCGACGGGGCGGTCCGGAGGCGGACTCCTGCCAGGTCGTGGTGACCAGGTCGTCGCGGCGAAGCCGGGAGAGCAGCGGGTAGACCGTGCCCTGGCTGGTGGCCAGGGCGCCGGAGTCCTCCAGCGCGTGGAGGAGTTCCACGCCGTAGCGGGGGCGGTCCCGCATCAGGGCGAGTACGCAGTACTCCAGGACTCCCTTGCGCAGTTGGGCGGCTGCCCGGGCCTGCTTGGTCGAATCACCTGGTTCCATGCATTGCATGATACCTGGCGAGGCAAGTGGCTGGAGGGAGGGGATGTGGACACGCAACTGCCAGCGTCGGTCCGGGAATTGCACGGAGCCATGCTCGGAACCTGTGGAACGGGGAGAACGCGGAGGGCGTACCTTCCCGAGTGATTCCCTGATGGTCTCCGAGTAGGCCCACGTACGCACGGGTGGTGGAGGAGGCGTCGTCTGCCTGGGCATCGGCGTTGAGGAGACATGCCGTGCCGCACCGTGCACTGGCTCGCCCGACTACCCCGCACCGCCTCGTAACCCGTGCGCGGCGGCGTTCCTCGGAAACGGCGTCGCGTGCAGGTACATCCGACCCCCGCGGACGATGCGAGCGGGCCCGGACCAACCGGGACGCTGTTGGTTTATTCGGCTCTTGATCACTTCGCCCCGTCGAGCGTCAGCTCGACGGGGCGAAGTGCTGCGAAGTGACGGGTGCGGGTGCGGGCTCGGGGTGTGGCGGTGAGGTGGGCATCGATGCGGGCGAGGTTGATCGCGGCGCCGGCGAGCTGGTGCTGGAGGCTGGTCTTCGTCAGTCCGCGATAGCGGGATCTGCGCAGGCCGCAGCGCCCGACAGCCTGGGAGATGGTGCCCCGACGCCGGCACGGATCTTGTATCGCTCTTTCCAGGCGTCGGTTTGCTGCTCGGCTCGGGTAGCGCGGAGGGTGTCGTGGTCGGCCTGTTGCTGGCGGAGCATGAGCTCACGGCGGCGGCCGGTGGTCGAGGTGACGCATGAGCGCAGGTCAGGACAGGGACCGCAGCGGCTGACGGGGAACCTCACCTGGATGACCGCCAGCCCCTTGGAATCGGTGCGGGGATACCAGTTCGTGGCGGTGACATCGTTGGGGTAGGTGACCTGACCGTGTTTCCAGTCGATGGTGAACGCGTCCAGCTTCCCGACACCTTCGACAAGATCCCGGAGACCCTGAACACGGCGTCCAAGAAGGACATCGTCAGCCGCATCGAGCGAGCAACGACCGTGCGCGAGTGGGCGGAACGGATGGCTGCCGACGAAGACTCGTGACGCCCTTGGGTAGCGGGCAGCCTGCTGGACAGTCTGAGGAAATGACATCGATCCGAGACAGCCGCTGGCCGGCGCAGCAGGCGCTGGGGTGTGTCGGTACGGTCTGCCAGTTCTCCGATGCGCATGTGAGCGAACCTGCTGCGTCAGCGTTTGACCTTCACATTGATGTGAGTGTTCGAGGCTCGTGGTGTCCGTCGGCAGTCGGCACGAAGCCGCTGTTCGCCTGTGCGTGAGGAGGACCGTTGTGGTCTCGATACATGTTTCTGATTTCTACAAGGAGTGGGCGACCCGCAGTGGTGATGTCATCGACGCGGCTGCGGGGGAGGGGCCTGGCTCCCTTGAGGATGTCCGGCTCGCTTACCGGAAGTTCTTCCAGGACAGCTTTCCCGCGCCGGACGGGGTGGCGTTCCACGCGGTGGACGCCGACGGCGTCGCCGCCGAGCGCGCGATCACGGCAGGTGCGGTCAACGGCCGTTATGTGGTCTACCTCCACGGTGGCGCGTACCTCGCGGGCGACCCGCAGGGGTACCGCGGGCTGGTAGGCCACTTCGCCCGGCGCCTGCGCGCGCATGCACTCGTGCCGGACTACCGGCTGGCGCCCGAGGCTCCCTTTCCGGCCGCGGTCGAGGACGCGGTGACGGCCTACCGCTGGTTGCTGGAGCAGGGCGTGGAGCCGGAGAACGTGGTGTTCGCCGGTGACTCGGCCGGTGGCGCGCTGGCGGTCAGCGCCCTGGTCGCGGCCCGCGACCAGGGTCTTCCGATGCCGGCGGCCTCGATCGCGTTCTCGCCCTGGGCCAACCTGGAACACACCGGGGCCACGATGTTCACCCTCGACGGCGTCGACCCGTCCGTCGGCCGGGAGGGGCTGCGCCGCGCCGCGGGAATCGTCCTGGGGCGGGCTCCGGCGAACAGTCCGCTGGCCTCGCCGGTTTTCGCCGACACCCGCGGTCTGCCTCCGGTACTGATCCAGATCGGGGGACACGAGGTGATGCTCAGCGACGCCCTCCGGCTCGCCGCCAAGCTGGCGGAGGACTCCGTGCCCACGCGCCTGGACGTCGCCCCGGAGGCAGGGCATGTGTGGCATCTCCTCGTCGGGCATCTCCCCGCTGCGGACAAGGCCGTCTCCGACGCCGTCGCCTTCGCGCAGGAGCATCTGACGGCGGAGTGAGACGCGGACGGTGGGCCCGGGCTCCGAGCGGGCCCGGGCACACCGCCACGAAGCCGCCGCGCCGGAGCCTCGGCCGTGCCGTGACCACCAACGCGGTCGGCCGCCCGGTGCCGACCGGCCGCCTCAAGACCAGGCCCGTCTTGGTGATCCTGCTGTCGGCTGTGCTGCCGCTCTCTGCCGCCCTTGCCGTCCACCTGGCGCCACCGCCAACCCGCTGGCCGACCCCACCACCCGCGGGCTCCATCTCGGTTGCGGCGCGGCCCTGTTGAACCTCCGTGTCGCTTCGGCGCACGCCGGCCACCACACCGTCACCGCGTTGCTTCCGGCCCCGCACACCCCCATGCTCCTGGCCTCCCTGCGGTTCGACGTGCCGTACGGGCGCCTGGAGGCGGGTCTCTCCGGTCTCCACGACGCGATCCGCGTCCGGCACACCAGTCGCTACCCCTCCTCCGAGCGGCCCATCCCGGAGAGCCACCGCGCGGCCCTGGTCGAGGCCGCAGCCGGGGAAGGGGCCCGGCCGGCTTTCCTGACCACTCCCCACCGCGAGGCGGTGCCCGACCTCGTCCTGGACGCCGAGGGGCTACCACCGCATGGACGACGGCCGGGAGGCCGAACAGCGCGGCCGGACCCGCGACGCCCCCGTCGCATCACCCGCGGACGGGATCCCGGAGTACGCCTTCGGCCCCGCCAAACACGGCGGCGCCGCCCGATGCGGGACTTCGCCGGTCGCCGCCCGATCCCCGGACACCCCTACGCCGACTTCGAGAAGCGCCCGCAGCTCGCCTCCCTGGGCACCACCCACGACGGCCCGGCCGACTGGCTGCGCGCGGGCCAGGCACTCGAACGCGTCCTGCTCCGCGCCACCCGCCAGCGGCTCGCCACTCCCTTCGCCGCCCAGCCGCTGCAATGACCCGACCTGCATTGGCTGTTGCGCGACCCGCGCTCCGCGCCGGCCACGTCCAGATGATCCTGCACTTGGGCTACGGCCCCTACGGCCCGAGCACACCGCGCCGATCGGTGGACGAGGTCCTGACGATCACGCCGTGAGCGTCGGGACACCAACGCACGCCGGGCCGGCGGTAGTTCGACTCCACGGCCTGCGCCGCCGCCCCGGGCTCAGACTGGCGCGCACTGGTTCAGTCTCCTGTCGTGCCGGACCTGCACGATCCAGGTCGCCGCAAGTGCTCCTTGCGTCAGCGTCCACATGGGAACGCCTTCCGCGCCCGACCCCGTTCGGCGATGTCCCCGAGTTATGTTTTTCGTGGTCCTGCGAGAGGGCCGCTGGCCTCCAGGCCCAATATGCCTGTGTCCCCCTGTCGTTGGCACCGGCTGGGAACTGATCTCGATCGAGGCGGGAACTACAACGGTCGGCGTGGCGCATCGCTGCAGGCCAGCGAATTCCGTCGGTTGGCCTGCGCGGAGGTGTTGCCGGCCGGGCTCCAGCACGGGGGCACGTCACCAAGCAAGTCGGTATGAGTGGAAGCCGTCTTCGTCCTCGGCGGTCCTGGCGCTCAAGCGGGTGGCGAGGCCCTCGGCGAGGCCGGGCTCAGCCGGGCCCCACTCCATGGAGGTGTAGCCGGCCTGCCGGGCCTGCCGCGCTCCTGCGTCCGCGAGGGTGGTCAGGTCGTCCACGTCCGCTGCCGAGGCGGGTGAGGCGGTGATGTATCCCGTGGTGATCCGTTCACGTTCCTGCTTGGCCATGATCCACTGAAGGACCGCCCGGCCCTCGTCCTTGTTGCCGTTAGCGCTGCCCGCGAAGAACACCACCCATCCGACCAGTTGGCCGTCCCGCCGCCCGGCGAGGACTCCCGCCGGCGCCGGCCACGGCTCCGTACTCAGCTCCGGTACCGGCACGGACGTCGGCGCGTACAACTCCCGGTACAGCGCCGCCTCGCCTGCCCCCAGGGCAATTTCCTCCACAACCAGCACACAAACCTCCCAAACATCATGTATCCGGGTGGGGAGACGCCCCCGCGCCCAGCGAGGTTGAGTACAGCCCGCCGCTGAGCGCGAGCCGATGGGCCTCAAGGCCGCGATTGGCGCGCTGGTCACCGAGCGCGCGTCGGAACTCCCGGCCGCCGGCGCCTCGTTGCGCGAACGGTGGGCGGCCATCGCCCCCGAACTGGCCACACCGTCATCCAGTGCGGCGGGGGTTGGCGCCGACTCTGTGGCGGGTCGGTCGGGGGCCCGTCGACAGCCAGGACGAGGCCAACGTCGAAGTGACCGGCTCGCCCGGCGGCTGCATGAGCAGATGCGGCTCGGCAGTCCGATCGCGGACCCGGTGGACTGGCTGATCAGTCGGGTGCTGCCGCGCCGGCAGGACGGCGCTGAGCCGCGGTGCGCGGACCGGCAGCCCGACCGTCGTGCGCAGCACCGCGGCGGTCGCGGCCTCGTGACGGAACCAGGTCCAGCGGGGCAGGTCCCCTCATGGCGTGGTCCACGCCGTCACGAAGTGGCCAACCGAGCTCACGGCTTGAGCGCGACGCCGGGCGAGGATTCGGTCGGGAGTTGCTGGGCGGGGCACGCGGCCAGTGTCTTCATCGCGCTGCTCTCGGCTGCGGTGACCCACAGGTGGTACTTCTGCTTCACGGCGATCTGCCGGGCGACGTAGGTGCAGTTGAAGGCTTTGTTGGCTGGTAGCCAGGAGGCGGCGTCCTTGTCACCCTTGCCCATGTTCGCTGGGCCGTCGGCGGCGACGAGGTTGAGGGGGTCGTTGGCGAGGGCTTCGCGTTGGGCTTGGGGGAGGTGTTGGGCGCCGGTTTGCCAGGCGTCGGACAGGGCGACGAGGTGGTTGATCTGCACGGCGGAGGATTTCGGACCGCGGTGGAAGGCGATGGTCTTGCCGGTGTAGGGGTCGGCGAGGGTGCCGGAGGCGACCGTGCACTTCGAACCGCTCGTGAACTTCACGGCCGCCAGGTCGCGTTTGAGGATGTCGTCGCGGGTGTCGCAGTGGTTGTGTCCCCCTGAGGCTTCTGTGTTGTCCGTCCAGGCGGCTCCGAAGTTCTTGACATGGTCGTAGCCGGCCTTCGACGCCGCGGCTTTCACGGAAGTCCGGCCAACACGGCTGTGAGGGAACCGGCCTTGGCGTCCCCGGCCTGCGACGAGGCGGCTGAAGGGGACGACTTCGCATCAGAGGAATCGTCATGCCCTGAGCAGCCCGCCAGGGCGGCAACTAGCGCAATCGCAGTAGCAACAGCACGAGAAGCAGAGGCGATGCACCACTGGTACGGGAGAGATTTCACGAGGGCAGCTCTCCCCTCGGCCAGCCGCCTCCACGAGTTTCCGTCACCCGTAGGTGACGTTCCGCTTCACCAGTTCCACCCGTGGGCCTGGGAAAGAAGATCGCTCCTATGCCCTCTGCGGCGCACATTCGGTGATCGCGTAGGCGGGAGCGTAGCTCTGCTGGGAACAGAACGCCGGGTGCGATGGGGCCGGGCTGTCAGGCTGCACTCGTGGCCCTCGACGATGCCTGGACGCCGGTTGGGCCGAAACCACCTCCGAGCAGACCAGGGAGGCTGCCGTTTTCCGGTGCTGGCGGCCTCGGGACCGGCCCCATCCCACCGCACTCTAAGACGTCGTTTCTTTTGGGCTTATTGGTCG
This sequence comes from Streptomyces sp. WZ-12, assembly GCF_028898845.1. NCBI lineage: Bacteria > Bacillati > Actinomycetota > Actinomycetes > Kitasatosporales > Streptomycetaceae > Streptomyces > Streptomyces sp. WZ-12. The sequence continues at coordinate 1,716,216 of NZ_CP118574.1, read as the reverse complement.
TTGGTCAGGCCATGACGGATCTGGTTGAGCGGTTGGTGCCGGAGGAGTTATGGGTGCTGTTCCGGCGCGTGGTGCCGCCGATGGAAGTGAAGCGTCCGCAGGGCGGGGGCCGGCGCCGGGCGGGTGACCGCGAGACTCTGGCCGCGATCGTCTTCGTGGCGACCTCGGGCTGCACGTGGCGGCAGTTGCCGCCGGTGTTCGGGCCGTGCTGGCAGACCGTCTATCGGCGCTTCGCCCGGTGGAGCAGGGACCGGGTCTGGGCCCGGCTCCACCGGGTCATCCTCGACGAGCTCGGAGCCCGCGGCGAGGTGGACTGGTCGCGCTGTGCGATCGACTCGGTCAGTGTCCGGGCGGCAAAAGGGGGCCACTGACAGGACCGAATCCGACCGATCGCGGCAAGAGCGGATCGAAAATCCACCTCATCACCGATCGCAACGGGCTGCCACTGTCGCTGGGTATCTCCGGGGCCAACATGCACGACAGCCAAGGGCTGGAGCCACTGGTCCGCGGCATCCCGCCAATCCGTTCCCGCCGCGGACCGCGCAGGCGCCGGCCGGCGAAGCTGCATGCCGACAAGGGCTACGACTACGACCACCTGCGCAGATGGCTCCGCAAGCGTGGCATCCGCCATCGCATCGCCCGCAGGGGCATAGAGTCCTCCACACGACTGGGCCGACATCGTTGGGTGGTCGAGCGAACCGTGTCCTGGCTGGCCGGCTGCCGTCGACTCCACCGCCGCTACGAACGCAAGGCCGAACACTTCCTCGCCTTCGTGGGCATAGCCGCAGTCCTCATCGGCTACCGCCAACTCACCAAGTGAAACAACATCTAAACCGCCTGTGGCACAGCACCCCCGCCTTCCGCCGATGGATGCAAGTGGCCAGTGCGGCCTGGGGGATTGCCTTCCTCATCGACGCCGTCGCGCGCGTGGTGATGGCCTCCGCTCTCCCCATCGACAGTGTGCCGTCGCTCGGTGTCGTGGTGCTGGCCGTCCTGCTCGGCAAGGCACAGACCCTCGTGACGGTGCACGGCCGCCGCAGCGGCGCCCTCGCCCTGTTACGCGACCGCGGCTGATACCACCGCGCACCTTCGCGAGCGCCACACACCGCCGGTGGCGGCGCATATTCGGTGGGGTAAGAGTGGCATTTCTTTGGATTCATAGCTGCGAATGGGCCTGTCAATTTACATAGTTGACAGGCCCATTTGCTGGTAATTCATACTCGCCGAGCGTGAGTTCACCCTGCAGTGTGTGGAATCTGCTTAGCCTCCGCGTGTGGATGCTTTGGGGGCTATCGCCAAGGATGTGCGGCGCTTGGTGAGCTCTTCCTCATGCCCGGCGGTCTGGATAGTCCGTGTTAGCAGCTGGCGACCGGGGTCTGGAACGTACCCTGGCCGTTTACCTTCAGCAGCCCAACGGTGGGTGCGCAGCGGAAGCTTGAGTCGTAGGACGTCCAGGAGCTGGTCTTGGTGGTTCCCGCGGACTGTGTGAAGGTGCTGCCCCAGTGGTTGGTGCCTCGGTTGCTGTACCCCAGCTGACCCGTGATCTTGCCGCCGCTGACCTTCTTGTAGCTCGTTTCGATTCTCACGTTGGCGCCGAGTATCTTGCTGTGGAAGACGGCACCGCTGCTCAGGGAGGTGCATGCGTTTCCGCCTCCGGGCCGTCCGTCGCCGGGGCAGCCCGCGGCGTACAGGGTCGGCGAGCCAGCCGACGGTGCGGTGGCCGCGTGAGCGGCCGTGGTGGTACCCATCGCGGTCACGGCAAGGGCGACAACAGCCACGGAGCGAGCGGCCTTGGTTGCCGAATTACGCATCTTGAGTCTCCTGTTGACTTGGCGTTCCTTTTCAAGGACGCGGGGATTCGTTGGGTATCAGTGAGTCTTCGCTTCTTTCCTGTCACGAAGACCTGCAGGGGTTGGCTTAGTTGACGGTCGTTTCCACTGCGCCGTCCTCTTCTGAGTCCGGGGTGTCGATCTTCTGCTTTCTGCTCGCCCGGGGATCGACCTTTCCGGAGTTGGCATCGACGTAGACCGGATCCAGAATGACGCTCTTGTCGTCGGCCTCGAAGGCGGTCATCCACTGCGCCCGCCACTGGCCGTCGCGTTGGACGGCGAGCAGTTCGCTCTCCGTGGCGCGCACGTTGTGGGCTCCCTTGGGGAGTTCCATCGAGTCGAGGGCGGCGCGCTGGGCTGATTCCTTGTCGACCTTCACCGGGGGAAGGTTTTGGGGATCGTCCGCGCTGCGGACGAGGAGTTGGGAGACCCGCCCGGCGGTGTTGACCTGGACGTCCAGGCGCATCGGCATCAGCACGCCGTTGCTGCCGCGGCGGCGCCAGCTGACGATCCATCCGAGTTCCGCTCGATCGCCGACGGGGTAGACCTGCGGCTCGGCATCTTTGAGCTCGCGCGGGTAGTGCTCATCGGCGTAGCGGTGGGCGATGGACAGGGCGTCCTTCTCGCCGGCGGGGGTGTGGGTTACGTCGGGCACGGGGAAGCTGGCCGAGGTCGTCTCGCTGGAGCTCTCCAGGCTGACGTTGAGCTGGGAGGCGTCGGGCCAGGAGAGCTCGGCGGAGCCGCTGTCCAGGGCGATGAGCAGGTTGTCTGGAGCGTCGTCAACTCCCGGTTGGAGTTGGACGTTGCTGATGGTGTAGCGGTCGCCGAACGCCTGGTGGATGGCCTTCTGGGCTACCCTTCGTTCCTTGTTGCCCGTGAGCTGGAGACTGGTGGCGTCGACTGCCGTCGGAGTGATCCAGAGGGTCCAGGCGACTCCGGCGACCACGAGAAGCACGGCGGACGTGAGTGCGGTGGCACGAGCGTGCTGCTCCAGGGGCGTCACGGGGCGCCGCCGGAGCCGTAGCAGGGCCCAGGCGAGCAGGGCGCCGGCAATACCGCCCAGCGAGTTCATCTCCAGGTCGCTGCTGTCGCACCCGCGGTGGACCCACGGGAGCAGGGTCTGCAACAGCTCCGTAGCCAGGGACAGCAGGACGCTTCCGGCCAGGACCGGGAGGAGCGATCGCAGCGCCATCAGCCCGAAGAAGCCGATGGGCAGGAAGAGGAGCAGGTTGAGGAGACCTTGCTCGGTGGCGAACGGCTCGACGACGTTGCGGTTGATCACGCAGCTGTGCGTGCCGTCGTCGGTCGAGGCCCCGCTGGGCAGGAAGAGGGTGAGGGCCAGCTCGGCTGACACCGCGGCACCGAACGCCGCGTGGGCCCAAGGGCGTCTGCCGGCACGGTGAGTGAGCCAGAAGCAGGCCGCGGCCACCACGAGGATGGCCAAGGGCGCTGCAACGAGGAAGCCCACTTGGTCTTTGAAGATGGCGGAGAACACGGAACGGTGTCCTAATCCAGGGGAGCAGGGGAGAGGTCTGTTGCCGGCGTTCGGGGGCCGTCCGGGAGCGGATCTGGAAGTGGTTGGCCGGCGATCACGATCAGCTGGTGCAGTTGGCCAGCGGTGTCTGGTAGGTCTGCTGGCCCTTCACCTCCAGCAGCCCGACGGTGCTGGAGCAGTAGGTGACGCCGCTCCAGCTGTAGCTCTTGGTCGTGCCGCCGCCCTGACTGAACCAGCTACTCCACTTCGTGGTCCCGGCCCGGTTGAAGCCCAGGCGCGCCGAAATGCTCGAACCACCGGTCTTCTTGTACGAGGTCGATGCCTTGTCGTTCGTGTACTTCTGGTGGAAGAGGGCACCGCTGCTCAGCGACGTACAGGTGTGGTTGCGGGTGAGGTGCCCATCCCCTGGGCATCCGGCGGCGTAGGCAACCGCGTTGCCCGTGCCGGAGAGGCTTTCAGCGTGGGCGAGGGGCGTCGTCCCCATCGCCACCAGCGTCACTCCCGCCATTGCGGTCGTGCGTACGAGTTTCTTCACGTTCATCGCAGATGCACTCCAGACGTCACAGCCGGGCTGTGGATGGCCAGTTCGGTGCAGGAGGCGCGCGTGTGTGTGCGTAACAGCCAAGGCGTGCGCGGGTGTGGCCCGTCCCCTGCGGGCGCCACCGAAGCGGATCGAGTGCCCGTTCGATGTGGCACCCATGAAATTACGAGGGGGTTTGCGTGATGTACAGCCAAGTTGACAGCTTTAGGTCGACTTGAGGTCGTTTTGAACTGGTCCGCGACGGCAAGGCGTTGGCGCTCGCCAGCAAGGTTGGGGTGCCGCGGTGACCGCACCCGCCGAGCCTTGGGGGCGACGGGTGGCCTGATCTTTTCGGTCAATGGGTCGCAAAGAATGCTTGATGATTTCTTGACCTACACTCCGTCGCCTTCGCTCAGCGAGCGCCCCAGCACGCGTCCCATCGGGGTTGTGCGACCGAGAGCCCCTAACGGAATGCCCCGTCCTGCCTTCCGTTTCCTGGTGGCTTGGTCCGGCCGCGTATGCCGGCGGAGGTGCGATTGCCTGGGCGTCCGCTCCCTCACACGCGGTGGCCGCCGCGACGAAGGCCGCCGACGCTGCCCGGGAACGCACCGCGCAGTACCTCCTGGCGACGCGGCTGGAGCAGCTGCGCGAGCAGACGGCCGCCCGCACCGCGACGGCCGTGAGCCGCTTGGACTCGGCACCGCGACCGGCATGATGATGACCGAACGCGGCATGGTCGCCCCGGCCGCCGGCGGCAGCGTCCTCGCCCTGTTCGCAGCATCCTCGCCGCCGTCGCGCCTGAACTCGCCGGGCACGTCCAGGCGGTGGAGTTCGACGTGGACACCGGCCGCCTGGACGTCGTCCCCGACGCCCCCGCATACGGCACCAAGCTGCGTTGAAGCGCACCGAAGCTGATCACCCAGGCCCGACAAGCAGGTCCAGCGCGCGAACGTCCGCACCTTGCACGTCATGCCACCCGCGCCCGGCACAGTCGGCTCCGCTGCGGAAGCCGCCGGCCTGGACACGAAGCCGACCGCGCCCGCCGGGCCGGTGAAGACCCGGGAGACCGCCTCGGACGGCTACCACCGCGCCCTCGCCGCCCACCGTGAAGCCGTTCCGCCGCCCCTGATGGACCCGGCCACCGCAGAAGCGACGCAACGGCAGACCAAGGCGATGCGCGAACTCAGCCGCCGTGCATTCCCCGAGCCGAAAGCGGATCCGGACGATGCACCAGCCCCGATCAAGGCGGTCCAGGCCCAGCACCGTCGCCAAGCCGCGGCGACCGAGGCCGCGGCGCTGCGCCGTGCCCGAGCCGAGCGTGCCGCCCAGCAGGCCGGGACGACGCCCGTTGTCGCGCGGACTCCTTTGCTGCGCACGACGGCTTGAGCGGCGGCGACATGTCCGGGGTCGACCTGGCCAAGACCGTGCTGCGGTGCGATGCCGGCGCGGTTGCGATCCTCAGCTGGCGGCAGCTGACACTTCAACTCCGCGGGAGCGCGACGGTGTTGTCAGTGGTGCCCACTACGGTGAGAACGACCTTGAGAGGAGGGCCGAATGAAGACCGAGGTGCTGCGCGCCTTCCGCTTCACCCTGGCTCCCTCCTCCGTCCAGGAGCAGAGGCTGCTGCGGTGGTGCGGCAACGCACGGCTCGCCGTCAACTACGCGCTCGCCGCGAAGAAGCAGGCGCACGAGCAGTGGCGAGCGAAGGTCGAGCGATGGTCGCCGGCGGCATGCCGGAGGCGGAGGCGCGGAAGCACACGAAGGTCCCCATCCCGTCGAAGCCCACCGTCCAGAAAGCGTTCGTCACCGAGCGCGGCGACACCCGCACCGACACCGAGGGCGTGTGCCCGTGGTGGCACGAAGTCAGCACCTACGTCTTCCAGTTGGCGTTCATCGATGCGGATCGGGCCTGGAAGAACTGGCTGGACTCCCTGTCGGGCAAGCGGGCCGGCCGACGGGTGGGGTACCCGCGGTTCAAGAAACGGGGCAGGTCCCGCGACTCATTCCGGCTGCACCACGACGTCAAGAAACCCGGCATCCGCCTGGCCACCCACCGTCGCCTACGTCTGGGCTCGTTCGGTGAGGTGCGGCTGCACGACTCCGGCAAGCGCCTGTACCGACAGGTCGCCCGTGGCGAAGCCGTCGTGCAATCGGTGAACGTCTCCCGCAGTGTCTTCCCCACGTGAGTGGGGGTGTTCCGCGGCTGGAGACCGTGCGCGACGCCGAGGACCTGTCTTCCCCACGAGAGTGAGGGGTACCAACGACATTAGGTTCATGCCGCCCTTGGTCTGGTGACCGCCCGCACTGTGAGCTGGCTCAGGCTCCAATACGGTCGAGGGGGGTTGCGGTCTCATGAGCCGTTCGTGGAGGAACTCTTCGCCACGCTTCTCGCTACTGGTGCTTGGATCCACCAGGGCGCGTCCATGACGACGCCACCGCTGTGGCTAGCTCCCCGCGACGAAGGCCGGTGTGCGATCTGGGCGGGGCCCAGGGCGTCATCACGTCCGGTTGCGAAGCTTTTTCGCCAGCCATCCATCCTTCGGACCGAGCGGGCGCGAGAACCTGCTTGTGGGGGCGCAGGGCATGCATCTAGCCTGTGGGCAGGAATGGAGCCTGGGACAGTACCTGGGCCACCCCCCCAGTCATCTTGAGGTACGGAGCGTCGGAACGCGCCCTCGCCCCCACCTCCTTCCACACCCCTACGTACCCACCCTGTCCGGCTGTCGTCTGCCGGACAGGCGAAAGGCGTCCCCTTGACCGTCTACTCTCAGCACGCCAACCGTGGGAAGACTCAGATCCTGGCGACCTACCAGGGACCGGACGGCGTCGTGTCCAAGACTGTGACGAGTCTTGGCGACTCTCGCCTTGCGGTTCCGATCGTCGACGCTCTCAATCGGGTCTCCGCCTTCGCTACCGTCCCTGTCAGCATTCACGACCGCCGCGAGCAGCGTGTGGACTACTACCCGCACAAGCATCTTGCAGCGCTGACCGACGCTGCTGCCCGGGCCGCTCTTCTCACCGGTGCCCACAGTCTTTGGTATGAGTACGTCTGCCTGCGGCTTCACCAGGCCCTCGGTGATCTGGAAAGTGCCTTGGTGGCATTGCCCGACACGGTCAGTAGAGCGATCCGTGCCGAACTGGAGCTAGAAGAAAACGAGTTGCGCATGGCACTCGACGATTTCTCGGGGGCTTCCTCGGAGGATGAGCCGGAGATCGAACGCCGCTGGGAGTTCGGCCATCCCTTCGTGAAGTACGACGACGGAATGGACACGATGAGCGACGAGACGCGCGAACAGCTCGATCACCGTGAAACAGGTTTCACACCTGAGGAGCGGGAGAAGGCCGCCGCTGACCTCCGGGTGCTGGTCACGGCACACGCCCAGGGCGGCGGCATGTGGGCTTCCCTGGATGACCCCGGTAGAGAGATCTTTGCGGAGCCGTACGACTCTGACGGCTTCTACCTGACGGTCCAAGCGCCGGAACCCGGCGATGACGACGCTTCATGGGAGATCGAAATCGGCCATTGGGAGCCGGACGATCCCGACGAAGAGTACGGAGACCACAGCAGTGCGACAGGCAGCCCCGTGATCGGCTGTGCACTTCCGGTTGCACCGAGCGCCGACGAGATCGCCCACTTGTTGCAGTCCGTGGACGAGAAGCCGCTGCTGCTTGCTGAGTGGGCCGAGGCGCCAGTGGGAGCGGTGCTCGCAGGGACGACGATGGTAGTGACCAAGCGCTACGACTCCTGATCGGGTGGCTGGCAAGGTGTCGTAATGCCAGTACGGCGGACCAGCCACGGCTGACTTCTGCACACCTCGCTGGTGCTCCAGCCGCCGTGGTCATCCCGGAAGGTGATGACCACGGCACCGGCCTGGTGCGCGTCGCATTCCGGCTAGCCTGGGTTGCCCCAACGGAGCCTCGCGGGCATCAACGTGGACAGCCCGCTGCGGCGGGTGCGGTTGAGTTTCTTCGGGTGACTGTCTTTCGAGGTGTGGCTTTGGTGGTCGGGGGTGCCGTGGCGGTTTTCGAGCTGGTGGGGAAGGGCGCCTGTCTGGGGGCAACGATGCGAGGGGGAGGGGCAGTTGGCCGCTGGGGCGGAATCGGATGCGGCGAGCTCTCGTGGGCGGACCTGGCAGTGTGGCTGACGGCGGTGATGGCCTGGTCGTCAGGTGCGGTGTTGGTGGTGAGCAGACGGTATTTCGCGTTGTCCGAGCCGGTGTCCACGGGGGACACCGGCTCGGTTGCTCCGGTTGTCGCGAGAGTGGCCAACTCACCGTTGGTCGCCGTCTGTTGGATTCGGCTCCGCACTGTTGTCGGGCGTGTAGGTCGCCGGTGGATCGAACCGGCGTCGTAGGTCCTCGGCCGTCTCGTACCGGTTCTGCTGCGTGATGATGTCGGAGATCTGTTTGGCCAGCATCGTCCGCCGGTCGTCTCCGTCCGTGAATCCCATGGCATTGAAGAAGCCCGCGAGATGGTCCGCAGCCGTCCGTTCCTGTGGGGCGGGAGCCGGGTCCTCTTTCAGGAGGTCCGGGGTGATCGGCTCGTCGGCCTGCGGCGACACGAGGTTTTGGAGTCGCTCGGGGATGTCGGTGTCGTTGGCCGCGGAGGTGAGTCGCGCGAGCAGGGCGAGGTCCGTCACGGTCTTTTCCACGTGCTCGTCGTTCTTGGCGAGCCACCAGACCACGGCGCTGCCGGTGTCCTTCAGTACGTCCTCGCCCAGGTACTGGCGCTTGCTCTGCTCGTACTTGCGTTGGTGTTCCCAGACGGCCTTGTCCTTGCGCACGTCGGCGAGTCTGTCCAAGCGCTCCTGGTCCTGTTCCAGCAAGGTGAGGCTGATGTGCTCAGCCATGGCCTGGAGGTGCCCCGTGGGGTCCGGGTGCATACGGCTGAGGACACCGCTGAGTTCGTGCTGAACGAGGGAGGCTTGGCCCGGTTGCCGTTTCTCGGTCACGGCGCGGGCGCGGTTCAGGACTGCTTCGACGGCGAGCCCCGCCGGATTGAAGACGGGGTCGTTCCTGGCCGATTCGAGGAGATACCAGCGTACGGTCGCCGAGAACACGAAGTCGTAGTCGTCCCAGTGGCTGGGCAGTGCCACTCGGCTGATGTGGTACTCCGTGCGTTCCACGGGGGCGCCGTGAGCTGTTTGGTGAAGCTGCACGGGATGGAGCCGCGGCGAGCTGAAGCGATGCGGAAGGCGGCTGCGGGGACGCCGAGGAGCAGCACTGCCAGTGTTGACCATGCCCATGTGGGCCACCGTTGTGTCAGGCCGACGATGGTCAGGAGCAGGCCGCATAAGACGGTGAGGAAGACGGTTGTCGTCCTTCGTGCGGTCGTCATGGTTGAGTCCCCTTGGCCGATGCCGGAGGTGGGGCGGCTGGGTTGAGGCCCTGAGCCACGCCGATCTTGTGGAGGAGCAGTTCGGTCGTTTCGGCGGAGCGGGCCGGGCCTCCCGGAGCGGTGCGTTCGGCTTCGCGGGCGCTCGCGTACAGCGCGGCGAGGACCTCACCCCGTCTTTCCCCGCACTGCGCGGCCGCGCGGACCAGGATGTCGAGCAGAAGCTCACCGCGGTGGCCGGTGCTGTCGGCCGCCCGGTGGAGCCAGCGTGCCGCGTGCGACTGCCATGCCGCCCGCGGCAGTTCGGCGAGCACGGCATGCCAGCAGGTCGTCAGGGAGTGCCTCACCCCATTCTCCTCCACCAGTGTGCGTGAGGTGTCGGAGGAGTCCGTCAGCGGCTCCGGATCGCAGATTCGCAGGAAGATGCTGAGGTCGGGCGAGGTGAGGTCGTATCGCGCGAGGCGGTGGAGCAGCCTTCGGCGCAGCCGACGGCTGCCGGCCACCAGGTCGTGCAACGCCTTCAGGGCGGGTTGCGCCGGGGCGCTTTCGCGCCGGGCCAGGTAGTACAGCCGGAGCAGCGCCTGATCAGGATGGCTGGCCGCGAGGACATCGGCGCAGATCCGGACGAGTACCTCGGCGAACTCTCCCCTGAGACGACCGTGAAGACACCACTGATAGATCCGTTTCCGGAACTCCCTGCCGTGTGCCGGATCTTCAAGACCACGGGTGAGCGCCTGGAAGGCGGCTTCCAGCCGCGCTCTGCTCGGCGCCTCGGTGCTCCATCGCTCGGCGAGAGACGCCAGACCGTCCCCGCGCCCGGTCCGCAGGTACTGGCCCGCCAGATGTGTCACCAGACCGTCCCGAACGGCGGGGACGACATGCGGGTCGTGCAGGTCCACGACGCTCGCGGCCCATGTGCCGAGGTGGGGCCGCAGATCGGGCATGTGGTCCCAGAAATGTGCGCGGACGGCCGATTCGTAGTCCAGTTCCGCGAAGCGCACGTGACCGCCCGGCCCGGTGTCGGCGGAGATCTTCGCGAGCCGCTCGGCGAGGTCCTTGCGCTGGAGCAGCGGAACCTCGTCCGACGGGGAGCGGAGCGTGCGCAGCAGGAGCTGGGTCGCGCGATGGATGACATCGGCGTGTGCCCCGGCGATCGATGCTGTTTCCCGTTTCCTTCTCCGAGGGCGCGGCGCGGCATTCGTGGGGCCTGAACTTGTGCCGTTCACGGGCCGGGCGTGACACTCCCCGCCGGTCGGCGCCAAGTCGCCAGGCTCCTTGCTCAGTTGGGACCGTCGATGGGCATCGGACTGGCAGGCGGGCCGCCGCCTTCCGCTGGCCGGGTGTGGTGGGTGACGTCGGGTGCGTCGTGCGGTGGCTGTGCTGTGGGCGGGGGGCGGGCGAAGGTCGGGCGGGTCTCGGGTGGGGGGTTCCCAGAGGGGGGTCGCACGAGTTCGCTGGAGGGGTGCGGCGGTATGGGGGTGAGAGCGATGGATGTCAATGGTGCGGGTGCGCCGGTGGTGGCGGCCGTCGGGGTGGTGGGGACCTTGCTGTCGGCCCTGCTCACCCAGCGGGCGGCCGAGCGCAGTCGGCGGCGTGAGCAGGAACGGGCCGAGCGGGCGCGGGCGCGGGAAACCGAGGAGCGGCGCGCCTGTTACGTCGCCCTCAACACCGCCACGCGGCAGTATCTGGCCGCCCTCACCGACCAGTTCCACGCCCTGAGCCGCACCGAGGATCCGCGCGTGGCACGGCAACGACTGACCGAGGCGCGGGATCTGCACCGGGACGTGTACGCGGAGGCCCAGATGCGGCTGCCCGACCCCGTACTCGCCCTGGCCGGTGAGGTCACCCACGCGCTCGGCACGCTCTACGGCCGACTCCGACGCCTGGATGAGGGCAGCCCTCGGCCGGGCGACTCGCTCGACACCGTCCGGGGGGAGGTCGATGCGCTGTGGGAACGACTGCGGGACCTGCGGCGCGGGATGCGGGCGGATCTGGGGGCTTCGGGAGCTGCCCGACCGGGCCCGCCTGGCACCGGCTCAGGCCCCTCCCGCGCCGATCCGGGCGCTTCCCGGGCGAGTTCCGGCTGTTGATCGGGCGTCGGCCGCGCAATCTCGGCGACCGGACGTCATGAGAGGTGACGTGTCGTCATGATGGGGCTGTGGAGGGGTCGTTGAGGCCCCAGGACGTGAGGAGTATCGGTGGGGGAAGAAGAGGAGAGCGGTGGCGTTCGGGCGCTGCGGGCCTGGGCCGGGGAGGCCATCGGGCGGGCGAAGGCGTTGTTGCCGGAGTTGGAGACCGTCGCCAGACCCTCCCGCGTCCACGACGACACGATCGCCGAACTCGACGCACTCTCCCGCCTGTTGGACCACGACCCGGAGCTTCGCAGTGCGGTGACGGTGTGGCTCGGCGGCGCCCTCACCCTGCGGCACGCCGCCGGGGGCGGGACGCCCGAGGACCGGGAGCGGGCACACAGGCTGATACGGGACGCTCGGGACCCGGCGACGGAGTGCGGAGCCGCGGTCTGTGCCGAGGACCGGCGGTGGGCCGCGCTGTTCCGGCTGACGCACCTGATGCCGTTCCAGGAGATGTTGGGCGGGCTCTCGCCGGAGCCGGACATCACCGCCGTGTTCGACATGGTGCGGCGGGAGGGGCAGAGCGGGATGGCCCTTCTCGCCGCCGAAGTGCAGGAGTTGGTCATCGAGGCGGCCGAGCTCCCGCTGCCGCCGGTGTTCCTGGGGCAGTTGCGACAGCTCCGCGAACTCCATGCCCACCCCTCGGCGGACGGCATCGCCGACCTGTTCGCGGGCTTCCTGCCCGACAACGGCCCTCCGGGCGCCGAGCAACTGCGGCAGAGGATGACGGACTTGCTGTCGACGCTGTCCGGCGGCGCGGGTGCACCGAGTGGCTCGGGTACGGCGTCCGGTAGCGGGCAGGCCACGAGCGACGCCCGGCCCACCCCGGACGCCCCGAACCCCTCCGGCACGGCTTCCGCCGGAGCCGACACCCCGGGCCTGCCCACCCCCGACGAGTTCCGCCGGATGCTCGCCGCACTGCAGGCCGTCAACACCACGTCCATCGACTTCGTGGACCACACCGGCGGAGGCGACCCCGCTGCGCTCGACCACCAGCTCGGGCGGTTGCGGCAGGCGCTGGACGGCTTTCCGGACGGCATGCCGGACAGGGACGCCCTCGAAGGGATGATGGCCATGCTGCTCAACGTGAGCGAGGGCGCCGGCGGCACCCTTGGGGACCAGGAGGCCGGCCTCGCGCACGCCCGGACGATCAGCGACTACTTCCGGCGCAAGTCGGGCGGCTCGTTCCCCATGGCCGACGGCCTCGCGGTCATGGCGGACGTGACGGACCTGGTGTCCGAGGTCCAGACCGCCGGTCAGACCGAGGACGTCGAGCGGCTCCGCGGCGTCCTGCCGAAGATCGAGGCCCTGGTCGACACCCTCCCCGAGGACCACGACTTCCGCGCCATCGCCCTCATCGGCCGCGCCATGGCCCGCACGATGCTCGGCCGGTTCACCATGGACCGGGAGCTGGTCCTGCGCGGCCTCGACGACTTCGAGGAGGGCAAGACGGCCGCGGAGCACAGCCGCCTCCCCATCGGGGACCACCTCGTCGACATGTACCCCAACCTCGCCGCGCGCGCCTACTTCACCGGCGACACGACGGACATCCCGGACCGGGAGGTGCCGCCCCCGGACGCCTCCGCCAACCAGCTGCACTCGGCCGCGAGCCGCCTTGAGGTCCGGTTCTTCTGCACGGCGGCGGTGGCGGATCGGCAGGGGCGAGTGGACCCGAGCATCGCGGCGTTCGTCGAGTGGTGCCTGCGCGAGTGGGAGCGCGACCGTGCGGTGCGGGGCGGGTCAGGTGCGGGAGCGGCACAACAGGGCCGCGGGGCGGCCTCGTTGGGGCGCCGCCAGGTCATGGCGACGCCGGCGAGGTACGCGTCGTCGGCACACCGACCCTTGTCGTCGCCCTCGGCCCAGTCACCCTGCTTGACGTGGCGTTCGTCGTTGACCATCTCCCAGGCACCCGCCGCCTTGCCCGGCTCGGCGACGTCGGTGCACGGGCCGCGGCCGTAGGTCGGCCGTGATCCGGCCGAGCGGGGTGCGGTCCAGACCGGGCGGGAGGTCGTTCGACTTCCGGTGCGCCGGGTGGTTCGCCACGTCGCCGGCGTCGCCGCTGCCCGGGAGTACGCTGAGGTGCGACCCGTCACCCTTTCCTGGCAAGGTAGTTGGCGGACCGCCGTACCCGCCGACCCGCTCGGCCGCACCACCTGCGGACCGGCGCCCGACCGGGGCAGTACGGCACGGAATTCTCCCAACGCGTGAACGGCGGATGGCGTCGTAGAGTGAATCGCGCTTGATGATCATGACGTACTGGTCGAGGGGCCTCTCGGCCACGGCAGTTGATGGGCCCCTCGCGACGAGGAATCGAAAGGCATACCCGTCTTGTCCCACCGAATATTCGCCCCTGCCCGCGGTGTGCGGCGTTCCCTGGCCGTGACGGCGCTCATCGCGGTGACCGCCCCGATCGCTGTGGCCGCCACCCCGGCGAGCGCGGCCTCGGCCTCCGCGAACGGCCGGACGGCACCCCAAGTCGTCTGCACCTCCGCCAAGTCCGGGCTCGCCGACCGGCTCACCGAGGACATCGGCACCCTGGTGAACTCCCCCGACGCCAACGGGCACACCTCGCTCGCCTTATACGACCGCACCACCAAGACCAGTTGCACGTACGACGCCGGCCGGCAGTACGACTCGGCCAGCGTCGTCAAGGTCATCGTGCTGGGCGCGCTGCTGCGCCAGGCCCAGGACGAGCACCGCGACCTGACCGAGGTCGAGCGCACCCTCGCCACAAAAATGATCACGAGGTCGGACAACGACTCCACCACCACTCTGTGGAAGCAGCTCGGCCTCGCCCGCATCCAGGAGTTCGTGCGCCTGGCGGGCATGCAGCACACCGTTCCCGACCCCGACGGCTACTGGGGCCTGACCCAGATCAACGCCGCCGACCAGCTCACGCTGATGGCACTGCTCACCGCCACGAATTCCGTCCTCAACGACGACTCCCGGGCCTACGCGCTGGACCTGATGAGCCAGGTGATTCCCGATCAGCGTTGGGGCGTTCCGGCCGGCGCGCCCAGCGGAGCGCAGGTCCACGTGAAGAACGGCTGGCTTCAGCGCACCGGTGGCGGCTGGCGGGTGCACAGCATCGGCGCGTTCACCGGAGGCGACTATGACTACGGAATCGCGGTCCTGACCTCGGACCACGCCAGCATGCCCGCCAGCGTGAAGGTGATAGAAGACCTCGCCCGCAAGATCCACGCGGACCTCAACAACACCCCGGCACACACGGGCCAAGCTCTCTACGGCCGACGCCTGCCCGCCACCTCCGACGGGTCGCTCGTCCCCAACAGCGCCCGGTAAACGCGCCCTCAAGGGAACGGGCGCGACAGTCCGTTGCCGTGTCGGGTCGGCCGGCGCTCATGCACGGGCCCGGTCGGCACGCTTCCCGCGATTGCGTACGCGCTGTACTACGCGCTCACCGCGGCCAGTTGACGCGTCGCTGGGCGCCGTCAGACACGCGGATTCGGCCGTTGGCGCGCGCCTCGCCGCCGTCATGCCGGGCGGGTTGGCGGGTGGGGTGCGCGCCCCTGGGCCGGAGGAAATCCGTTTCGGTGGCGCCGTGCCGCCTACTACCGTGGCGCCGTGCTGACTCAGGTGATCGTGCTCAACGGTGGTTCCAGCTCGGGGAAGTCCGGGATCGTGCGGTGTCTGCAGGCGGTGTTGCCGGAACCGTGGTTGGCGCTCGGGACGGATGCGCTGGTGGCGGCGGTGCCCGCGTCGATGCGGGCGGCGAGCGGTGGCATCGCGTTCGCGCCGGACGGCGGGGTGGTCGTCGGGCCGGAGTTCCGGGCGTTGGAGGCGGCCTGGGCCGAGGGGGTCGCCGCGATGGCTCGGGCGGGCGCCCGGATCATTCTCGATGAGGTCCTTCTCGGGGGAGCGGATTCCCAACGGCGGTGGCAGAAGGTGCTGGGGGAGCTGCGGGTGCTGTGGGTGGGCGTCAGGTGTGACGGTGCGGTTGCCGCCGGCCGCGAGGTGGCGCGGGGTGACCGGATCATCGGGATGGCCACGTCCCAGGCGGAGATGGTGCACCGGGGCGTGGTCTACGACCTGGAGGTGGACACCGCGCGCGCCGAGTCCATGGAGTGCGCACGGATCATCGCCGCGCAGGTGAAGTGAGGGGGAGGGTGAGGGGGCGCTCGACTGCCTTGGTGGGTGAGCAACATCCAAGGAGCGCAGGGGAGTTGGGCGGAAGCCGAATGAGAAGTAATGAAAGAGTAAAACTCCTGGTAGGGTCGGAAATTCACCGAATGAGGTGACCTGAGCTGACCTGAACTGACCTGGCTGAAGGAATCTGCATGACCACGCCCGTCTCTCCCGGCGGTCCCGCATCCGGGGAACCATCGTCGCCGGACCGCGACCCGTGGGCCCCGCCGAGCGCGGAGGGCGTCGCCCATGAGCCGCCGCGGGCGCCCTATGCGCCGGCGGTCGGGGTGGCGCAGCCCAGCAACGGCATGGGCGTCGCGGCTCTGGTACTCGGCCTGGTGGGGTGCGTCCTCGGGGTGTTCATCTTCCTGTTCTGGATGTCCTGGGTGCCGGCGGTGTTGGCCGTGATCTTCGGCGGCGTCGGGCTGAGCCGGGCGCGCTCCGGCCGGGTGACCAACAAGGGCATGTCGGTCGCCGGCCTCGTCCTCGGCATCATCGGTCTCGTCATGGCGGTGGCGAGCCTGCTGCTCACCGTCGTGCTGGTGGATGAGGCCCGTACGCACATCAAGGAGGTCAAGACCGAGCAGCGCGCCCAGAAGAAGGCGGCCGAGGAGTCGGCGGCCGCCGAGGAGAAGGCCCGGCATCTGTCCTTCGGTGAGCCGTACACCTTCGAGAACGGGCTGAAGGTCACGGTCGCCAAGCCCGAGCCGTTCGAGCCGGACGCGTTCGCCCACGGGCACGCCAAGGGGAACAAGGCCGTCCAGGTCACCGTCACCGTGGTCAACACCAGCAGCAAGCGGGTCTCCGTCGACACCGGGCTGCCCGACGTCAACGACGCGAAGGGCGCGTCGGCGGAGCTGGTGATCGACGGCAGCGGGCGGCAGAAGGTCATCACCGGGTACCTCCTCCCCGGCAAGGAGGCCGTCGGCAAGTACGCCTTCTCGCTGCCGGCCGACGCGGCCGACCGGATGGAGGTCGAGTTCACGCCGGACGCGTCGGAGTGGGACGACGCCTACTGGAGCGGCCCCACTTCCTGATCGACCACCCCACGCACACGTCACTCCCGCTGGATGCCAACTCCCCCCTCAAGGGGGCGACATGACGTCGGACGGGAGGCGCGCCCGCCCCGGCCGGCTTGGCCGGGGCGGGCGCGTTGTTCCGCGTCCTTCGGCGGGTGCGGTCTACAGCTCGGCGCGTACCGCGCGGGCCGCGGTGACGAGGTGTTCGAGGGCGGAGCGGACCTCGGGCCAGTCGCGGGTCTTCAGGCCGCAGTCGGGGTTGACCCAGAGGCGTTCGGCGGGGATGGCCCGCAGGCCGATGCGGAGCAGGTCCGCCGCCTCCTCCGTGCTCGGCACCCGGGGCGAGTGGATGTCGTACACCCCGGGGCCGGCCTCGCGCGGGTAGCCGTGGGCGGCGAGTTCGCGGGCGACCTGCATGTGGGAGCGGGTCGCCTCCAGGCTGATGACGTCGGCGTCGAGGTCGTCGATGGCCTGCACGATGTCGCCGAACTCGGCGTAGCACATGTGGGTGTGGATCTGGGTGTCCGGGCGCACCCCGGCGGTGGTGAGGCGGAACGCCTCGGTGGCCCAGTCCAGATAGGCGGGGCGGTCGGCGGTGCGCAGCGGCAGGGTCTCGCGCAGCGCGGGCTCGTCGACCTGGATGACGGAGGTGCCGGCGGCCTCCAGGTCGCGCACCTCGTCGCGCAGGGCGAGGGCGACCTGGCGCGCGGTCTCGCCCAGTGGCTGGTCGTCGCGGACGAAGGACCAGGCGAGCATGGTGACCGGGCCGGTGAGCATGCCCTTGACCGGGCGCTCGGTGAGCGACTGGGCGTAGGTCGTCCACCGGACCGTCATGGGCTCGGGGCGGGAGATGTCGCCGGCCAGGATCGGCGGGCGGACGTAGCGGGTGCCGTAGGACTGGACCCAGCCGTGCCGGGTGGCGAGGTAGCCGGTGAGCTGCTCGGCGAAGTACTGGACCATGTCGTTGCGTTCGGGCTCGCCGTGCACCAGGACGTCCAGCCCGGTCTTCTCCTGGAAGGCGATGACCTCGCGGATCTCGTCCTTGATGCGCTCCTCGTAGCCGGCGGTGTCGATGCGGCCGGCGCGCAGGTCGGCGCGGGCGGCCCGCAGTTCGCCGGTCTGCGGGAAGGAGCCGATGGTGGTGGTCGGCAGCAGCGGCAGGCCGAGGTGGGCGCGCTGCGCGGCGGCCCGCTCCGGGTACGG
Source organism: Streptomyces sp. WZ-12 (assembly GCF_028898845.1). Lineage (NCBI taxonomy): Bacteria > Bacillati > Actinomycetota > Actinomycetes > Kitasatosporales > Streptomycetaceae > Streptomyces > Streptomyces sp. WZ-12. Next base: position 1,698,538 of record NZ_CP118574.1, on the reverse strand, counting down.
CTGGGAGCGGCGCGCGTCGGCCTCGGTGACCGCGGTGGTGCGGCCCCGCACCGCTTGGTCGTGGGTGATCGGGGAGCTGGCCCGGGACGCCAAGTCGGCGCGGTTGGCGGCCAGTTCGCTGGCGATGGCGTCGGTACCGCGGGTCAGGCCCTTGGCGAGGGTGACGAGCTCGGCGGTCTTCTGGCGGGCGAAGGCGAGCCAGCGCCGGATCTGCGGCTCGATGTCCCGCTCCAGCGACGCGTCGAGCGGGACGTGCAGCAGCGAGCAGGAGGCGGCCACGTCGACCCGGTCGGCCAGCCCCAGCAGGGTGCCGAGCACGGACAGCGACCGCTCCAGGTCGTTCACCCAGATGTTGCGGCCGTTGACGACGCCGGCGACCAGGCGCTTGCCGGGCAGGCCGCCGACGGCGGCGAGGGCGTCGAGGTTGCCGGCGGCCGCCTCCGTGAAGTCCAGCGCGAGCCCGTCGACCGGGGCCTTGGCCAGCACCGGGAGGGCGTCGCCGAGCCGGTCGAAGTACGAGGCGACCAGCAGCCTGGGCCGGTCGGCGAGGGCGCCCAGGGAGCGGTAGGCGCGCTCCGCGGCGTCCAGTTGAGCCGGGGTGCGGTCCTGGACCAGGGCGGGCTCATCGAGCTGCACCCACTCCGCGCCGGCCGCGCGCAGGTCCGCGAGGACCTCGGCGTACACCGGCAGCAGTCGGTCGAGGAGGGTGAGCGGGTCGAAACCCTCGGCCACGCCGGGGGCCGGCTTGGCGAGCAGGAGGTAGCTGACCGGGCCGAGGAGGACCGGCCGGGCGGTCAGGCCCAGGGCGAGGGCCTCCTCGAATTCCGTGACCTGCTGGGTGGAGTCGGCCGAGAAGACGGTGTCCGGACCCAACTCGGGGACCAGGTAGTGGTAGTTGGTGTCGAACCACTTGGTCATCTCCAGGGGCGCGGCGTCCTGGGTGCCGCGGGCCATGGCGAAGTAGCCGTCCAGGGGGTCGGCGGCGACGGCCGCGCGGTGGCGCTCGGGGACCGCGCCGACCATGACGCTGGCGTCCAGGACGTGGTCGTAGTACGAGAAGTCGCCCGTCGGGACCTCGTCGATGCCGGCCCCGGCCAGCTCCTGCCAGGTGGTGCGGCGCAGTTCCGCGGCGGTGGCGCGCAGCGCGTCCGCGGTGACCCGGCCCTTCCAGTAGCCCTCGACGGCCTTCTTCAGTTCCCGGTGCCGGCCCTGGCGCGGGTAGCCGTACACGGTGGCCCGTGCTGCCGCGGCTGCGGACTTGGTGGTCACGGAGATCTCCTTCGCGAGATGAATCCCTGAGATCCCGGGGACGGGACGAGAGCGCGAAGGGTGACGGGACGCACCGGACGCGGCGACCCGTATGGCGCGGCGCAGGCCACGGCGCGCGACACGGGCACCGTCTGGTGCCTGCTCCCCGGGCAGTGTCCGGGGTGCTCCCGACCCGCCCTCGAAGGTCACCGGGATACCGCGCACGGGTCGTCCGCACGCGGGCAGTTGGCAGGTCTTCGGACTCGCGGGCGCGCCTCGTGTCGTACGAGGCTCCTAGTGGCCGTCGCTTCCCAGACCCGGGTGGGTCCAGTGCGTATGACGGCGGTCGTTCCCGCTCACCGCTGCGGGGCAGTCCCGGATTCTCACCGGGTTCCCTCTTGCGACGCCTCCCGCCTGGCGGACGGGGCGAACCAGCTGCACCGGTCACCTTACGGGGCGGGGCCGCGGCGCGCCGGATGTCGTCCAGTATGCGGATGGTGAGATGGGACAAGTGCCCGTCGGGATTGAACGGGGCGGGGAGGGGTAACGACCCGCGGTCGCGCTTCGCCGCCCTGTGGCGCCACCGCCGTGATCGCGCTGGTACCGTCTCCGCCGTGGCTGAGGGCGCGTCAACGACGCGCCACATACGGGGAGGACGACGCACCATGATGGGTCATTCGCATGCGGTGAGCGGCGCGCTGCTCTTCGCGGGCACCACGCCGTTCCTGCCACCGCTGCTGATGCACACCCATCTGATGCCCCAGGAAATCCTGATGGGCACCGTGCTGTGCGCTGGCGCCGCGCTCCTGCCCGACCTGGACCACCACGACGGCACCATCGCCAACTTCCTCGGCCCGGTGTCCAAGATCCTGTGCCGGTTCGTGGCCTGGATCTCCGGCGGGCACCGCCACGCCACCCACTCGCTGTTCTTCGTGGTGCTGATGACCTTCGGTAGCTGGGCCGGTGTGACGTACCTGGGCCGACCCTTCACCCTGGGCATGACCTTCTTCCTGCTGGCCCTCGCCGTGCGCGCGCTCAACCTCTGCCCGCCCGGCCACGGTTTCTCCGCTTGGGCGACGATCGTCGCCATGGCCGGAATAGGGACCGGTGTCATCGCCAAGTTCATCCCGTCGGCGCCCGGTTGGCTGCCGTACGCGATCGGGCTCGGCTGCCTGGCCCACCTGCTCGGCGACTCGATCACGAAGATGGGCGCGCCGTGGCTGTGGCCGCTGAAGACGCGCTACGAGATCGTCCTCATCAAGCACAGCGGCAACAAGGTGGAGACGGAGATACTGACCCCGATCATGGGCGTCGCCACCGTCGTCCTGCTCTGGTTCACGGCGCTGTCCCCGCACTCCATCAGCTAGGCCCCTGGGGAGCCGCAACGCCCCCGGTCTCAGAGGCGCTTGGCGTTGCGCAGGAGCTTGGCGTAGAAGCCGTTGCCGTCGAGCCGGGACACGCCGCCCTTGTCGCCGATGGTCGGGCCGTTGACCTCCTTGCGGCTGGAGAGGAAGACCTTGTGGCCCTCGGTGTCGGGGCCCAGGTACAGGCCGACGTGGTCCAGGCGGTTGCCGGTGTGGTGGTCCATCTTGAAGAAGACCAGGTCTCCCGGCTGGAGCACGTCGATGTTCTGCGGGCGCTCGTACCAGGGGGCCGGACCGGACAACGGGATGATCTCGGCGCCCAGTTGGGAGCGGCCCATCCCGTTGGCGGTGCGGGGCAGGCCGTTGCCCTTGCCGTCGGCGGGGGCCAGCGGGTAGCGGGCCCGGTAGCCGAAGATCAGCCGCATGTAGCCGGAGCAGTCGACGGCGCGGTAGCGGGCCGCCTCCGGACTCCTGGCGGTGCCGTCGCGGAAGGTGTACGGAATGCCCAAGTAGTCGAAGAAGTCGGACTGTTCGAGCAGCGGCGTGCCGCGGTGCTTGGCCAGATCGGGGTTGACCGGACCGAACTTGGCGTCGCCCGCGTACACGACGCCCCGCTCGTCCTTCTTGGCGGGCGCTCCGGTGATGTACTGGAAGGCGATGGCGAAGAGGTCGTCCTCCCGGCTGTCGTGGTACCGCCGGAACCACTCCTTGAACCAGCGTTCCTTCTCCGCGCCGGCGCGCCACGCCTCGGGCATCAGACGCACCCAGTCCTCGGTGACCACCGTGGTCGCGGTGTTCTCGGACTCGCTGAAGGTGCGCGAGGGGCCCTTGAGGGTGGCGGTGCGGGACCGGTCGGTGAAGGTGGCCAGGACCTGACCGCCCGCGCCGCGCAACACGGTGCGGTCGGGGTTCTTCAGGCGTTCCCAGGTCTGGCCGCGCTGCTCGCCGGCGGCGGAGCCGCTGAGCGGGGTGTCGGTGACGGCCTGGGCCCGCGGCGCCTTGTCCTGTTCGTCCTCGCGCAGTTCCACGGTGAGGTAGGCGCTGCCGGCCAGGAGGGTCAGGACGGTCGCGGTGTGCAGCAGGGGGCGCTTCTTGGGAGGCATGCGGTGGGCTCCGGGGGAGGGGTCAAGCGGACGGCATGACGCCGAGGAGGATTCCGGCGGTGAGGACGACATAGGCCATCAGCGTCACCGAGCCGGTGGCCAGGAGGGTGGGGCCCTTGGGCTGGCGCACCAACTGGTAGGCGATCAGGCCCGGCACGATGAAGCCGAGGGTCTGGTTCGCGTACATCAGCGGGAACTCCATGGACAGCACGATCATCACGGTCGCCTGGAGGGTGACGCCGAGCAGCACGACCGCGGCGAACAGCCGCTTGCCGTAGAGGATCACGTACCGCTGCATCAGGAGCGTGCCGAGGTAGGTGAGGACGGTGACGCCGAGCACCATCGCGGCGCGCTGGAGGTCCTCGACGAGGGTGAGGGCCAGCCAGCCCGGGGTGATCATGCCGCCGGGGGAGAGGTTGGTCGTCAGATAGCAGATCAGGGAGAAGAGCAGCCCGATCGCGATGCCGATCGCGGCGATCTCGGGGGTGAGGACGGAGGGGATCAACGGTGCTGCTCTCCTGGGGTGTGCCACTGCGGGGCGTCGTCGGTGGGGCGCGCGGGCGGGGCCGGGGGCTCGAACGGGCCCCGGACCCGGGCAGGTTCGAGCCCTTCGGGTCCGTCCGGGGCCGGGGGCGAGGGCCGGTGGGGCGCGGCGGCGTACCGCTCCTCGTGCGCCTGGGGGTAGTGCTGGTAGGGGTCGAGGTGCGGGGCGTACCGCGGTCCCGGCTCGTCGGGCGCGGTGGCGCCCCCGTCGGTGCGGTCGGCGGGCTCCTCGTCTGGGGCGAGCTCCGCGAGGTGCTCCAGGAGCAGTTCGCCCTGGCCGTGGATGTTGCCGATGGCGACGAGCGAGGAGTCGGGGCCGAGCCGGTCCAGCAACTGGCCCATGAACTCCCCCGGATCGCGCCGGTCCCCGCCGAGGTCCACCGCCCGGTCCCGGAAGGCGGCCGGGATCGCGTCGATGGCGGACTTGGCCGGGTGGCCGATGACGAAGACCCGCTCCGGGTCGAGTTCGGGGATCAACTCGCCCATCTGGCCGTTGCGTTCGACCCGGTCCGGGCGGCAGTTGATGACCACGTTGAGCGGGCGGTGGATGGCGCCGAGGTCGAGCAGCTGGTTGATGTTCATCAGCGTCGACTCGGGGTCGTTGGCCGCGAAGACGTTGGCGAACCGGAGCTTCTTGCCCTCGGGGGTGCGGTACCGCTCCACGGAGAGCACGCCGGGGTCCGGCGGCGCGTCGTACATGCCCTGGAGCGCGGTGCGCCGCTCCACGCCGAGGAGTTCGGCGACGGCGAGCGCGATGGCGACGTTCTCCTTGAAGGTGAACCAGCTGAAGCCGCGCAGCTCCTCGTCGGTGACGGTGTCCGGATCGGCGTAGATCAGTTGGCAGTTCCGCGCGTCGGCCTCCTCCTGGAGGATGGCGTAACGGTCCTTCTCCGCCGTCACACAGATCCCGTTCTCCGGCATGGAACGGCACAGCGAACGCGCCACGTCGTCCAGGGTCGGCCCCATCTCGGCGAGGTGGTCCTCCCGGACGTTGCAGAGCACGCCGATCGTGGAGCGGATCAGCTTGGACTGGTTGATCTCCTGGAGCGCGGGCATCACCGCCATGCACTCGATGACCAGGGCGTCCGGCCGGTAGGCGGCGGCGCGCCGCACGATGCCGATCTGCTCGACGACGTTGGCGATGCCGAACTTGCGGTAGACGGGCTCCTCGGTGGCGTCCGGGTGGATGAAGCGGGCGGCGGTGCCGGTGGTCTTGGCGACGGTGGTCAGCTCCCCGCCGCGCAGGGCGCCCGCGCACAGGCGGGTGATGGAGCTCTTGCCGCGGATGCCGTTGACCAGCACGCGGGACGGGATGCGGTCGAGGTTGGCGAAGTGCCGGCGCTGCTCGATCACTCCGGCGATCAGCAGTACGGCACCGCACACCACGAGCACGGTGTAGAGGAAAAGCACGGTGTCAGGGGGTCCTTCCGGCCTCGGCCGAGGCGCGGGGCGCGCCCTCGCGCGGGCGTTGCTGGTTCTGCAACTGCTGGCGGATCAGTTCCAGGCTGCGGGTGACGGCGCCCACCTCGTCGTGGTGACGGGGGAAGAGCACGGTCTTGCGGTCGCCGTCCGCCAGGCGCTCGGCGAGCCCGGCCAGGGCACGCAGCGGCCGGACCACGACGATGTGCAGCCACCCCAGGCAGGCGGCCGCCGCGGTGACACCGAGCAGTCCCACCAGGACCGTGCGGTTCTGCCGCGCGTACTCGGGGATGTCCAGCGCGGACGCGGGCTGGGCGCTGACCACCGTCCAGTTGAGGTCCTTGGCCGCGCCGCCGCCCGCGAACGGGGCGGCCGCGGCGACCCGGACGTGCCCGCCGTCGCGCTGCACGACGGCGGACGTCTCCTTCTTGGCGTGCAGCGGGGCGAGGTGGTCGGGGAGCTTCTGGAAGGCCCGGTAGCCGGTGTTGCTGCCGATGACGCGGCCCTGGGCGTCGACCGCGCGGACCTCGCCGAGGCCCGGGCGGCCGAGCAGCCCGTTGAGGAAGTCGATGCGGAACTCGCCCACCACGGCGGTGCCGCGGCGGCCGGGGATCTCGGCGGTGGCGGTGACGACGGGCTTGGTGCCGCCGTGCCCGCTCACCTGGAACGGCTCCTTGGCCGGGCCCTTGCCCGGCGCGGTGCGCGGCGTGTGGCCGGCCTGGGCGAGGACCCTGCCGTCCGGGCCGAGCACCACGAGCGACTCGTAGCGCTGGTGGTCGTGGGCGGTGCGGGCCAGGACGGTCCGCATGGCGTCCGGTGAGGTGTCCTCGCCCATCAGGGCGGCGACGGCGGTCAGATCGGCATGGCCCTCGTTGAGGGCCCGGCGCACGCGGTCGCTGAGCGTCGCGGTGCGCGCCTTCTGGTCGCGGACGGTCTGGGTCGGAATGTGGACGCCGCTGTCGGCCCGGTTGAGCAGCAGCATCAGCGGCACCGACCAGGCCAGCAGCAGCACGGCGCTGACGGCGAGCAGGGCGCGGGCGCCGAGGCCGGGGCGGCGGGGCGCGGGTTCGGCGGTGGACTCGGCCGGGGCGCCGCGCAGTTGGCGGCGCAGCCGTTCCAGCGCCGCGCCGATCCGCGCGGCCTCGCCGGACCGCGGCACCGTCACCGGGCGCTCCAGGTCGCCCCGGGTGAGTCGGCGGCTCTCCAGGAACAGCCGGATCAGCGGGCGTTGGACGGTCGAGAGCAGCAGGAGCACCGCGAGGGCACCGATGAGCAGCAGGGCGCCGGCGGCGGCCAGGCCGAAGGCCGGACCGGCGAGTTGACCGGCCGGCTCGGCGACCCGGACCTGGGTGACGACGGTCAGGCCGAGCCCGGCGGCGCCGGTGGCGTCGTCCGGCGCGCCGGAGGCCAGCGAGGCGTAGCCGGCGACGGTCTGCCGGTCGTCGGGGGCGTCCGCGGTGAGGTGGCCGCTGACGCCCGGATAACCGCCCGCGCCGGGCTGCTTGGCCGTGAGCGGGTTCTGCTTCGCCCGCTCCGCCGCGGTCTGGGCGAACGACGCCAGCCGGTCCCGCTCCGCGGTGGTGCCGAGCGCACCACGGCTGCTGACCACCCGCCCGTCGGCGGCCACCACGCCGATGGCGCGGTGCGCGCCGAGGCTGACGCCCGGCACGTTCAGGCTGCTGGCACCGATCAGCAGCTGCTGCGGCCGGCCGTCCCAGGACAGCAGGGCGAGGGTGAGCAGCCGGGACTCGCCGTTGGGCAGCCGCACCAGGCGTGGGGCGAGGCCGTCCGGGCCGTCGAGCCGGGTCCGGTCGATGGCGGCCAGCGGGACGTTCTCCCCGCGTGCGCCCAGGAGTTTGCCGGACCGGATCTCGATGACGGCCGTGCCGCGCCACTTCTGGTAGACGCTGCCGACCTTGTCCAGGACGGCGTCCGGCGAGGCCGGCGGGCCCTGGTTGAACAGGGTGGCGGTGCGGGTGAGGTCGGTGATCGACTCGTCGAGCGAGGCGCGCAGCGCGAGGGCGGCGTCCTCGGCGACGTACTGCTGGGAGGTGCGCACGGCCTCCGGCACCCGGACCTTCTCCGGGGCGCCGAGGGCGAGCGCGGTGATTCCCGCGAGGGTCAACAGCAGAGCCGACAGCACGGCGATCGGCGGACGTATCCCGCCGATGAGGGACATGTCTGCTCGCCGGCGGACCTTGTGTCGTCGCTTCGGACGCGAAGCGGCCACCCTGTACTCCTTTCACGAATCCGGATTCCGCACGTCCCTCCGCCGGTTGGGGAGGGAACGCCGGAGGTGCCGTGGGGCATCCGGATACGTGCGACCCGAAGGGTAAAGAAAGAGTTGTGGCTTCCTCAAGAAAAGTGAATTTGATCTCCGGATCAATCGGTTGAAGAATGCCAAACCGGGCAGATCCGGGCCTGGGAGTGATCCCCCGTATCGTGGGTCCGCGATGACTGCGCACCGGAAGTCCCCCGCCCGCCTCGCCGCCCTGTCGGCCGTCCTGTTCGCCCTGCTCGCCCCGCTCGTCGGCTGCGGTGCGGACCGTTCGGGCGGCCGCGCCCCGCATGACAGCGGGACGCCCCGACCGGGCGCGACGGCGGAGCCGAGCGGCCCCCCGACGGTCCGGCTCGACCGCCGGATCGCCGCCTACGCCGCCGCGTTCTCCGCGCGCACCGGCTATCAGCAGCCCAGCCGCGACGACCGGCGGACGGTGGCCGGGGCCGTCGGACTGGTCCTCGACGGCCGCCGCGCCGAGGCCACCCGCCGACTGGCCACCGTCGACTACGCGTTGACCGTCCACGTCGACGCGGCGACGGGCCGCGAGTACGCGGAGATCGCCGACCGCTCGACCCGGATCCCCGCGCCCCGCGGCTGGGGCCGGGTCTACGTCGACCTCTCCGCGCCGGTGCGCTGGTCGGTCCAGGTGCCGCACCCGGTCGCCGACCAGCACACCGAAGTGCTGGGCGCCCGCGCGCTGTTGAGCTCCCCCGGGGGAATCCTGGTCATCGCCGGGGCGCACCGCGACGCCGGGCGGGACGGCGCGGCGGACGTCGCCCACCGCCGCGACACCGTCTTCGACGCCGTCTGCGACGAGCTGGCCGCCCGCGGCCTCCCCGGCGTCCAGGTGCACGGCTTCGCCGACGACTCCGCCCCCGACTACGACGTCATCGCCTCACCCGGCGCCGGGAGCGTCGGCCGCGCCGACGGCCGGCTCCTCGCGGGGGCCCTGACCGACCGCTCCTTCCGGGTCTGCCGGGCCTGGGTCCGCTCCTGCCCCCTGGAGGGCACCACCAACGTCCAGGGGCAGGCGGCCGCCGACCGCCATGTCCCGTTCCTGCACGTCGAGTTCGCCAACTCGGTCCGCACGGACAGCCGGCAGGTGACCCGAGCGGTGTCCGCCGTGCAGGCCCTCGTCCGGGAGTGGGAGGAGCGGCGGGTGGTGGGGGACCGGGGCTGACGGCGGAGGGTCCGTGTGAGCGGAGGCCGGGCCGTCGGTTCATGGGGTGCAGGCTTGTGGGTTTCCGGCCGCTCATGGGCGCACCGCGCACCCTTGTGGGGTGCGCGGTGCGTCTTGACGTGAAGCACGTTCAGGTGCGCGTGTGCGCCCGCACCCTGCGAGGTGCTGTGCCGCGCTGCGATGCGCGTGCGCGATGCGCTGAGCTGTGACGCGAGGTGTGCTGACCTATGGCGCGACGCGCTGGGTCCTCAACGCCCCTGGCCCGGACGGCCGTTGGCCGGCAGGGCGCAGGCCGCGGTGCCGCCGGGCATGCGGTGGCGGTTGTTCGCCACGAGGCGGTAGACGCCGTGGGCCAGCCAACGCACCGGCGGGAGGGTGAGGACGGCTCCCGCGACGGACCACGGGCCGCCCGCGCTCAGCAGCAGCTTGGCGACGGCCTGGGCGCCGCCGTGGACCACGCCCGCCGGGGTGATCCACAACACCTCGTGCAGCGCGCGCCGTTCCGTCACCCCGAGCGCGTCGAGGTCCGCGAACTGCCAGGCGGTGATCGTGCAGCGGGGCCGCAGATGCCGCTCGGCGTACCGCACGGAGGTGGTGCAGAAGCTGCAGTCGCCGTCGTAGACGAGTACCGGCACGGTCGTGGTGGTCGTCATGCGCCCCTCATCCGGAAGGTTGCGGTCCGAGCGGGTCCGGGAACGCCACGGGCCGATGGGACGGGCCGGGACGGGCCACCGCCGGCTGGGCCCGCGGGGCGGGCCGCCGCCGGCCGTAACGGCGCGCTCACGCCTCGTCGTGGGCCTGCTTCTTCTCCTTGAGGCGGAGCGCCTCCTTGCGGACGTCGGCCTGGGTGGCGCGCTCCTTCTGGAGCCACTCCGGGTTCTCGTCCTTGAGGGCGTCGATCTGCTCTGTGGTGAGCGCCTCGGTGATCCCGGCGCGGGCCAGGCCGGAGATGGAGACGCCCAGCTTCGACGCGACCACCGGGCGGGGGTGCGGGCCGCTGCGCCGCAGCTCGCGCAGCCACTCGGGCGGATCCGCCTGGAGCGCGTTGAGCTCGGCGCGCGAGACCACGCCCTCCTGGAACTCTGCGGGGGTGGCCTGGAGGTACACACCCAGCTTCTTCGCCGCGGTGGCGGGCTTCATCGTCTGGGTGGTCTGGTGCGACTTCATGGTTCCAGGGTATCGAGCGTGGACGCCGCCGCTGACCACGGGCTCCGGCCACGCCGGGTAACCTGGCGGGGTGACAGGCACGGAAGCACCCCTCTCGTTCCGGCTCGCGTACGTACCGGGAGTGACACCCGCCAAGTGGGTGCGGATCTGGAACGAGCGCCTGCCGGAGATCCCCCTCACCCTGGTCCAGGTGTCGGCCGCCGAGGCGACCGGGGCGCTGCGCGAGGGCGCCGCCGACGCCGGTTTCCTGCGCCTACCGGTCGACCGTACGGACCTGAGCGCCATCCCGCTCTACACCGAGACGACCGTGGTCGTGGTCCCCAAGGACCACCTGGTGGCCGCGTTCGAAGAGGTCTCCGTCGACGACCTCGCCGACGAGCTGGTGCTGCACCCGCTCGACGACGTCCTGGAGTGGGAGCGCCCGCCGGGCCGGCCCGCGATCGAGCGCCCCGCCACGACCGCGGACGCCATCGAACTGGTCGCGGCCGGTGTGGGCCTGTTGATCGTCCCGCAGTCGCTGGCCCGGTTGCACCACCGCCGGGACCTCACCTACCGGCCGATCACCGGCACCCCCCAGTCCCGGGTCGCGCTGTCCTGGCCCGAGGACCGGACCACCGACCAGGTGGAGGACTTCATCGGAATCGTCCGCGGACGGACGGTGAACAGCACCCGGGGCCGCCGGTCCGCGACCGCGGACTCCACGGACAAGGCCCGGTCTGCGGACGGGGCCAAGGCCGCCGGCAAAGCGAAGACCGCGGGCAAGGCCCAGGGGAAGCCGACCGGCTCCCAGGGTGGCGCTGCGCGGGGGAAGCCGGCCGGCGGCCGCACCGCGCGGCGCGGCAGCGGCGGCACCAAGGGCGGTGGCCGGCGCGGTGGACCGCGCCGGCGCTCGTAGTTCCCTCGCGTGACGGGCCCGTGGCTCAACGGCCCTGGGCGGCCCTGACGTTGTCGCCGAAGGTCCAGCCCTTCGCGCCGTCCCAGTTGAGGGACCAGGTCATCAGGCCCTTCAGGCCGTTGTGGTAGGTGTTCCACGCCTGGCTGACCAGGTCCGGGGACAGATAGCCGCCGCCCGCGCCCGGTTGGGCGGGCAGGCCCGGCACCTGCTTGTCGTAGGGGACCGTGATGGTGGTGCCCTGGACGGTCAGCCCGTTGGCGAGGCAGTCGGTCTGCTTGGTGAAGCCCTCGACCGTGCCCGCCTCGTACGAGTCGCCGGAACACCCGTACATGCTGCCGTTGTAGTACTGCATGTTCAGCCACCACAGGCGGCCGTTGTCGACGTACTTTTTGATGATCGGCAGGTATGCGCCCCAGATGGAGCCGTAGGTAACGGTGCCGCCGGTGACATAGGCGGTCTCGGGGGCCATCGTCAGGCCGAAGCCGGCCGGCATCTGGCCGAGGATGCCGTCGATGATGCGGATCAAGTTGCTCTGCGAGGGCGAGAGTTGGTTGATGTCGCCGCTGCCGGACAGACCGGTCTCGATGTCGATGTCGATGCCGTCGAAGTTGTACTTCTTCAGGATCGGCACGATCGTCGCCACGAAACGGTCCGCGACCGACGAGGAGTTGAGGTCGATGCCGGCCGTCGCGCCGCCGATGGACAACAGGATCGTGGCGCCGGCGCTCTTGGCCTGGCACATCGCGGCCGGCGTCGGCACCTTCACCGTCGCGTCCATGCCGTCCTCCCAGAGGGCGGTGCCGTCCGAACTGATCACGGGGAAAGCGGCGTTGAGGACGTTGTAGCCGTGGGCGCCGATCTGCGGGTCGGTGATCGGCGTCCAACCGAACGGCGGGTGAACGCCGTTCGCCGCGCCGTCCCAGTTCTCCCAGTACCCCTGGAGGACCTTGCCGTCGGGCTTCGGCTTGACGGCGCAGGTGTCGTCGCGGGGCGCGGCGGTGGCGGGGGCCGCGGTGGGGGCCGCGGCACCCAGCATCGGCAGGAGGCACACGGCCGCCAGTCCGCTTCTCAGCAGACGCGCTGTCCGACCGGTCATGCGGGGCTCCCTTCGCGCCCTGACGGAATGCGTCAGCGTCAGTGACGGGGAATCAGGGCGGGGAATCGGGGGGATTGGGGGGGGCTCGGGGGTGAATCGGGAGTGGATCGGGGGGTGGTGCGCACACCGTAGATTGGTCCATACCTTTCGTCAATGGGTGTGGCACGGTGGGGAATTGGGGGCAGGAGAGCGTGCGTTGACGAACATGGTGTCCGCGACGATCCGGTCGTACCCCAGCTCGCCGAGGCCCCTCCGGACGAGGGCGAGCGCGCCCTCGGTGGCGCGCCCCTTGCCCCAGGCGGCCCCGCGCAGCCGGTAGCCCAGACCGACCGGCGGAGCTCACCGGACTGTCCCTGATCAGGTTGCCCTTGACCCGCCTGGCCATGACCTGACCGTTCTTGACCTGCCTGGCCATGACCTGCCTGGCCTCGATCGGGCTGTCCTCGACCGGACTGAGGCAGTGCCAGCCCAGGAATGCGCCGGTGGCGCGCAGTTGAGTGGCCCAGAAGCCGTCCGGCGGCATCCGCTCGAAGGACTCGGCCCGGATCTCCTCCCGCGTCCTCGGATGGCCTCCGGTGAGGTACCGCATGATCTCCGGGTCGCCGTCGACTTCCACACCAGGTCGAGGTCGGCCTCGGTGCCGGTGAACGGACGGAGCACGAGCCGGTCGATGGTCAGGAAGACGTGCATGCGTCGGTGGGCAGTGGGGCGGACGGCCGGTGCCAGTCACATGCGGGTGGGGGCGGAGAGGGGGCGACTTGACCTTCACCTCGGCGTGAACGTCGAGGGTGGTACCCATGAACACCTCGGACGCCCCCAGGGCCTGGGACAGGCCGAACTCCTCGAACTCCTCGGGCATATCGAGCTCTCCCACGGAGTGCCCGACGGAGCGTCGCCACACGGGAGCGTTGACCGTGTTGACGCTGTGTGCCTTCACCCTCGGTACCGGCGAGATCATGATCGCCGGAATCCTGCCGGAGCTCGCGGCGGATGCCGGTACCTCCCTGTCCATGGCCGGCCTGTTGGTCAGCGCTTTCGCATTGACCGTGGTCGTCGGCGGGCCGCTGCTGGCGCTGGCCACCACCAGGGTCCGCCGACGGACCCTCCTGGCCATGTTGCTGACGCTGTTCGCCCTGGGCAACGCGGTGTCCGCCGCGACGCAGCACCCCCCAGAGCCACCAGCTCGCAGTCACCAATCCACCACCAGCGCATGACCACTAATCCATCACCACCAACCCACAACCCACAACCACCACCAGCGCAAGCGGCATCAGCCGACGCGACAAGCAGGAGGGCGCCACCATGGACAAGAACCACGGCACCTACACGGAGGAACCGCATGGGAAGGGAGCCGGGTGGAAGCCGCATGACACCGAGCAGTCGTCGCACGAAACCGGCCGGCAGTCGCACGGCACCCGGAGGGGACCGCACGGCAACTCACTCGCCTCGGGTGACAACGAGGTCAACCGTCGGGTCATCGCGGAGTTCCGCGCCAACGGGGGCGCGGTCGGCGGCCCGTTCGCGGGGCGGCCGCTGCTCCTGCTGACCACTCGGGGGGCCAGGACCGGCCGGCCGCGCACCACGCCGGTCTGCCATCTGACCGACGGCCCGGGGCGGCTCGCCGTCTTCGCCTCCAACGGGGGTGCGACCACCCCGCCGGCCTGGTACCGGAACCTGATCGCCCATCCCGAGGTCACCGTGGAGGTCGGCACCCGTATCTACCGGGCCCGCGCGACCGAGGCCACCGGGGCCGACCGGGCCCGCCTCTGGGAGCGACAGGTCGCGGCCGACCCGCAGTTCGCCACCTTCCGGGAGCGCGCCGGACGCCCCGTCCCGGTCGTCGTCCTCACGCCCCTCGACGAGCTCTCACTCGACGAGCCCCCCTCGACGACGCCCCGGGTTGACGACGCCCCGGCTTGACGATGACTCGGCATGACCACGGCCCGGCTTCACCGTCACCCGACTTGACCTTCACGTCGACGGCAAGGTTTACGCTCCCTCTGGACACCAGCCACCAGAAGAGAGAACACCATGCGCATCGGGGAACTCGCCCGCACCACTGGCACCACCACCCGGGCGCTGCGCTACTACGAGGAGCAGGGCCTACTCCGCCCCGACCGCTCGACCAACGGCTACCGCAGCTACGGCGAGGGCGCCGTGCGGGTGGTGGCGAACATCCGACTGCTACTGGCCGCCGGCCTGACGACCGACGACCTGCGGCTGCTCAACGGTTGCCTGCGCGACGAGTTGACCGGTTCGCACGCGTGCGCCGACCCCAACCCCAAGATCGAGGTCTTCGAGCAGCGGCTTGCCCTGCTCCAGAGCCGCATCGACGAGCTGGCCGCGGTCCGCGATCAACTCCTGGCCCGGCTGTCGGACCTGCGCGGGCAGCCGGCCCGGCCCGGGCGCCCGCACTGCCCGTCGACGGCCCCACGGACCGGCCACGCCACCGCGGCATGAGCCGGCTGACACCCCTAACTCGACTCGCTGGCAGGTCAATTGAGAGACCATCCTCACGCCCGGGTCCGCCCTCACCCCGACACCTTGGTACCGGGAGACCAGCCTCATACCTGGGATTGAGCCGACGAGCCCGCCAAGTGCGAACCACGGGTTGACGCGACCGACCAGCCTCGCCGGGCACGGTTGAGTCGTGATCGAAGCCAACCGACTCCCGCCCGTACGGCCGAGCAGCCGTACCACCCGCCTCAGCCACGACCGCAAGCGCAACTGCCACCGTCACCACAACCACAACCACAACCACAGCCGTTTCCGCACCTGCACCCGCAGCCACAGCGTCGCCCGCCTCCGCCGCCATGGCCACGGCTGTGTCCGGAACCGAGCGGGTGAGCCGCCGACGGCGCCCCGCGTCCCGCGCCGCCCGAGTTCCTGGCGCGGCGCGCTGAGATGGGCAACGACGGCCGCCGCGCGGATTCTTCGCCACCGCCCCTCGGTGCTGCGGAAGGCATGTGCTGCCGGCCCGATGAGTCCTATGCTGGGCTGCCTAGGGAGTCCGCAGGGACCGTGCGGTAGGGGGAGCGCCGTGCGGCTCCGCGGGGGTGAGTATCGGCCACCGCCTTCTCGGTCCAACGGGGGCGTCATGCGAGAGCTTTCACGGGACCCGGCGAGGGACTCCTCGCGGGACGGTTCACGGGACCGGCTGCTCATCGCGGTGCGGCGAGCCATCGCCGCCGTCCGCGACACCGGCGACCTCGCCGAGCTCCGGTTGCTGGAGCGACAGGGCTCGATCACCCGGCTGGTGATCACCACGGCCGACACCAACTGGCCGGACCTCGCGGCCCTGCACGCCATCGGTGTGGCCCGCTGGCTCCAGCACGTCGCCGGCGCCGAGGGCGCGTACCACGCCGAACGGGAGGCGTCCCTAAGGCCGTTGGCCCACGTCTACGCCCGGGAGCGGGACGCGGTGCCGTCCGAGGCCGCCGCGGTGCTGGAGGCGCTGCGGTCCGGGCGCCGCCTGAACGGTCCCCGGGTGTCACGGGAGGTGCGCCGCCAGGTGCTCGCCGGCCTGCGGCGACGCGAGGAACTGTCCCAGGAGTTCGTCACGGCCGCCCGCGGGCTCGATCCACACGGCGGTCGGCCATACCAGGACGCCGAGGCCCTCCGCCCCTTCCTCGGCCTGACACCACGCCATCGCCCGGACCGGGTACGGTCCTTGCGCCTGTTGACGGTCACCCTCCAGACGGCGCACCGCGAGACGGGCGACGCCGCCGCACTGGCCGAAGCCGTCCGCCTCGGCCGCGAGTTGCTGCTGCTCATCCCCGCCGGCGGAGCGCACTGGGCCGACGCGGTCGCCCACCACGCCCGGGTGATCGGTGACCACTACCGGCACACCCACGAGCGCCAGGACCTCGACGAGGCGATCGACCGCGGCCGGGAAGCCCTCCGACACACCCCGCCGGACGGCGAGTGGTTGGCGGCCCGGCTGGACACCTTCGGCCTGCACCTGTCGCTGCGCCACGACGTCACCGGCGCCATCGCCGATCTTCACGCGGCGATCGACGCCTGCCGCGGTGCCGTCCGGGCCGCCCCCGCCGAATCCCCGGACGCTACGCCTCACCGGGCCCGCCTGGCCGGCCTGTTGGTGAAGCGCCACCGGGCCACCGGTGACGGAGCCGCACTGGACGAGGCCGTGCAACTGGTCCGCGGCGAGCCCCAACCGCTCCCCACCCCGGGCCGCGACGGGGTCCTCGACCAGCACGCGGAGGTGCTGCACGCCGAATACCGGCGCACCGGGCTGGCGGACGTACTGCACGACGCCATCGCGCTGTACCGTCAGGCCGCCGAGGAACGACGGGCCCGCGGCGGCAACTCCACCGCCCTGGCGAACGCCCTCAGCCGCCTGGGCAATGCCCTCCACGACCACTGCGCCGACCCCCACTACGACGACCACCCCGACCAGGCCGACCACTTCGACCATCCCCACGGCTCGGACCACCCCGATCCCTCCGAGCAGGTCGGCCCCTTCGACCAACTCGATCGCCCCGACCACTCCGCCCACTCCGCCCCCGCCCCGGCCGACCAACGGCCCGCCGAACCTCCACTGCTGCGCGAGGCGATCACGGTCCACCGCGAAGCGGTGGCGGCGAGTGGGGCCGACGACCCGCAGCGGCCCGGCCACCTCCGCGACCTCGCCCGCAGTCTGTGCGAGCGGGCCCGCCGGACCGGCCGCCCGGAAGCCCTCGACGAGGCGATCGCCCTGCTACGTGAGGCCATTGAGACCGCCCGCCCCGCCCACGGCGTCCGCTCGGGCATGCTGGCCCACCTGACCGCCGCCCTCCTGGAGCGTCAACGACACACCGACGGCGACGCACCGGAGACCAAGCTCCTGGGGGAGGCACACACCTTCGCCGAGACCGCCGCCCGCAACGCCACCGGAGCTCCGCACGAACTGATCCGGCTGCACCGGACATTGGCGGAGTTGGCCACCGCCACCGGCCGCCACCAGGAGGCCGCCGCGGCGTACGCCCGGGCCGTCGCGCCGCTGCCCCAGGTGGTGCCCCACCAACTACACGGCAGCACCTCGGAGACCCAACTGAACGGGCACGCCCGGGGCCTGGCCGCCGACGCAGCGGCGGCCGTCCTCACCGCCGGCGGCCCCGACGCCCCCGCCCGCGCCCTGGAAGTCCTCGAACGAGCCCGCGGCACCCTGCTCACCAGCGCCCTCGGATTTCACGGCGAGGACGAGACCCTCCGAGCCACCGCCCCGCAGCTCGCGGCCCGATTGGCGGAGCTGCGCATCGCCCTCGCCACCGTCCCCGCCGCATCCGACCGACGCCACCAACTGGCCGAGCAGTGGGGCGCGTTGCTCGCCGAGATCCGGCACCTGCCCGGCCTGGACGGCTTCCGCAGGCCGCCGCGGCTCGCCGCACTCCGCCCGGCGGCCGCCGGCGGCCCGGTGGTGACCGTCAACACCAGCCCGCTGCGCTGCGACGCGCTGATCCTCACCAGCAGCGGAGTGACCGCCGTACCGCTCCCCGCCCTTTCGTACGACGAGGCGCAGACCCGCGCCGCACGCTTCGCCGAGGCATGGCGCACCGCCGAGAGCCCCGACGCCGCACCCGCCGCGCGCCACGCAGCTCAGGCGTACCTCCGCGCAACCCTGGAATGGCTCTGGGACACCACGGCCGCCCCCGCCCTCGACCACCTCGCCCGCACTCCCGACCACCACACCCCCGACGACCGCGCCGGCGCCTCCCAACTGCCCCGCATCTGGCTCTCCGCCACCGGTCCCCTGGCCCTGCTCCCACTGCACGCCGCCGGCCACCACACCGACCCGGACGGCACCCGCACCCTCCTCGACCGGGCGGTCCTCTCCTACACCCCGACCGTCGCGGCACTCGCCGCGGCCGTCCGCGCCGCCTCCCGCCGAGGCGCACGGCCGCACCGGCTCGCACCCCTGGTGGTGGCACTGCCCCGCACCCCCGGCTTCGCCCCCTTGCCGGGCGCCCCGACACAGGCCCAGGACGCCGCCCTGCACTACGGCCCCGACACCGTCCTGCTGGACGACGAAGAAGCCACCCACACAAGGCTGTTGGCGGCCCTCCCGGCCGCCAACCACCTCCACTTCGCCGGCCGTGCGGTCGCCGATCCGACCCACCCCCACATCGACCACCTGATCCTCCACGACCAGCCGCTCACCCTCTCCGAGATATCCCGACTCCGCCTCACCGACGCCGAGTTCTGCTACCTCTCGACCTGTACCACCACCGGCCCCGACCGCCTCGCCGACGAGGCCGTCCACCTCGGTGCCGCCATGCACCTCGCCGGCTTCACCCAGGTCGTCGCGCCCCTGTGGCCCGTAACGGACACCACCGCCACCCACACCGCCCGCCTCTTCCACACCAGCCCCCACCCCACCCCCGCCCACGCCCTCCACCAGACCATCCGCACCCTCCGGGCCAACGCCCCCTCGCAACCGAACCAATGGGCGGCCCAGGCCCATTACGGCCCCTGAGGAAGCACCACGCCCACCGGCCCGGAGCCCAGAGTCCAGCACGACACACAAGATCGGTCATGACACGCGTGCAACCGGCGGCGACACTGCGCCGCCCCACGATGGAAGCGGGCGCCGCCGCCCCATGCCGAGGGGCGACGGCCCACGGCCCGCATTCCGGAGACTCAGCCGAGCCGGATCGGGAGCTCGCTCAGCCGCCAGTTGCCCGGCAGCGGTATGCGTCGGAGCTCCTCCGGCTCCACCGCCAGCGACACGGCCGGATAGTGCGCGAGCAGCTTGCCGAAGGCCACCTCGCCCTCCTGCCGGGCCAGGCTGGCACCCAGGCAGTAGTGCATGCCGTGGCCGAAGCCGACGTGGTCCTCGGCGCGGCCCGCCGGGTGGCGGGTGATGTCGAGTCGGGCGGGGTCGGCGTAGTGGCGGGGGTCGTGGTTCGCCGAGACCAGGATGGGCATGACGGCCTCGCCCTTCGCGATCCGCACGCCCGCCAACTCGGTGTCCTCGGTGGCGTAGCGCAGTTGCGTCAGATGCACCGGGCCGCACCAGCGCATCAGCTCGTGCACCGCGCGGGGGAGCAGCCCTGAATCCGCCTTCAGCAGCCGCAACTGGTCGGGGTGCGTGAGCAGGGCGGCCGCGCCGTTGGTGATGAGGTGGGCGGTGGTCTCGTGCCCCGCGATGACCAGGGTCACCACCAGCGTGACCATTTCGACGTCGCTGAGCCGGCTGCCGTCGTCGTCGTGCGTGCGGATCAGCTCGCTGAGCAGGTCGTCGGTGAGTGCCGCGCGCCGTTCACGGATGAGCTCGTGAATGTAGTCGATCATCGCCGGGAACGAGTTCTTGAGCCGATCCGGCCCCAGCGAGGCGAGTTGGGAGCTCCATGCCCTCCACTGCGGCCGGTCCGCCTCCGGGATTCCCACCAGTTCGCAGATGACCGTGATGGGCAACGGATAGGCGAAGTGCGTGATGAGGTCGACGACCCCGTCCTCGGCGTGCTCCGGGAGTCGGCTCAACAGATCGTCCGCGATGTCCTCCACCCGGGGCCGCAGATCGGTGATCTTACGGGCGGTGAAGGCGCGGGAGACCAGCCGCCGGAGCCGGGTGTGGTCGGGGGCGTCCATGGTGAGGATGGAGCCGTCGAGATAGACCCGGTAGCGCTCGGGCAGCCCCATCATGTCCATCAGTCGGCTGCGCGGGTTTTCCCCGTCCGCGGTCTCCTGCGCGAACGCGGGGTTGTTGGCGAAGCGGTGGTCGCGCAGCACCACGCGGGCCTCATCGAAGCGGGTGATGAACCACACGGGGGTGTCGTCGACGAAGCGGCCGCGGACCACGGGGCCCTGCTCGCGCAACTCGCCGTATCCGGTGAACGGGTCGGTGATCAGGGCGGGTTCCAGCACGTTCGGCTCGCCGGGGTGTTTGCCGACGTATTCGTTGAAGGGGTTGTTCGCCGATTCGGTCATGTCTTTCTCCTGTGAAATGAGCCTGGGCGAAACGGAGCCGTGGTGGGGCGCGGCCGGGACGAGCCAGCGGCCCGTAGGGGAGATCACTCGCGCAGCTGCCGGCGTATCTCCGTGGCGCTGCTTTCCTCCAACTGCTCATACAGCGCGATGATTTCGGGCGCGGCGGCGACCGCTGCCTCTTCCATGCTGCTGTAACGCAGCGGACGGGCAGCCGCGTTGGTCTCGGTCCGGGCCGCGCGGAAATCCTCCGCCGGCGTTTCCAGCATCCTGCGGAGCGTCTCGGCGAGGAGGTCGCCGCGCACCTTCGGATTCTCCGGCGCCCGGTCGTAGAGCATGGCCTCGGACATGAGGAACCCGGTGGTCGTGGACAGCAGCGCGTATTGCAGGTGTGGCACGTCGAGGTCGGAACGGATCAGCCCGTGCTGCCGCAGCACGTCGAGATAGCGCAGCAGAACCTGTTCGCTGAGCGCCATCAGGTCAGCGAATTCCTTCTTTGCGGTGTCGCTGAGCCGGCCGAGAATATCGACGTCCTCGGTGTGCATGGCGCGCAGCACCGGCTCCTTGAGGAAGTCGCCGTAGTAACTGCGCATCGTCCGGCTCGGCAGGATCTCCAGTGGATCGGACCGCATGCGGGCCAAGTGCTGCCGCTGAGTGCGCCATTTGACGTTGAGTACGACGGCCAGCAACAGCGAGTCCTTGGTCTTCCAGTGCAGATAGACCGTGCCCTTGCCGACCTTGGCCCGCCGGGCGATCTCGTCGATCGTCACCCGCCGGTATCCCCAGGCGAGCAGCAGCTCCCCGGCCACCTCCAGGATGCGCTGACCGCGTTCGTCCCGTTCCAAGTCCCTTTTCCTTCCCCGTTCGTGACCGGATTTCGAATCTGGTCACGGAGTCAAAGTACGACCGGAACTGTCGGGTCGGTAGGGTGGATTTCGGCCACTCGCGGGCCACGCCAAGGGAGTTGGGCGCCCCTGTACGGGACTCCAACAGCCGGGGAGCATGGCACCGTTCGCCACACCCCGCGCCGACCGTGCCGAGGCGGCGACGGGACCGACCCGAGGAGAACGCCATGTTCACGTCCTTCGCCGAGCTGTCCACGCCCTTGGTGGCCGACGCCTGCGTGCGGCTCGGCGTACCGCTGCGCGCCGCACCGCCCGGAATCGGGGCCGTGGTTCCCGGTCACCGGGTCGCCGGACGCGCGCTGCCCGCCCGGCACTACGGGAGCGTCGACATCTTCCTGGAGGCGTTCACCGACGCCCGGCCCGGTGACGTCCTGGTCATCGACAACGGCGGCCGCCAGGACGAGGCGTGCGTCGGCGACTTGCTGGCCCTCGAAGCACACGCCGCGGGACTGGCCGGCGTGGTGATCTGGGGGCTGCACCGGGACACCCCGGAACTGGTGGAGATCGGCCTGCCGGTGTTCAGCTACGGCCGCCTGGCGCCGGGCCCGCTCCGACTCGCCGACCGGGAACCGGACGCCCTGGCCAGCGCGCGCTTCGGCCCCCACCGAATCACCGCCGAGGACGCGGTATTCGGCGACGATGACGGCGTGCTGTTCGTCCCCGCGGATCGCACCGAGGCCGTGCTGGACACGGCCCGCACGATCCGGGAGACCGAGCGCGAACAGGCCCGCAGGATCCGCGCGGGCGAGCCCCTCCGCCAGCAGACCGCCTTCGACGACTACCTCGCCCGCCGCGCCGCCGACCCGAGCTACTCGTTCCGACAGCACCTCCGACGCATCGGCGGAGCCGTGGAGGAGTAGCCGCGCCGCCGGCCATCAACCTCCGGCATGCGGCCGCGCTCCCCCTACGCCCAGGGGTTGATTCCGCTTTACCACCCACGGGTTGACGCCAACGATCGCCGGATCGCGGACAGTGGAGTGCGTCGGGCACAGCGCGCGCACCCGCCCGACGCACTCATCCACCATCTGACGCCGCATGCCCGATAGGGGGAGCACCATGATCAGCGCCCAAGCACACCAAGCGATCCCAACAACGCCGCCCGCACCCCTCACACCAACAACGCCGCCCGCCCCAGCAATGCCCACAACACCAACCACACCAGCCATGCCAACCACGGCATCAACATCGTCCACACGCCACAACTCCACCCCAGTCAGCGGGACTTCACACCCTCCACAGTCACTCGCACCCGCACACGCCGCCGCATCGCCATCCCGAGCCCGAACACCCGCGTATCCCGCGCATCATGCATCCGCACCCGCCACCCACACACGGAGCCTGACCATGCGGGCGCCGCCGGACCGAAGACGGTGAGACCTGGGAGAGCTCAGCGGCCTGATGACGCAGGGGTCTGTACGGCGGCCGAGGAGAGGTGACATGCCGCCGATGGCGTAATCGTCGGGTTGGCTGTTCGGGAGCGTCAGGCTGTGGACCTTGAGCACGGTCGAAACAGGAGTCCATGGCGGGAGACCCTGTTGAACAGGTCGCGTGAATGGGTCGTTGAGCGGTGGCGCGGAAGACGAGGGTGACGGCGTTGACGAGTCCGGTCCCCGCGGCGCGGCGGGAGCCGCCGTCGTGAGTCAGTCGGGCCGCGGCCGGCCGACCCAGCGGCTCTCCGGACTGGTGGACAGCAACGGCTTCGAGGCGCCGACGGTCCCCGCCTGGATGCGATGGCTTCCCGCCCTCTACGTCCTGATCGTGCTGCTACTGGAGTTCGTGACGCCCACGCAGTGGGCGGTCAGCTCCCTGCTGATCGCCGTGCCGGTGCTCGCGGCCTTCACCCACGGCCCGGTAGGCGTCGCCGTGGTCACCGTCTTCGCCGTCGCCCTGGAGGGCGTGCTCGCGGGCACCCCGTGCTGCACGGGTCACAACATCCATCAACTGTGGGGGAATCACTATGTAGCGACGTATATCTCCACCCTCATCGTGGGGATCATGGGCGTGGCGCTGGCCGGGTACCGGCGGCGGCAGCAACGGCACCTGGTACGCGTCAACTCGGTGGCCGAGGCGCTGATGCGGACCCTGCTGCGGCCGGTTCCGCAACGGGTCGGCAAGGTGCTGGCGGCGGGTCTCTACCGGTCCGGAGAGATCGGCACCATGGTGGGCGGGGACCTCTACGACATCCGTGCCACTCAGGCCGGCGAGCGCGCCATCATCGGCGACGTCCGCGGCAAGGGGCTCCAGGCGGTTCGTACGGTCGCCGACATCCTCGGCAGCTTCCGCGAGGCGGTCTACGACCCCGGGGACCTGCTCGCGGTGGCCGCCCGGATGGAGCGGCGGTTGGCCCACGAGGCTGCGGAAATCCCCGACGACGAACTCTTCGTGACCGCGGCCCTGATCGAGTACGACGCCCTGGCCCAGCAAGTGACGATCATCAACCACGGGCACATCGAACCGGTGTTGATCTCGGGAGGGGAGGTGACCGCTCTCACCGGGCCGCCCGCCCTGCCGCTGGGACTGGGTGGGTTGTCCGCGGAGCCACCGGTGTCGTACACGCACCGCTTCGCCCACGGCGATGTGCTGCTGCTCTGCACCGACGGGCTGATCGAGGCCCGGGACCACACCGGGGTGTTCTATCCGCTGCTGGATCGCCTCATCCAGCGGTTCGGCGGCCGGCCGTCCCCGGGGCCGGCCGATGTCATCGACTTCCTCAACGCCGATCTGCCCCGTCACACGCGCATCCTCCACGACGACGTGGCGATCCTCGCGATCGCACCGCGCGTCGAGGGGCCGGAGTAGTCCCCGGCACCGTCGGACGTCGGCGCATCGGCGGAGGCCGCCGGGCATCGATGAGACGACGCGCCCGTCCCCAGGGAACAAGGCCGGGAAATGAGGAGAGGGGGAGCAGGACAGACGGGAGTGGGAGAGGGAGGGGGTGGGGGCGGGGGAAGGAGAGGGGAGAGAGCTAGGAGAGCTGGGGGCACAGGGCGGGTTCGGACTCGGGTCGCTTCCGGCCGCTGGGCGGAGGAACCTGGAAACGTATCAAGGGGGGTGCGAAGCAAGCTGTGAGGTGTCCGATGAGCACTCTCGAAGAACACATCGACATCGGTGTTCCGCTCGAAACGGCCTGGGATTGCCTGCATCGCGCGGAGAGCTATCCACGGTTCCTGAACGGCGTCCGGCAGGCCAGGCCGGAGGGTGAGCGACGGGCGCACCTGGACGTCGACGCGGGCGGCCGGGCGCAGGAGTTCGAGGTCGAGATCGTCGACCGGGAGATGGAGAACGTGATGACGTGGCAGACCACGAGCGGCCCCGATCTGGCGGGGACGTTCTCGCTGCTGCCCATCGACCGGGGGCACACCCGGCTCCAGGCCCGGTTCGAGTACGACCCGGGCACGATCAAGGAGAGCTTCGGCGGGCCCCAGGGGTTCGCGCAGGCCGTCGCGATCGAGCGGGGCGTACGCAGCGATCTTCAGCAGTTCAAGGAGCTGGTGGAAGCGGAGGGCAAGGCCAAGTGAGCGCGGAGTGAGAGAGGAGGGTGAGGGGGAACAAAAGCGGTCAACGTCGGCCGCGCGACCGCGTGTTCACCGTCAGTAGCGGAACGAGGAGCCGGGCAGCGACCCTGCGTGGTCTCGGCGGGGCGGCGTGTGGTCGGAACGTGGCCGTGGAGACGTGCTCGGAGGGTCCGCGCTCGGTAGGGGCGGGCAGGCGTGCTCAGAGGGGTGTGGCAGTAGAGGCCGACGGCGTCGCTGTAGACCGTTGTAGAGGGGGCTTGGACGTGGGTTTCGATCCGGGTTTCGACGTGGGGTCAGACGAGATGGCGTTCTGGCATGGGGTGTTCCACCCCGTCGAGTTCGAGGGTGCAGCGGGGTGCGGTGGGGACGAGCCGGGGCTCGCGGATACGGACCCGGAAGATCCGGACGGGCTCGTCGGGGAGTTCGCCGGTCAGGAGGTTCAGGCCGGTGCCGTGTTCCCGCTGGTAGGCGACGACCTTGCCGTTGACCAGGAGTTCTATCTCGCCGTCGCGGCCGGGGCCGACGTTCACGGTGATCGAGTGGCCGCTGTGGTCGAGGTGGAAGTGGTGGCTGCGTCCCATGGTCCTCGCCTCCCGTGCCCGGGGCGGTGCGCATTCCGCGACGACGGTCGCCGCACGAGCGACCGCACCTCCAGATTAGTTCGGCGCCGGGAGTCGGGCCGGTGGGGAAGAACTCCGCCGGTGGTGGGGCGGCGAGTGACAATTGTGGTGAGTGCCGCGCCGGGTGGTCCGCGGAGCGCGGGGCGTGAGGCCCCGCCCGGAGGAACCAGTGCCCGGGCCGGCGGGAGACGGCAATGAACGGCTCGGTCCAGATCGGACGTGTGGTCGGGGTGCCGCTGCGGATGCACTGGAGCGTGCCGCTGCTGGTGATGCTGTTCGCGTACGGCCTCGGGCGGCAGACGCTGCCGGTGATCGCCCCGGGACGTTCCGCTGTCGTCTATGCCCTGGCCGGCGTCGTCGGGGCCGCGTTGCTCACCGGCAGTCTGCTGCTGCACGAGACGGCGCATGCCGCGATCGCGCGCCGGAAGCAGATATCCGTCGAGGACGTGACCCTGTGGGCGCTGGGCGGGATGACGCGCATGGGGCGGCCGCAGACCGCCGCCGCGGCCTTCGCGGTCGCCATCAGCGGACCGCTCACCAGCCTGCTCATCGGGGGAATCGCGCTGGGCGCCGGCTTCGGGCTGCATGTGCTGTCCCTGTGGGCGGTGCCGGCGGTCGTGCTGGTGTGGCTGGGCTGGGCCAATGTGCTCCTGGGCGTGTTCAATCTGCTGCCGGCCGTCCCGCTCGATGGGGGGCGGGTGGTGCAGGCACTGCTGTGGTGGCGCACCGGGGACCGGGACCGTGCGGACATCGCGGCGTCCCGGGGCGGCCAGGTGATGGGCGTACTGCTGGTGGCGGCCGGCTGGTTCGCGCTGTTGCGCGGGTTGCCGAGCGGGTTGTGGCTGGCCTTGATCGGGCTGTTCATCATGGTCGTCGCCGGGTCCGAGCGGCGGCGGGCGGCGATGCAGACGGCGTTGCGCGGGGTGCGGGCGGCCGATGCCATGTCCGCTCCCGTGGTGACCGGGGCGGACTGGCTGACGGTGCAGCGGTTCATCGACGAGGTGGCCGTGACGACCGGGCACTCCGTCGTCCCGTTGCTGGACTTCGAGGGGCGGCCGAGCGGCCTGGTGCAGGTCCGCAGGCTGGCGTCGATACCCGCCGCCCAGCGGGCGGAGCTGCGGGTTCGGGACGTGGCCATACCGGTGTCCCAGTGCGCGGTGGCCGCGCCGGACGATCTGCTGAGCGAGGCGATGGACCGGGTGACGCTGCGGACCGGGATGCGGATCCTGGTCGTGGACGCCGGGCATCTGGTGGGGATCATCACGGCGAAGGACGTGTCCCGGCTGATGCGGCGACACACGCTGCGCGACGGCCGGACCGGGGCCGGGACCGGGTGAGACCGTTGCCCGGAGCACGGCGGGACGGAGCGCAACCGGCGGGGCACACCGCGAGCGACCGGCGAGGGAGCGACGGCATGGACACTGCGGCGCAGTACATCACGGTGACGGCGCTCAGCCACCCCGGACTGATCCGGGAGCACAACGAGGACAGCCTGGTCGCGGGGCCGTGGACGCTGTGCGGCACGGTGACCGAGAACCCCCAGACGCTGATGTTCCCGCTGGGCAGCCCGGTGGTCGTGGCGGTCGCCGACGGCATCGGCGGGCAGCCGGGCGGTGAGGTCGCCAGCGCGCTGACGGTGGCGCATCTGGCGGCGCTGGGACCGACGTTGGACGGCGAGGAGGCGGTGCGGGCGGCGGTGATCAGGTGCAACCGCGCGGTGTATGCGGCGGCCGAACGGGACCCGGCGCTGACCGGGATGGGGACCACGGTGGCCGGCACCGTCGTGTTGCCGGAGGCGTTGTTGATCTTCAACGTGGGCGACAGCCGGGTCCTGGAGGCCGGGGAGGACGGGCTGCGGCAGGTGAGCGTGGACGACAGCCCGCCGCTGCCGGCGGGGCAGCGGACCACGTCGCTGGTGACCCAGGCGGTCGGGGGCGCCAGCCGTTTCGTCGCGGTCACTCCGCACGTCCGCACCGTGCCGCTGGTCCCGGGCCGGCGCTACGTGGTGTGTACGGACGGGCTCACCGACCCGGTCCTGGAGGAGGAGATCGCCGCGGTGCTGCACGAACACGACGGCGGGCGGGCCGTCTTCGAGCTGTGGAAGGCGGCCATCGAGGCGGGCGCGCCGGACAACATCACGGTGGCGTTGATCGGGGTCGGGGGGTGAGGGGCGGGACTGCGGAGGCTCAACGGGTCGCCGTGCGTGGCTGGTTAGCGGGCGAGGGGGCTCAACGGGGCGCGGACCTCGGCCGGGTCGGGTTGTGTGGACGAGGCGTGTGTGGGGAAGTCGTGCACGGCTCCGTCCCCGCCCCCTCCCCTTCTCCGGCCTCTTACCTTTCCCTCGCGCCAACCCCCGTTCGCACGCCTGTTGTTGGCCGGCATCGGCTCCTTCCAGCGCCCGGTCTTCCGCACCGAAGCGTCAGCCGAGGAGGCCCGCTCCGGCACGCCGTCCGAGGGTCCCAGCCCCGCAGTGCCGATCGGGACGCCCGGCCCAACGCGTCGCTCGGGCGCCCCAGTTCCGGATCGCAGGGTCTGGATACCCGCCCTGTACCGTCATCGTCGCCCGCCGGCGCCCGCCCCGGATCGCCACGCGACGGCCCTCGTCCCGGCCCGTCGCTCGGCCCACCCGTTCCTCCCCGCCTCCCCCGAAGAGCCACCCGACGGGGGCTTCCCCGCCGTAGCCGCGCGGGTGTTCACGCGTGGGCGCTGAGCACTCCGCCGCTGCTGAGCACCATGTAGATGCCGTTGGCGACGGCCCCGTCGTCGTGCCCCTTCGTTTCCAGCGTGCCGTCCACCGAGCCCTCGTGGCCGATGATGTCGGCGCGGTAGTGCAGTTCGCCGACCTTCGTGACCTTGACGGTCCAGTCGCCCGCCACCTTGAAGGTGCCCGGTCCCTGGTGGCCGCCGCCCATCCAGGAGTGGACCTGACCGTCCAACGTGAGCACGACGAACATGTCGTTGGCGTCGAGCCCGGTGTCGCTGCCCTTCGTCTCCAGCGTGGCCAGGACCGAACCGCGGCTGACGATCTTGGCGCGGTATTGCTGGGCACCGATCTTGTAGATCTCGGCCTTGCTGCTGCCGTCCGCCAGCGGCTGGGTGCGGACCGGCGAGGCCGCCCTGGCCGTGGCGCCGTGCGAGCCGCCCGACCGCTTGCCCACAGCGCCCGCCTTGGTGTCGACCTTGGTGTCAGCCTGGGCGTCGGGGGTCGCCGGGGCGTCGGCGCCCTGCGCTCCGGCGGCGGGGCCCGTGCCGCTGGACTCCGGGGCGGTGGTGCCGGTGCTCGCGTGGGCTGCGGGCTTCGTGCTGCCGGCGTCCGAGCCGGAGCAGGCGGTGAGGGTGAGGGCGGCCGCCGCGGTCAGGGCCGCGGCGGCGATGCGCAGGGTGCGGCGACGAGCGGTGCGGACGGTGGTGTTGGAGTTCATTGCGGGTCCCCCGGGGTGGTCGGTGCCGTCGTTTCGTTGGTACGTCAGCCACTCTGGTCGGGGCTGCTATTGCCCGGCTGACGCTCCGCTAACACCCCGCTAACCGCCGCTCATTGGACGTGTGGGCATAGCGTCCGAACGCGGGGCCTATGGCGGTATCAGCGACCAACGGCCGATGACCAACGGCCAATGACCAGCGACCAACGGCCGATGACCAACGGCCATCGGTGAACGAGCGGCGGACCGAAGGGCCGAGCAGCCGAGCGACCGAAGAGCCCAAGGGCCGAAGCCCCAGTGGCCCAGTGCTCCAGTGGCCCAGTGGAAGCGAACGACAACGTTCCCTAGTCACGATTGCGGCGCAGTGCCGGCAATCCCAGTCGCCGCCCGGTGTCGTCGTCGAATTCCGTGCAGAACGTGCCGATTGTGTCCTCAAGGTGGGAGAAGGAACGTGCCGCGAATAAAACCGGCTGATAGCTGGAAATGCGGTACTGCGTACCGGCTGTGGCGCATGCGTCCAGTTCGCGCACTTCTCGCCCGTCGTGCGCCCCGATCTCCCCGTACGACGAGAGCAGTGCCGCGCCGAAAGCCTTGGGCGCGCCGGATTCGCTGACCAATCCGAATTCCAGGGTGTACCAATACACCCGGCTCAGAATGTCCAGTGCCTCGTCGGTCCGGACCCGGTTCGCGGCGCGGCCGAACATCCGGTACAGCTCGGCGATGCGCGGTGACGACAGATGGATGCCGTGCCCGAACACGTCGTGCAGCACGTCCGGTTCGGGGGTGTAGAGCGGCACGGCCGGGTGGCGGACGAACTGCACCGCATGGAAGTAGCCGTGCTCCATGGACCCCAGGAACCGTTCGTTGGGCACCACCCCGCCGGCCAGCGTGAGCGCGAACCCGGTGCGTGCCGTCAACCCGGGCGTGATGTCCGCGTGTTGCGGGACCCCGTCGGCGGGGATCTCGGTGTCCGCGAGGGTGTCCAACACCGGTCGGCAGGCGTGCGCCCGGTGCTTCGGGAGCAGCGCGTCGTGGACGGCGCGCCAGGTCCGGTGCTCGTCCTCGGTGTACTCCACGCCCGGATAGGGCGCCCCCACCGCGTGGTTGTCGGCGCGGGCCGCCAGGGCGTCCCGGCGTCGTCGGTATTCCCGGTCGCAGCGTCCGGGGTGGTCGTCCGCGCGGCCCATGTGTCCCTCGGTGGAGACGGGGGTCCGTTTCCGTGGCGAAGTCATACCGCTGACCATGCCCAGTGGCCCGGCGGAGATCACCCGGGGCGACGGACGGGCGCTTCGCCTTCGGTGTCTCAATGCATGACCGTGTTCGGCACCGTTATTACTTCGTTTCTTGACGATTGGGCCTTCGGTGACGTTCACTCAGCCATTCATGGGCCGAGTCAGGGCGGCCCCTGTGGAGGTACTTTTCATGAGGCCGAAGAAGACAATGGGCGCAGTGAATGTGACGAATGCAACAATGCGTCGCGGCGTCCTCGTCAGCGTGTTGACGCTTTCCCTCGCCGCGCCGCTGGCGGCCTGCGGAAACGATCATCAGGAACCGTCCCAGGGGAAGGACCACATCGGCCTCCTCCTTCCCGAGAACAAATCCACGCGCTACGAGAAATTCGATCACCGCATCATTTCCCGGCGCATCGCGGCGCTCTGCCTCCCCTGCACGGTGGACTACGGAAACGCCGAGTCGAGCGTCGATGCCCAACGCTCCCAGTTCGACGCCCTGGTGAAGAAGGGCGTCAAGGTCATCATCCTGGACCCGGTCGACGCCCAGGCCGCCAAGGCGTGGGTGGACTCCGCCGCACGTCAGGGCGTGCAGGTCATCGCCTACGACCGGCTCGCCGAGGGCAACGTGGCGGCGTATGTCTCCTATGACAACGACAAGATCGGCCGGCTCCAGGGCGAGGCGATTCTCGCCGCGCTCGGGCCGCGCGCGGCGAGCGCCGATGTCGTCATGTTCAACGGCTCCCCGGACGACCCCAACGCCCCGGCCTTCAAGAAGGGCGCGCACGCCGCCCTCGACGGCAAGGTGCACAAAATCGTCTACGAGAAGGACGTACCCGAATGGTCCGAGGCGACCGCGAAGAAGGAGATGGCCGATGTCATCAACTCCCGTGGCCCGCGCGGCTTCGATGCGGTCTACTCGGCGAATGACGGCATGGCCGGCGGTATCGCCGAGGCGCTGAAGTCGGCCGGCGTGAAGAATGTTCCGCTGGGTGGACAGGACGCCGAACTTCCCGCGCTGCAGAGGTTGTTGGACGGCACTCAGGCGTTCACTGTTTACAAGGAAGTGCGGCCGGAGGCGGAGACCGCCGCGGAACTGGCCTTCCGGCTGCTGCGGGGCCAGAGCATCTCCACCCTCACCTCCACCACCGCCGCGAACCACAGCAAGTCCGGCATTCCGGCGAAGCTGTTCAAGGCCACCGTGGTCACCAAGGGCAACCTCAAGGACACCGTCGTCCGGGACGGCGTGGTGCGCAGCGACCTGCTCTGCACCCCCGCCCTGGCCGCGCAGTGCGCCTCCGCCGGCGTCGGCTGAGCCACCCCGGGGCCGGCCGGCGCGCGCCGACCGGCCCCGGGCACACCGGTCACACCGAGCGGTCCGACCCGTCGATCCACGCGTACGCCGCCCGTGCGGTGAACTCCCGCTGCCCGCCGGGGAACATCAATCCCGCGCCGGCGAACGCGGGATCGCCGACGCTCCCGGACACGTAGGGCACCGCGATGCACCGCATCCCGGCCCGCCGCGCCGCCAACACCCCGGGCGCGGCGTCCTCCACCACCACGCACGCCGCGGGCTCGACCCCCAGCCGGCGCGCGGCCTCCAAGAACACATCGGGCGCGGGCTTGCCGTGCGGCACCTCCTCCGCCGACACCACCGTGGTCAACAGCGCGTCCAGCCCCGTCCCGGCCAGCACCGCCTCGATCGCGGCCCGCGACGAGCCGGACGCCACCGCCATCGGATGCCCGCCCCCGGCCAGCCGCACCACCAGCTCCCGCATCTGCGGAAACACTTCCGTACCGGCCCGGGCCAGCTCCAGATAGGCGCGGTTCTTCCCGGCCAACAGCTCCTCCACCGGGGCGTCGATGCGGTACTCCCGCGCCAGTACCGTCAGCGTCTCGCGGGTGCCGATCCCGATGAAGCGCAGATGGTGCTCCCAGGTGAAGTCCGTGACGCCGTACCCGGCCAACACCCGCCGCCCGGCCTCGAAGTAGTTGGGCTCGCTGTCCACCAGCGTCCCGTCGAGGTCGAAGATGACCGGTGCGGGCCCGCCCGCCGTGTCGTCCGCCACCGCTCAGCCCGCCTGCGCGGCCGAGCCGCCCACGGACTCGACCAGCGGCAGCATCCGGTGCGGCACCCGCTCGCGCAGCGCCACCTCCGTCCGCGTGCGGACCACGCCCGGGAGCTTGATCAACCGCTGGATCACGTCCTCCAGGTGTGCCGCGTCCCGGGCCACCACCCGCGTCAGCAGATCGCCGCCGCCGGTCGTCGAGAACGCCTCGATGATCTGCGGCACTTCGGCCAGCGCGGCGGCGACCTCCTCCAGGTGCCCCTGCGTCACCTCGATGTGCACGAAGGCCAGCACCGGGTGGTCCAGCGCGGCGGGGGAGAGCCGCGGGCTGTAGGCGGTGATGACCCCGTCCCGCTCCAGGCGGTCCAGGCGCGCCTGCACCGTCCCGCGGGCGACCCCCAGCACCCGGGCGTACTCCCGCACGCTCGTCCGCGGCTGCTCCAACAGCAGCTTCAGGATCTTCGCGTCCAGCGCGTCCACGGCCATCGGCCCACGGCCTCCTTGAGGTCGACGTGTCGAAACGACGGTCGGGGCGCGCGGGGTAGATCCATTATCCGGCCGCGCGGCCCCTCCCGTCACCGTACCCAAGGACGATCTTCCGTGCCGATTGGCCGCTTTAGGTTGGAGGCGCCCGACCCGATGCGGGGCCCACCGACCTCTGGAGCACTGATGACGCACGACGCACCCGCGCCCCACACCGACGACGACCTGACCGCGGTGGCTTCCGAACTGGTCGCGATGGCCGCCGCGGACCACGCGGCCACGGCCCGCGCCAACGGCCCGGACTTCGCCGACCAGTTGGCCTGGCGCCGGCTCACCGCCCGGCACGCCGACCGCCTCACCGAGATCCTGGACACCCACGGCTGGCCCACCGCGGACCGCTTCGGCCCGGACGCCGCCCGCGCCGCCTGGTTGGTCGCCCAGCACGCCGACCGTCAACTGGACGTCCAGCGCCGCGCGCTACGGCTGCTGGAACGCGCCGTCGCCGACGGCCTCGCGGCCCCGCGGGACCTGGCCTTCCTGCACGACCGCACCCGGGTCAACGAGGGCCGCGAGCAGCGCTACGGCACCCAGATCGCCGGCGTCCGGGACGGCGCGCCGGTCCCGTGGCCGTGCGAGGCCCCGGAGGAGATGGACCGGCGGCGCACCGAGGTGGGCATCCCGCCCTTCGACGAGTACGTCGCCCAGTTCGCCTGAGCGCCCCGGTGTGCCCGGCTCCGGTCAGGTCACCGTCAGTGTGGCCTTGCCCTCGGCGGCCGAACTGCCGCCCACGTAGACGTCGATGGCGCCGGGCTCCAACCGGAACTCGCCGTGCGGGGCGTTGCTCCAGAACCCCAGGTCCTCGGCCGCCAGCCGGAACCGCACCGTCCGGCTCGCGCCCGGCGCGAGCGTCACGCGGTGGAAGCCCCTGAGCCGGCGCACCGGTTGGGCGATGCTGGCGGCCCGGTCGTGGACGTAGAGCTGGACGACCTCGTCGCCGGCCCGGGAGCCGGTGTTGGTGACGGCCGCGGTGACCTCGACCCCGTCGCCCGCGCGCAGCGCGTCGGCCGCGATCCGTGAGGTGCCGAGCCGGGGCGTGCCGGTGCGGAACGTGGTGTAGCTCAGGCCGTACCCGAACGGGAAGAGGGGTCCGTCCGGGAGGTCGAGGTACTTCGACGTGAACTTGTCGTTGGGGTCGTAGGGGCGGCCGGTGTTCTCGTGGTTGTAGTGGATGGGGAGTTGGCCGACCGAGCGCGGGAGCGAGACCGGCAGCTTGCCACCCGGATTCACCTTGCCGAACAGCACATCGGCGAGGGCGTTGCCGCCCTCGATGCCGGGGTGCCAGGCCAGCACCACGGCCGGGGCGCGGTCCACCCAGCCGCCGACGGTCAGCGGCCGCCCGCCGACCAGCACCACCACGAACGGCCGGCCGGTCCCGGCGATCGCCTCGACCAGCCGCTGTTGCACCCCCGGCAGCCCGATGTCGCTGCGCGCGGACGCCTCCCCGCTGAGCGCCGCCGGTTCGCCCACCACCACGACCGTGACCTCACAGGCGGCGGCCGCCGCGACCGCCTCCGGGATGCCGCGCACCTCGTCGCCCTGCGGATCGACGCCGCGGGCGTGCCGGACCGTGCCGCCCGGCACCGCCCCGCGCACGGCGTCCAGCACCGTCCCGGCCGGGAACTTCTCGGCCGCCGCCGGCAGCACCCACGTCCCCAACAGGTCGGTGGAGTCGCCGAACGGGCCCACCACCGCGAGCGACCGGACCGAGCCGCGCAGCGGCAGCACCCCCCGGTCGTTCTTGAGCAGCACCATCGACCGGCCCGCCGCCGCCCGGGCCGCCGCCCGCGCCGCGGCGGACGGCGCGCCGATCGCCTTCGCCTCGTCGACGTACGGGTGCGCGAACAGCCCCAGCGCGTACTTCAACCGCAGCACCCGGGCGACCGCGTCGTCCAGTCGGCGGGCCTCGATCCGGCCCTCCCGGAGGAGCCGCTTGCCGTGGGTGACCAGGGTGGTGCTGGTCATCTCCATGTCGACGCCGGCGTTCAGCGCGAGCCGCGCGGCATCCGCGCCGTCCTCCGCGACCCCGTGCGGGAGCAGCTCCTGCACGCCGTTCCAGTCGCTCACCACCATCCCGTCGAAGCCCCACTCCCGCTTGAGAACGTCGGTGAGGGTGTGCCCGTTGGCGTGCGCCGGGACCCCGCCGATGAGGTTGAACGACGCCATCACGGTCGCCGCCCCCGCGTCCAACGCGGCCTTGAACGGCGGCAGATAGAGGTTCCGCAGCCGGGACTCCGACACGTCCACGGTGTTGTAGTCGCGCCCGCCCTCGGCGCCCCCGTACGCCACGAAGTGCTTGGCGCAGGCCGCGATCCGGTCTCCGGCCAGGAGCCGGTCGCCTTGGTAGCCGCGCACCTTGGCGGCGGCGAACGCCGATGTCAGGTACGGGTCCTCGCCGTTGCCCTCGGCGATCCGGCCCCAGCGCGGCTCGTGCGTCACGTCCATCATCGGGGCGAAGGTCCAGTGCACCCCGTTGGAACGGGCCTCCGCGGCGGACACCTCCGCGTCCCGCGCCGCCACCCGCGGATCGAAACTGGCCGCCTGGGCCAGCGGGATGGGGAACGTGGTCCAGAAGCCGTGGATCACATCGAGCCCGTACAGCAGCGGGATGCCCAGCCGCGACTCCTCGACGGCGATCCGCTGGAGCGCGTTGCAGGCACGCGCGCCGAAGATGTTCAGCACCGAGCCCAACCGCCCCCTGCGGGCGGCCTCTTCGACGGTCCTGGTCCCCGGCCCGCCGGGCCCGGTGTCGGACGCCCAGGGAAGCTGCTGCAACTGTCCCAGCTTCTCTTCGACAGTCATACGCGCCAGCAGGTCATCGACCTTGCGGTCGTACGGCCCGGGCCGGCGCGGGGCGGTCTTCGCGGCGGGTGAGGCCCCCGCCTGCGCGGCCCGGGGAGGCGTCTGCGCCTGGGCCGCCCCGGCGTTCGCCAGACCGGTGGCCGCCGCGGTTCCGCCCGCGGCGGCCAGTAGGGAACGTCGTCGCAGCCCACCCATGCCTTCACCTTTTTCATCCATCGAGGGGTAAAGGTTCTCTCAAGGCGCCAAGAGCTGAAGTGACGGTAAGTGGTGGGCAGTTGCCCGTCAAGGAGTCGTGCGCCGAACCGCGCCCGACCGGACTGGTCGCGGCCCGCCGAGGTGGATCAGGATGCGGGGATGACGGAGAACCACAGCGACCTGACCCCCTGCCGGCTCGACTCCTACACCCGCGACGACGTGACCGCGCTCCTCGGCGACGGCCCCGACCCCTTCGGAGTCGACAGCGCGGGCCTGACCTGGCTGCCCAAGGAGGAGCACTTCGGCATCCGGCTCGGCGACCGCCTGGTGGCACACGCCGGACTGCGCCGCCTCCCCCTCGTGCTCGGTGGGGCGGAGACCTCGGTGATCGGCGTCGGCGGGGTGGCCGTGGCGCCCGACGTGCGCGGCCGGGGCCTGGCCCGCCGGGTGGTGGCCGCCGCGCTCGACCACGCCCGCACCATGGGCCCGCCGCACGCCCTGCTGTTCTGCCGCCCGCCGCTGGTGACCCTGTACGCGCGCCTGGGCTGGCGGGAGGTCCGGGACGAGGTCCGGGTCGAGCAGCCCACCGGCCCGGTCGTGATGCCGCTGCGCACCATGTGGACCCCGCTGCGCGACGGGGCCGCCTGGCCGCCCGGCCCGGTGCGGCTGCTCTCCGCGCCGATGTGAGGCGAGCCCCGGAGCCCCTCGTCCCCGAGGAACGCGGGGGCCACTTCCGAGACCAACTCCGGCGCCCCGCCCGGTGCCCGAACGCACCGGCCCGCGGCGCCGGTTGACCGGAAGGCGCCGCACGCGCGCGGCCGGTCCGGCACACTCCCGGCATGACGATCACCCGGATCAATCCCCAGCAGCTACACCCGACACCCGGCTACTCCCACATCACCGTGGTGGAGGCCGGCCGCACCGCCTACCTGGCGGGGCAGTGCCCGCTCGACCGTGACGGCACCGTCGTCGGCCCGGGACTGGCGGCGCAGATCGACCAGGTCGTGGCGAACGCGCTGGTCGCCCTGGCGGAGGTGGGCGCCGGACCGCAGCACGTCGTGCGCTCGGTGATCTACGTGCGGAGCGAGCAGACCGCCGAACTGAGCGCCGCCTGGCGCCGGCTCAACGACTCGGCCCTCGGCCCCGCCTTCACCACCGCCAGCACGCTGCTGGGGGTGGCGCAACTGGGCTTTCCGGGCCAGCTCGTGGAGGTGGACCTCACCGCGGCCCTGCCCGACTGAGCCGCTCCCCGCCCCCGGCCCGGCGAACGCCCCGCCGGGTGGTCCGATGGCCCGCTCCCGGCTGCCGCGATCCGCTTCCGAATGGGCCATTGGCCCAATGAAATCATCCACTGTTGAACAAACGGCCACCCTGATGCTGAGATGGACACGTCGATGGCGCTGCGGATCCCGCGGCGCCTTTCTCATGTCGTGGTGCACCGGCGGGCCTGCCGCGGTGCGCCGGTCCACCGAAAGGGCGGGGGAACTTGCTGAAGAGGGCGTTCGTGGCACCGGACCCGGGGCGCACGCGGCTGCGGTTCGCGACCCGGGCCGTGGTCGGGATCGGGCTCGCCGTGGCGCTGTGCGGGGCGGCCGGGCTCTCGCTGGTGGCCTCCGTCACCGGTGGGCTGGCCGCGATGCTCGCCCTGTTCACCGTCGCCGACCCGACGGTGCGCGGGCAGGCCGTGACGACGGCGCTGCTGCCGGTCGTCGGCCTCCCGGTGCTCGCGCTCGCCGCCGTGCTGCACGACCTGCCGCTCGTCCGCGACCTGGCGTTCCTCGCCGTCGTCGGGGCCGGGGTGTACGCCCGGCGCTGGGGCCCGCGGGGGCACTCGCTCGGCGTCTTCGCCTTCATGACCTTCTTCGCGGCGCAGTTCCTGCACACCGTGCCCGGCCAACTCCCCGAGCTGTACGCCGCCATGTCGCTCGCGCTCACGGCGTCGTCGCTGGTGCGGTTCGGCGCGTGGTGCTACGAGCGGCGGTCGCCGGCGCCCGCCGCGGCGCCCGTCCCGGCCGGCGGGACGGGCCTCGCGCGGATCACCACCCGGCAGGCCGTCCAGGCCACCGCGGGCGCCGCCGCCGCGCTCGCCGCCGGGCACCTGCTGTCCGACCAGCGGTGGTACTGGGCGGTGGGCGCCACCTGGTGGGTCTTCGTCAACACCACCTCGCGCGGCGAGACGCTGATCCGTGGCTTCCGGCGGCTCCTGGGCACCGCGCTCGGCGTCGTCGTGGGCTTCGCCGTCGCCATGCCGCTGCACGACCAGCCGGTCGCGGCCGCCGTGGTCGTCGCCCTCAGCGTCTTCGGGATCTTCTACACCGCCGCCGTCTCCTACACCTGGATGATGCTCGCCGTGACCGTGCTGGCGAGCATGCTGTACGGGCTGCTCGGCGTGCTCGATCCGGCGCTGCTCGCGCTGCGGGTCGGCGAGACGGTCATCGGCGCCCTGGGCGCGGTGCTGGCGGTGCTCCTGGTGCTGCCGGTGACCACGCACGCCATCACCGACGAGCGGGTCGAGCGGGCCCTGCGCTGCGTGCACGCCTGCACCGCGGCGGCCGCCGCCCGGCTCACGACCGACCCGCAGGCCGATCCGGCGCCGCGGGTCGCCGAGTTGGAGGCGATCCTCGACCGGGTCCGACTCTCCCTCGTCCCGCTCGTGCACCCGCTCAACCCGCTGCGGGCGCGCAAGCGGCGGGCCCGGCAGGTGCTCGCGCTGCTCGACGACTGCGCGCGCGAGGTGCGCGGGCTGGCGTCCATCGCCGCCGACCCGGAGGCGTCGCACGACGACCGGCTGGCCGCGGCCTGCTGGCGCGTGGAGTCCGCCGTCGAGGCGCTCACCGACGCCCCGCTCGACGGCCGCCGCGAGCGGACCGCGGCGGCAGCGGTGCCGCACACCGGCGACGGCGGCCCCGTCCTCGCCCACCTCCACGCCCTGGAACAGGCCCTGCTCGCGCTCGCCGTCCCCCTGGGCCGACCGGCCCCCGGCGGGCGGACCGACCGGCTCCCGGCGGGGGCCTGACGGAAGCCATCTGCACCTCCCGGCCAACCCCGGTTCCCGCCCGCCCTGTTAGCGTCGCCGGGACAACGGGACACCGTCCGGACGGCGAGGACCGCGACGGGCCGGCCGGCCCCCACCGCGGCCGCCCGCCACCACGGCCGGACGGCCCCGACGGGCAGGCAGCGGACGAAGGGCGGCGACCAGTGGCGACGACGGAACCGGCGGCGGACTCGACGACGGAAGCGGCACGGCGGACCTCCGGCCGACCGGCGCGCGAGGGCCAACTCCGCGCCTACCTCGGCTCCTTCACCACGGCCGGCGGCCCCGGCATCACCACCGCGGCCGTCGACCCGGCCACCGGTGCGCTGACCCCACTGCACTCCACCGACGCCGTCCCCAACCCCTCGTACCTGGCCGCCGCCCCCGACGGCCGGCACCTCTACGCCGTCAGCGAGACCCCGGACGGCGCGGCCGCCGCCTTCCGCCTCACCCCCGGGGGCCCCGAACTGCTCGCCCCCGCAGTCCCCATCGGCGGCGCCGACCCCACCCACCTCACCCTCACCACCGGCCACCTGCTCACCGCCAACTACAGCTCCGGCGACGTCAGTACGCTCCCCGTGCACGCCGACGGCACCCTCGGTGGCCCCCCGCGGGTCCTCGCCCACCGGGGCAGCGGCCCGCGGGCCGACCGCCAAGAGGGCCCGCACGCCCACGCCGTGCGCCCCGACCCCAGCGGCCGTTGGCTGCTCAGCGTCGACCTGGGCACCGACTCGGTCCGGATCTGCGCCCTCGACCCGGCCAGCGGGGCGCTCTCCGTACGGGACGAGACCCGGCTGCGCCCCGGCAGCGGGCCCCGACACCTCGCCTTCCACCCGGACGGCCAACTCGCCTGTGTCATCAACGAACTCGACCCCACCGTGACGCTCTGCCGTTGGGACGCCGCCCAGGGTCGGCTGACGCCCCTGGGGGAGACCCCGCTGCTCCCCGAGGGCGCCGCCGCTGCCGCCGACCCGACGTACCCGTCCGCCCTGGTCCTCTCCCGGGACGGCCGCTTCGGCTGGGCGGCCAACCGGGGCCACGACAGCATCGCGGTGCTCTCCCTGGACGCCCGGGCCGGCACCGCGACCCTGGTCACCACCGTGCCGTGCGGCGGCCACTGGCCCCGCGACCTCGCGCTGCACCCCGACGGGCGGCACCTCTACGCGGCCAACGAACGCTCCGGCGACGTCACCTGGTTCGCCCTCGACCCGCGGACCGGCGTACCCGAGCGGGCCGGCTCGGTACCGGCGCCGGCCGCCTCCTGCGTGGTCTTCGCCTGACCCGGCCGGCCGCTCACCCCTGGGGGAAGCGCCCGCCGAAGTACACCTGGGTCTCGACCAGTCGGCCGTCGCGCACCGTCATCACCTCGACGTTGCGGTGGCGTGCGCCGGTCGTCAGCTCGTAGGAGTAGCGGACGAAGACCTGGTCGTCGTCGAACGGGACCGCGTCGAGGAGCTCTTGGGAGCGGAAGCGGTGCGCGGTCGGGAAGCAGACGTCCAGGAACGCGGCCCGGTCGAGGTGGTCGTCCTGCGGGCTGGTGAAGACGAACTCCTCGGCGAGCAGCCGCTCCATGGCAGGCCGGTCCTGGGCCGAGTAGGCGGCGAAACAGGCCCGGACGACGTCCTCGGGCGCGGCGGTGTCGGACACGGCGTTCCTCCTGCTGAGCGGGGCGTGGTCGGACGGGGCACACGACGGTAGACGACGCGCACGGGTCGGACCCGTCGGCCGCGCGGGAGAACAGCGGCCGGCGGCGGGGGAGTCGGGCGCAACGCGGAGGGCCGCCCCGGCGCGCTCGGCGCGGGACGGCCCTCGGTGAACGGGTGTGGCGGGGCTACCGGGCGGCCGCCCCCAGGCCCTGGCCCGGCAGCGTGATCCCCATCGCCGCCGCGTAGTTCGACAGCACCAGCCGGCCCACCGCGCCGTACGCGCCGAGCGCCTCGGCGGAGGCGCAGCCCGCCTCCGCCGCGGCCGCCCCCAGAAGGCCGTCGGCGAGTTCGGGGCCGATCAGGTACGGGGCCAGCGCCAACTGCCGGGCGCCGGCCGTGCGCAACTGGTCGGCGGTGCGGGCGATGGCGCCCTCCTCGTCCAGACCGGCGGCCAGTACCGGCACGGCCAGCCGGGCGGAGAGCAGCATGCCGGTGATGCCGGCGGCCTGCACCGCCTCCTCGCCGCCGACGGTGGCGAGGATGATGCCGTCCGCGGCGGTCGCGACGGTGAACAGCCGGGCCCGGTCCGCGCGGGCCAACCCCGCCTCGGACAGCCGGACGTGCAGCGCCTCGGCCAGCAGCGGGTGCGGGCCCAGGACGTCGGTCAGTTCGGCCCCGGACGCGCTGTTCATGATGGCCTGGCGTATCCGGCGCAGCAGCGCGCTGTCCGGGCCGGCGAGCAGCGGGACGACGACCGCGGCGGGGCCGGGGTCGGACTGCCCGGTCTCGGCCGCCCGCGCCTGCTGCTCGGCGGCGACCCGCGCCAACACCGCCTCCAGGGACGGGAACACGTCGTCCCCACCGTCGACGTAGCCGATCCGCGCGTCGAGGCCGGGCAGTTCGGAGCGGGCGATGCTGGAGACCTCCTCCGCCAGGCCGCGCGCGGCGGTGGAGGGGGTGCCGGGCACGGCGAGCACCAGGGCGGGTGCGCCCGCGGGTGCGGCGAGCGGCTCCGGCTTGCGGTGGCGGCCGGAGGGCCGGTTGCGCGGCGTTCGTACGGGCAGGCCGGGTGCGCCTCCCGGGCTCGGGGAGTCGATGTCGATACGGGGCGAGCCAGGTGCGGGCCCAGTGGGGGAACTCATGGCGCCGCATGCTAACGCCTCGGCATGCCCGGCCGCGGAGGGAGGGTTCCGTCGCGAGGTATCCGTCCCGTTTTATCCCGCGCGTCGTGGCGACGGACCCGTCACATGCCCTGTGATCTGCAACAACTTCCCATCGACGGGCAGCGCCAGGCGGTCCGCGGCGAGCGCCGCGGCGAGCGCCAGCGCCCCGTCCAGCGGGCTGCCGGCGGCCGGTTCGAGGCGGGCCCCGGGCAGCCGTTCGGCGAGCGCCTCACGGAGCGGGGACAGCAGCGGGGCGCCCAGGTGCAGCAGCCCGCCGGTGAGCGCGACGGTGGCGTCCGGGCCGGGCGGGCAGACCGCGGCGGCGGAGTCGGCGATGTGGCGCGCGGCGTCGGCCAGGATGCCGGCGGCGACCGCGTCCCCGGCGGCGCAGCGCGCGACCTCGGGGGCGAACGAGGCCAGTACGGCGGGTCGGTCGGGGCGTGGGTAGAGCGCGCCGGGCACTCCGGTGACCGGCCCGAACTCGGCCCGCGCGCGGGCCAGCAGCGCCGGCGATCCGCCGGGCCGCCCGTCGTGCGCGCGCAGCGCGGCCTCCAGCCCGGCCCGCCCGATCCAGGCGCCGCCGCCGCAGTCGCCCAGCAGATGGCCCCAGCCGTCGGCCCGGCGCCAACCGCCGGCCGGCGTCAGGTCGGTGCCCAGGGCGACCAGGCCGGTGCCCGCGGCGACCACCGCACCGGGCCGCTGGCCGAGCGCCCCGACATAGGCGGTCACCGCGTCCGCGGCGAGCGCGAGGCGACGGACCCCGAAGGCGGCGTTGAGGGCGTCGGGCAGCCGGGCGCGCAGCGCGTCGCCGAGGATGCCCATCCCGGCGGCGCCGACGCACGCCGCGCCGAACCGGTCCGCGCCCACCTCGCGCGCCAACTTCTCGCCGGCCGGCAGGAGTTGGTCCAACAGGTGGTCGGCGTCGATGCCGGCCGGGCCGGTGCGGACCGGCTCGCGGGAGGTGATCGTCGCCGCCGGCCGGGCCCCGTCGGCGCCGGCGCGGGCCACCGCGATCCGCAGCCCCGAGCCGCCCGAGTCCACCCCGAGGACGAACGTTCCGTCCGCCGCGTCCGCGGACTCAGCCGAGTCCACGGGCGTCCTGCTTGAGGGCGGTGTCGACGGTCAGCGCGGTGGCCACCACCAGGCTCAACAGCGGGTCGGGTAGCTGCCGGTGGATCTGCAGCACGTAGTTGTCCGCGGTGGTGAACATCGTCTTGGCCAGGCCCTCCCAGGTCTTGGTGATCCGGGCGACCTCGGTGTCGGTGTGGTCGACGATGGCGAAGTTCCAGGCCCGCCAGTTCTCCGCCTTGATGGCGCCGACCTGCTGGCCGTTGACCAGCATCGCGAAGTTGATCTTCCCGATGGCGTTCTGCTGGACGATCTCGCCGACCGGCTGGCCGTCCGGACGGGCCACCAGCACCTTGGACTTGATGAGCTTCGCGGGCCGGGTCAGCGTCAACTGCGGCTGCCCGTAGGCGTCCCGGATCTCCAGCCGGTGGGTCATGTACTGGTCCAGGCTGGAGACCACCCGGAGCATCTTCTTCGCGGTGCTCTGGCCGATCTCCACGACCGAGCCGAGGGTGTTGCCGTGCTGGTCGTAGACCGCGTACTCGTTGCTCACCTCGATGAGCTTGGCCTTCTGGTTGACCACCAGCACCGGTTCGGTGAACAGACCGCCGCCGCCCGTCCCGGCCGGTGCCACCCCGGCCTGCTGCTGTACCTGGTGCTGGATGCCGGCCTGCTGCCGCGCCTGATGGAGCGCGTCCGCGCCGTACGGGCCGGGCTGGCCGTAGGGGGCACCGCCGGGCTGCTGGCCGTACGGGGCCTGGGCCGGGGCGGGTTGCTGCTGCGGCGGGTACTGCTGGGGCATCTGCGCCTGCGGGCCCGGCTGGGGCACCTGCTGCGGCTGTTGCGCCGGCTGCGCCTGACCCGGCTGCCCGGCCTGCTCCTGGTGGTGCGCCTGTTGGCCGGGGTGGGTGTGCGCGGTCCACTGGGAGCCGTCCCACCAGCGGAGTTGGTGGGGACTGCCCTGCGGGTCGGCGTACCAACCCGCAGGGATGTTCGTCTGCGTCATGCCGGGAACACTATCTCCCGCCTCCGGACGGCGGTCCGGCTCAGGGCAGTCGCCAGTCCACCGGCTGGGCGCCCTGCCGGACGAGGAGGTCGTTGACCCGGCTGAACGGCCGCGACCCGAAGAAGCCGCGGTCGGCGGACATGGGGGAGGGGTGCGCGGACTCGACGGAGGGCAGATCGCCCAGCAGCGGCCGCAGGTTGCGCGCATCGCGCCCCCACAGCACCGCCACCAGCGGGCCGCCGCGCGCCACCAGGGCGCGAATGGCCTGCTCGGTGACCTGCTCCCAGCCCTTGCCGCGGTGGGCCGCGGGTTTGCGGGGCGCGGTGGTCAGCGCTCTGTTCAGCAGCAGTACGCCCTGCTGGGTCCACGGGGTGAGGTCGCCGTTGGACGGTCGGGGCAGCCCGAGGTCGGAGTGCATCTCGCGGAAGATGTTCTCCAGGCTTCCGGGCAACGGGCGGACGTCCGGCGCCACGGAGAAGCTCAGCCCGACCGCGTGCCCCGGCGTGGGGTAGGGGTCCTGAC
Organism: Streptomyces sp. WZ-12; assembly: GCF_028898845.1. NCBI lineage: Bacteria > Bacillati > Actinomycetota > Actinomycetes > Kitasatosporales > Streptomycetaceae > Streptomyces > Streptomyces sp. WZ-12. The sequence goes on along the minus strand of NZ_CP118574.1, from coordinate 1,654,586 downwards.
CGACGATGAGCACCCGCACCTCATCGAAGGGTTGTTGGAAGGCCCGCAGGACGTTGTTGCCGGCCGGGAGGTAGGTCCGGCCGGCGGCGATCTCCGCCCGCAGGAAGTCGCCCATCGCGGCGATCTGTCCGGCGACCGGCTCAAGTGCCTTGGCCCAGCCTGGTTCGACGATGTCTTGGAGAGGTCGTGCAGCCACGGGATCACCCTACTGGCCGACGCCGGCCTCCCCTCAATTCCCGGCCACCCGCGCCTCATGCCACCGCCGCCGCCCGTACGCAGAGCACATCCGGCAGGTGGCGGGCGAGCTGCTGCCAGCTGTCGCCGTCGTCGGAGCTGGCGTAGACCTGGCCGTTGCGGTTGCCGAAATACACCCCTGCGGGGTCGGCGTCGTCAACGGAGAGGGCGTCCCGCAGCACCGTGCCGTAGTGGTCCTCCTCGGGCAGCCCGGCGGACAGCGGCTCCCAGCTCGCGCCGGCGTCGGAGGTGCGGAAGACCCGGCAGCGGTGCTCGGCCGGCACCCGGTCGATGTCGGCGGTGATCGGGAAGAGGTAGGCGACCTCGCCTCTTCGGGGGTGCGCCGCCACCGCGAAGCCGAAGTCCGAGGGCAGGCCGCCGCCGATGTCCGTCCAACTCGTCCCGGAGTCGTCCGAGCGGTAGACGCCCCAGTGGTTTTGGAGGTAGAGCCGGTCGCGGTCGACCGGGTCCTGCGCGATCTTGTGGACGCACTGGCCGAACTCGGGGTGCTGGTCGGGCAGGAAGACCGCCTTGACGCCCTTGTTGGACGGGGCCCAACTGGCGCCGCCGTCACGGGTGCGGAACACCCCGGCGGCGGAGACCGCGACCGTCACCGTGGCGGCGTCCCGCGGATCGGTGACCACGGTGTGCACGGCCAATCCGCCGCCGCCCGGCACCCACTTCCCCCGGCTGGGGTGCTCCCACAGCGCGCGGACCAGCTCGAAGGTCTCGCCGCGGTCCTCGGAGCGGAACAGGCCGCCGGGCTCGGTGCCGGCATAGACCACCTCGGGCGCCGCCGGGCCCGCGGGGTGCAGTTGCCACACCCGCTCCAGTGAAGTCCCGGTGTCCTTCGGGTACTTGACGGGTGGACGGGTGGGCTCGTGCCAGGTCTCGCCCAGGTCGTCGGAGTGGAAGACCGACGGGCCCCAGTGTGCGCTGTCGGCCCCGGCCAGCAGCCGGGTCCGGGCACCGCGGGTGTCGATCGCGAGGGAGTACACCGCCTGCGCGGGGAAGTGCGCTCCGCTCAGTTGCCATGTGCCGCGCCGTCGGCGGCCGATGAACAACCCTTTGCGGGTGCCCACCGCGAGGAGTACGTCTGTCATGCCGGAACACCTCCGGGACGCCGTTGTCTCAGATGCCGTCAGTGTGCACCCGACCACTGACAACGGCGGTCCCGAACGGTGTCGGCGCAGGTCAGACGGCCCGGTGGTACTGCGGCGGTACGTGCACGGCGGCGCCGAGCTCGCGGGCGGCGTGCTGGGCGAAGCTGGGCGAGCGCAGCAGCTCGCGGCCGAGCAGCACCGCGTCGGCCTGGCCGTCCGTGACGATCTTCTCGGCCTGCTGGGCCTCGGTGATCAGGCCGACGGCGCCCACCGCGAGCCCGGCCTCCTTCTTGACCCGCTCCGCGAACGGCACCTGGTAGCCGGGCCCCACCGCGATCCGCGCGTCCGGGGCGTTGCCGCCCGAGGAGGTGTCCAGCAGGTCGACGCCGTGCTCCTTGAGGTCGCGGGCGAACCGCACGGTGTCGTCGGCGGTCCAGCCCTCGCGGTCGTCGCCGTCGTCCTCGCTGAGCCAGTCGGTCGCCGAGATCCGGAAGAGCAGCGGGAGTTCGTCGGGCCAGGCCGCCCGCACGGCGTCCACGATCTCCAGCGCCAGCCGGGTGCGGTTCTCGTAAGAGCCGCCGTAGGCGTCGGTGCGGCGGTTGGTGAACGGGGAGAGGAACTCGTTGACCAGGTAGCCGTGGGCGCCGTGGATCTCGACGACCTGGAAGCCGGCGTCCAGCGCCCGGCGGGTGGTCGCCGCGAACTCCTCGACGATCGTGGCGAGCTGCTCCGTGGACAGCTCGGCGGGGGCGGTGTGGCCGTCGTCGAACGCCAGCGGGCTCGGGGCGACCGGCTGCCACCCGTACCCCTCGCCGGGCCGGATCGGGGCGCCGCGGTCCACCCAGGGCCGCTCGGTGGACGCCTTGCGGCCGGCGTGCGCGATCTGGATGCCCGGGACGCTGTTCTGGGCCTTGATCGCGTCGGTGATCCGGCGGAACGCGGCGGTCTGGGTGTCGTTCCACAGCCCGAGGTCGTAGGGGCTGATCCGGCCCTCGGGGCTGACCGCGGTCGCCTCCGTCAGGATCAGGCCGGTGCCGCCCGCCGCCCGGGCCACCAGGTGCTGGAAGTGCCAGTCACCGGGGGCGCCCTGCTCCGGTCCTTCGGGGGCCGCCGAGTACTGGCACATCGGCGCCATCCAGAGGCGGTTCGGGATGGTCAGCGCGCGGAGGTTGAGGGGCTCGAAGAGTGCGCTCACGGCAGGCTCCTGTACCTGGACGACGGAACGGCGGGGCGGGGGCCCGACGGGACCCCGCTCATACGATAGGCGTCGTAGTACGGCAGATGTCAAACTACGACGGCCCTCGTACAATGGCGTGGTAAAGGCCGCCGCCACCGGGGAACACCGCGGGCGGGCGCGCCACAGCCCACTGGATCCGCAGGTCAGGAGCGGTCATGTCGCCCGAAACACCCGCTGCCGGGGCCGCCTCGGGCGCCCGGTCGCTGCCCCATCCGTCCCGCGAGGACATCCGGCTCGCCCAGGTGCTGCACGCGCTCGCCGACCCCATGCGGCTGCGCATCGTCTGCGTGCTGGCCGCCGCCGACGACGAGTTGAACTGCGCGGACATCGAGCTCCCGGTCAGCAAGTCGACCTGTACGCACCACTACCGGGTGCTCCGCGAGCACGGCGTGATCCAGCAGGTCTACCGCGGCACCGCCAAGATGAACGGCCTGCGCCGGGACGACCTCGACGCGCTGTTCCCCGGTCTGATCGACGGCGTCCTGCGCGCCGCCGGCCTCCAGGACCGTCGCCTCGGCGAAGCGCACGGAAGCGAAGCGCACTGAACGAGCCGGCGTCCGCCCCGACTCAGCGCCCCACCATCGTCGACCGCGCCGCTCGCAACAGCCCGTCCCAGTCGGCCAGCTTGACCGTGCCGCGCCCCAGCCCGCGCCCCCGCTCGGCCTCCGCCGCCTCGATGGCCAACCAGCCGCGCCAGGGCACCGGCCGCGCCCCGGCCCGCTCCAGCGCCGCCACCGGATCCGTCGCCACCGGCCGCCGCGCCAGCGCCGCCGCGTCCGCCAGCAGCGAGGTCGCGGTCTCCTTGGCGCACGGCCGGTTGGTGCCGATCACCCCCGTGGGGCCGCGCTTGATCCACCCCGCCACGTAGACGCCCGGATACGGCGCGCCGTCCCTCAGGACCCGCCCGCCCGCGTGCGGCACCGTCCCGGTCGCCTCGTCGAACGGCAGCCCCGGCTGCGGCAGCCCCCGGTAGCCGACCGACCGCAGCACCAACTGCCCCGCGATCTCCTCGTGTTCACCGGTCCCCGTGACCCCGCCCCGCGCGTCGGGCGCGGTCCGCTCGAACCGCACCGCCCGCACCCCGGTCGCCGGGTCGCCGAGGATCTCCACCGGCCGCAGGAAGAACCGCAGATGGATCCGGCGCGCCCGCCCCGTCCCCGCCGCCCGCTCCACCGGCCGCTCGGCCCAGTCGCGCAGCACCTCCACGTTGCGCCGCGCCGGGGCCGGCAGCGCACCGGGCTCCCGGTACCCCGGATCCAGCGCCAACTCCTCGGGCCGTACCACCACTTGGGTACCCGGCAACGCCCCCAGCTCCCGCAACTCCTTGGTGGTGAACTTGGCCTGCGACGGCCCCCGTCGCCCCACCATCCACACGTCCTCGACCGAACTGTCGGCCAACGCCCCGAGCGCCTCCTGCGGCATGTCGGTCGCGGCCAGCTCGGCGGCGCCCCGGGACAACATCCGCGCCACGTCCACCGCGACGTTCCCCACCCCGATCACCACCGCCGAACGCGCCGTCAGGCGGAAGCCGTCGGCCGCCGCATCCGGGTGCGCGCTGTACCAGGCGACGAAGTCGGTGGCCGGATGGCTGCCGGGCAACTCCTCCCCGGGGACGTTCAGATGTCGGTCCGTGGCGGCGCCCACGCAGAACACCACCGCATGGAACATCTCCCGCAACTGCGCGAGCCCCACCCCGCCCCCGCCCACCTCGACATTGCCCAGGAAGTGCACCCGGGGGTGCTCCAACACCGTCCGCAGGTTGTTCTGCAGCGACTTGATCTTCTCGTGGTCGGGCGCCACGCCGTACCGCACCAGTCCGTACGGGCACGGCAGCCGGTCCAGGACGTAGACGTCGAGGTCCGGGACGGCCTCCTGTCCGACCAGGGTCTGGGCGGTGTAGACACCGCTCGGTCCGGAACCGATCACAGCGACACGAAGCACGGGTGGCCCCTTCCGCGGAGTACCCCCAGGATCGCACCCGGGAGCGTGCGGCGGGAGAGCTGCGCTATCGGGGTTGCTCCCGGTCGGATGAGCGTGCCGCGCCCCTTGGCCGGGTGAGCTGGGGGCTAGGTTTTTGTTTGTGTCGGAAAGTGAGTTTTATACCGATAACCACCGATATAAAGCGCAAGGCGGGGCATCGGAGTGGCCCGACTGGGAGCTTCAGGCGCACGGTTCGGCCGCGTCCGAACTCGGCCCCTGGTTCAGCGCTCGCCTGACCTTCCCCCACGGCGCCCGGATCGACGTCCTGGTGACCGCCACCGGCGACCACCTCACCGTCGAGGACGTCCGCGCCGACCCGCCCCTGACACTGGACGCCCTGGCCGCCCTCGCCCACTGGATCGAGGGCCCGCTCGACGACGCGTGCCGCGCCGCCACCGGCCGCCCACCGAAGTCCGCGCCCGCCTCCGAGGCCCCCGCCGCGCCGGAAGGCGGCGACGGCCCCGCCCGTCCCCGGGAGGCCGACCCGCATCCGCCACCGGCGGGCGAGGTCGTCCACGGCGAGGGTGCCCTCTGCGGTACGGGCGCGGGCACGGAACCGCGGGCCGGCACGGCGGACGGGGCGCCAGGCGGGGCGGCGAGCGGCGCGACGGTCGAGGCGGCCGCCGACGAGCCGTCCGGGCCGGCAACTGCCGCCGACGGTAGGTCAGAAGCGGACGCCACCCCGGACCGGGAACCGGACGTCGCGGCCCGCTCCACCGTCCTCGTGCGCTCGCGCGCCGGCGAACGGCGCAAGATCGCGGCGGCCGCCTACCGCGCGGCCCAACAGGAAGGCCAGGACCCCGTCCTCGCCGTCATGAACGCCACCGGTCGGAACCGCCGTCGAGCGCTACGGCTGATCGCCGGCGCCCGCGACGCCGGACTGCTGACACCGCGCCACAACAAGCGCTAGGTGCGGCGGCAACGGGCCCTGGATTACCGGCCGTTCGCGCCCTCGCGCCACCGCGTCGCCTCGCCGCGAACCGGCCCCAATCCGCCCGGATCGCCCCGTGCTACGCGCCGGGGTGCCCGCGCGTCGTCGACCCCTCGGGGGGCCGTTCGCCCGGTGGTACGCCCATCTCCCAGTCCAGTCCGTACCGTTGGAACAGCTCGGCGCGCAGCCGGACCCGCGGCATCGGCGCCCCCGGGAGCAGCATCGGCACCACCGAACCCATCAACAACGCCCGCAGCATCGGGTAGTCGGTGTCCGGATCCGCCGACCCGTATGCCACCACCGTCTCGCGCAGCAACTGGGCCAGCCGCTGCTGCTCGGGGCACTGGATGAAGCCCGAGGCGGTCAGGATTCCGGCCATGTGCGTCCGCATCAGCAGCGGTTCGTCGTGTGCCAGCCCCAGGATCGCGTCGACGGCCCGGGCCAGCAGCTCCCGTCCGGCCGCCGGCCCGGTCGGCCGCGGTGCGCGCTCCAGCGCGGCCTGGAGGGTGCGGTGCATCAGCCGGTGCACGGCCGACTGCAGCAACTGGTGCTTGCCGGGGAAGTAGTACGAGATCAGACCGCGGGCCGCCCCCGCGCGCTGCGCGATGTCGCCAAGCGTGGTCGCGTCGTAACCGCGCTCCCCTACCAGCTCGACCGTCGCCTGCAACAGACGCTCGCGGGAGCGCCGTCGCAATTCTTCATTGACCGATGCGCTGCGGGGGGACATGCTGTAACTCCTGCGTTGACTGGCTGAGAGCCAGTATACTCAGCACAGGTCGGAACCCCCGCCCGTAGGGTCGGGGGAGCCGGCTGAGCTGCCTGATTCGGGCGACGCGGGGGATCGTCCGAATCGGGAAGCGTTGAGGGCCGGAACGGCCGTTGTGCACTGCGTGGTTGGCAGTTGCGCGGCGGGCGTTCCGGCCCTTTGTGGTGGTGCGGCGGGTCAGGCCAGGGCGCGTGGGGCGGGGGCGGCGACCTCGGGGTCGTCGAGGTGCCAGTGCAGGTCGCGGACGTCCGGCTCCAGGGAGAGGCGGGCGATGACCTGTTCCAGGGCCTGGGCGAGGTCGCCGGAGACGGCGGCGGTGGCGCGGATGCCGGTGGTGTCCTCGGCGTCACGGCTGGCCCGCAGGCTGATGGGGGTCAGGCCGGAGGCGCTGAGCGCCTGGAGCAGCAGGGCGCGGATGTGCGTCTCGGCCTTGCGCTCGCAGACCACGTGCACGGTGGCGTGCACCGCCTCGTCGGGGTCGGACCCGGAGGCCGGCGCCCGGTCCAGCAGCCGGCCGGCCGGGCGCAGGACGAGGTGGACGCCGAGGACGGCGAGGGTGCCGATGGCGGCGAGTTCGAGCCGTCCCGAGGCGGCCAGCACGCCGACCGCGGCGGAGCACCACAGGGTGGCGGCGGTGTTCAGCCCGCGGACCCCCGCGCCGTCGCGGAGGATCACGCCGCCGCCGAGGAAGCCGATGCCGGAGACGACGTACGAGGCGACCCTGGTCGGGCTGCCGGAGTCGCCGACGGCGGTGCTGTAGAGGACGAAGAGGGTGGCGCCGGCGGCGACCAGCGCGTTGGTGCGCAGCCCCGCCATGCGGGCCCGCCACTGGCGCTCGACACCGATGAGCGCTCCGCAGGCCACGCCGGTGGCGAGCCGGATCACGAAGTCGACGAGGGACAGGGAGTGCATGGCAGCGCCTCCTTTGGGGCTGGTGGGGTGTGGCGGGCAGGGGTGACGGCGGCCGAACGGTCAGTGGCCGAGGGCCACTTCGACGACCTTGATGATGACCAGGACCATCGCGACCAGCAGATAGGTCCGCAGGGCGGTCAGGCCGACCTTGTGGCCGGTCGAGAGGACCGGCTTGGGCAGGGTCTCCAGCGGCGGCATCCGCCAGTCGTCGCGGCCGGTGCGGTCCACCGGCCGGCCGCCGCGCGCCCAGCCCTTGCGGCGGCGCCGCAGCTCCGCGTACCCCAGCGCCAGCACCCCGGCCGCGCCGCAGCCGGCCATGATGCCGAGGATGGCGGAGGCGCCGATGTCCGGGAAGAGCACGGCGGCGGTGAGGATGACCGAGAGGGTGACCAGGACGCCGACGACGGCGGCCGTGAAGGCGTTGGTGCGGCGGCCGTTGACCCACGGGCCGAGCACCGTGCGGTCGTTGCACAGCAGGAGCAGGAAGACCGACGCGGACGGCAGCAGCACCCCGGCCAGCGTCTGCACGCCCTCGGTGAGCAGGCCGAGCGGGGAGCCGGGGATCAGCACGATCGCGGCGGCCGCGGCGACCAGCCCGGCGTAGACGGCGTAGAAGCCCTTGGCGCCGCCGATGCCGCGGTGCAGGGAGTGCTTGATGCCGAAGACATCGCCGATGGCGTAGGCGGTGGACAGGGAGACGGCGAAGGCGCCGATGATCGAGGCGTCGAGCAGGGCGATGGCGAAGAGGACCCCGGCCAGTTTGCCGGCGTGCGCGGCCAGGCCGTGCGCGATGCCGGCGGTGTCGGTGAACGCGCCGACGCCGTGGGTGCCGGCGAAGGCGGCGGCCGTGCACCCCATCAGGGCGGCGCCGCCGATCACCACGATGGCGATGCCGATCCACAGGTCGGCCTTCTCGTACGACATGAAGCGCGGCGTGATGCGCTTGTCGATGACGTAGGACTGCTGGAAGAAGAGCTGCCAGGGGGCGACGGTGGTGCCGACGATGCCGATGATCAGCAGCATCACGGTGGACAACTGGCCGGCGCCGCCGGGGAGATGGGGGACGACGAAGTCGTGGGCCATCTGACCGGTGGACGGGTGGACCATGAAGTAGAGCGGGACGAGCAGCAGCGAGGCCGCGCACAGTCCGATGGCGATCCGCTCGAACCGCCGGAACGATCCGGTGAAGGCGGAGGCGATGATCACGGCGGCGGCCAGCACCACCGCGCCGACCTTCGGCAGGCCCAGGTAGCCGGCGGCCAGCGTGATGCCGATGAACTCCGTGACCAGGGTGAGGGCGTTGAGCAGGAAGAGGTCGATGACCGAGAACGCGCCCCAGAACTTCCCGAACCGCTCCAGGATGAGCCGGGCGTGCCCGACCCCGGTGACGGCGCCGAGCCGGAGCACCATCTCCTGGTTGACGTAGAGCACCGGCACCAACAGGAGCAGGGTCCACAGCAGATGCGTGCCGTAGTTCTGGCCGGCCTGGCCGTAGGTGGCGAAGGCGCCGGCGTCGTTGTCGCCGACCATCACGATCAGGCCCGGGCCGACGATCGCCAACAGGGTCTTGAGCTTGGCGGACAGGCCCCGGCGCGGGGCGGTGTCGTCGTGCCGGATGGTGCCGAGCGCGCCGCGGATGTCGCCGATGTGCGCGTCGTCGAGGACGGCGGTGGGCGGCGCCGTCGGGGGCGCGGCGGGGGCCGTGGGGCGGATGGTGGTCTCGGTCATGGCTACCTCCCAAGTGCCCCTTGAAGGGGCGGAGTTGGGGGCACGCTGCAGCCATCCTCCCTGCGCGGGCGCGCAGCACGACCTCCCGTGCCGGCGGCGGGCCGTACGGGGCGTGATGCGGCGGGATGCCGCGCAGGGAAGGTGGTTACCGCGTGCCGGAAGAATGCGAGGGCAGGCGGAGCAGGGGCCGTTGATGGCCCGGACTACTGCATTCCATGTCTCTCGCCTCCTTCCGGTCGGGGCGCCTGGGTGCGCCGTCGTCGATCCGGTAAGGAGCGGACCAGTCGCCGTCGACTGGTTCACCCCCACTCGTCAGAGCTTTGGCACGTCACGGCGTAGCCCCGTGCGGGGCAGCCACCTGGGGTCACCCCTTGGGCCGGGGAGACCTGTCCTGATCCGGAGCGTCTCTCGACGGGTGGGATCAGTGGCCTGTGTCCGTGACGACGCCTCACCGAACGAGGTGACCGCTGTCAAAACCTCTAGGAGCTTAGACCTGCCGGCGGAGGTACTTGCGCGGAAGTGCAAGTTTTTGACCGACTCTTAACCAAGCGGCCACCTTTGGATCCCGCCGCCCCGGCCGAGCCGCTGGACACCGCCCGGCTCCCGGGTGAGCATGATCCGCATGTCCGAGCACCCCCGGCCCGACGAGGCGGGCGACCGCGGCACCCCGGCCGAGCGACTGGACCTCATCGAGGCGCTGTTGGCGCCGGCGGTGGCGGGGTGGGACGAGGCCGGGCGGCGGCTGCGGCCGGCCTGGCGACGGGTCACCCGCGGCGAACCCCGCTGGCCGTCGACGCTGGCGGTGCTGGTGGCGGTGGTGCTCCAGTGGCGGCTGCCGGCGCGGCTGGCGATCCATCCGGGGTGGCTGCTGCCGGGGCTGGAGACGGTGCTGCTGCTCGTCCTGGTGGCGGCCGACCCGGTCCGCATCGAGCGGGCCTCCCGGCTCTACCGGTGGGCGGGGCTGGCGTTGATCGCGTTGATCAGCGCGGCGAACGGCTGGTCCGCGGTGCACCTGGTGATCGGCCTGGTGCGCGGCACGGAGGGCGAGGACGCCGCGGCGCTGCTGGCCACCGGCGGCGCCATCTGGGTCACCAACGTCCTCGCCTTCGCGCTCTGGTACTGGGAGTGGGACCGCGGCGGACCGGTCGCCCGGGTCCATGCGGTGCGCCGCTACCCCGACTTCCTCTTCCCGCAGATGGCGACGCCGGCGCTGGCCCCGGAGCACTGGGAGCCGCAGTTCGCCGACTACCTGTACCTGTCCTTCACCAACGCCACCGCGTTCAGCCCGACCGACGTGATGCCGCTGACCCGTTGGGCGAAGCTGCTGATGCTGTTGCAGTCGGCGGTCTCGCTGCTGACCGTCGTGCTCGTGGTGGCCCGCGCGGTGAACATCCTCAAGTGACGTGCCGTCAGGCGTCGTTGGCGGCGAAAAGGCTGCGGCCCGGTGTGTGAAGGTCGCGTTGCGAGGGTATGGCGACGTCATGACGGGGTGATGAGACCGCCGTGAGAAGACGATGAACATGTGCGTGAAGATGCAAATACTTGGCGAAGCCTTGACCGCGCGGGCCGTGACCAATCGATGATGCGTCTCTGACCTGCGGTTTTGTCTCACGGCGTTGAAGATCCCGAAAACAATCTCCGCCCGGAGTCAATTCTTTCCCACGTCATGGTTGGGCTCCGCGGTCGGTTTGCCCGTGCGGCCTGCCCAAGTGGCCCGCCGGGGCTTTCACAACGTGTTCGAATACTGGATTGGGGTGCGCGACCGGCGAACCCGTGCCTGGTCAGCGGCATCTGTAGGGGCGAATGTCCGAGGGTCTCCACCCACCGGCACCGAACAAAGGCATATCGATGTCGTCGCCCCTTCTCGAATCGTCCTTCGAGCCGTCAGAGCCCGCGGCTCCGCGGGCGGTATACCGCACCGCCGGCACCCCCGCCCCGCGGACTCTGCTCGACGTGCTCGACGCCACCGCCGCCGCACACCCCCAGGCGCTCGCCCTGGACACCGGCGCCGAGGCGATCACCTACCACGACCTGTGTAGCGAGATCGAACGACGCGCGCGACAGCTCCGGCAGCAAGGGATCGGCCCCGGTGACCGGGTCGGCGTGCGCGTGCCGTCCGGAACCGCCGAGCTGTACCTCTCGATCCTCGCCGTCCTGCGCAGCGGCGCCGCATACGTACCGGTCGACGCCGATGACCCCGACGAGCGGGCCGCCACCGTCTTCCGGGAGGCCGCCGTCTGCGCCGTCCTCGGCCCGGACGCCCCGCCGCTCGGACTGGCCCGGCCCACCGGGGCGCAGCGGCCCCCGGCCCCCGAGGACGACGCCTGGATCATCTTCACTTCGGGTTCGACCGGCGCGCCCAAGGGCGTTGCCGTCAGCCACCGTTCGGCCGCCGCGTTCGTCGACGCCGAGGCCGGCCTCTTCTGCCAGGACCGGCCGCTGGGCCCCGGCGACCGGGTGCTGGCCGGGCTGTCCGTCGCCTTCGACGCCTCCTGCGAGGAGATGTGGCTGGCCTGGCGGAACGGTGCCTGCCTGGTCCCCGCCCCCCGCTCGCTGGTCCGGGCCGGCCACGAGCTCGGCCCGTGGCTGGTCGAGCGCGGCATCACCGTGGTCTCCACCGTCCCCACCCTCGCCGCGCTCTGGCCGGACGAGTCGATGCACCGGGTCCGCCTGCTGATCGTGGGCGGCGAGTCCTGCCCCGCCGGGCTCGTCGACCGCTTCGCCGGCCCCGGCCGCGAGATGTGGAACACCTACGGCCCCACCGAGGCCACCGTCGTCGCCTGCGCCGCCCGCCTCCAGCCGGGCCAACCGGTCCGCATCGGCCTGCCGTTGGAAGGCTGGCAGCTCGCCGTCGTCGACCGCGAGGGCCGGCCGGTGTCCTACGGCGAGGAGGGCGAGCTGATCATCGGCGGCGTCGGCAACGCCCGCTACCTCGACCCCGTCAAGGACGCCGAACGGTACGTCCCCGACGACGTCCTGCAGACCGGCCGCGCCTACCGCACCGGCGACCTGGTGCGCGCCGAACCCGAGGGCCTGCTCTTCGTCGGCCGCGCCGACGACCAGATCAAGCTCGGCGGCCGCCGGATCGAACTGGGCGAGATCGACGCCGCGTTGGGCGCCCTGCCCGGCGTCCGCGGTGCCGCCGCGGCCGTCCAGACCACCCCGGCCGGCACCCAGGTCCTGGTCGGCTACGTCATCCCCGAGCAGCGCACCGGCGACGGCTCCAGCTTCCAGCAGGACAAGGCCCGCGCGCTGCTCAAGGAGAGACTGCCGGCACAACTGGTGCCCGTCCTGGCCGAGGTCGAGAGCCTGCCCACCCGTACCTCCGGCAAGGTCGACCGCAAGGCGCTGCCCTGGCCGTTGCCGTCCACCCCGGCCGACAACGACCCCGGAGGCGCGGCCCCGGCCCTGCACGGCACCGCCGCCCGCCTCGCCGGCGTCTGGGAGGAACTCCTCGGCGTCCGGCCCGGGTTGGACAACGACTTCGTCTCCCTCGGCGGCACCAGCCTGGTCGCCGCCCGGATGGCGTCCCAGCTCCGGGCCCACCACCCCGGCGTCTCCGTCGCCGACCTCTACCGCCACCCGGTGCTCCGCGACATGGCCGAGCACCTCGACTCGCTCGGCGGCCCGGTCGACGAGGCGCGCCCGGTCCGCCCGGTCCCGCGCCGCGCCGCCGCCGTCCAACTCCTCGTCCAGACCGCCCTGTACGGCGTCGCCGGGCTGCGCGGACTGGTCGGCCTGGCGCTCGCCGACAACGTGCTCGGGCTGCTCGCGCCGCAGGCGTGGGCCCCGCACACCGCCTGGTGGCTGGTGATCGTGGGCTGGGTGGTGCTCTTCAGCGCCCCCATGCGCTGCGGGATCGGCGCGGCGGCCGCCCGGGCGCTGGCCGGCTCCATCAAGCCCGGCGCCTACCCGCGCGGCGGCGCCACCCACCTGCGACTGTGGACCGCCGAACGCACCGTCGCCGCCTTCGGCGTCCCCTCCCTGCTCGGCACCCCCTGGGCCCGGCTCTACGCCCGCGCCCTGGGGTGCACCACCGGGCGCAACGTGGCCCTGCACACCATGCCGCCGGTCACCGGCCTCGCCGAACTCGGCGACGGGTGCAGCGTCGAGCCCGAGGCGGACATCTCCGGCTGGTGGCTGGACGGCGACACCCTGCACATCGGCGCGGTCCGCATCGGCGCCGGTGCCCGGGTCGCCCATCGCAGCATGCTGATGCCCGGCGCGGTCGTCGGCCGGGACGCCGAACTCGCCGCCGGCGGCTGCCTGAGCGGTGAGATCCCCGACGGCGACCGGTGGACCGGCTCCCCGGCCCGCCCGGCCGGCGCCGCCGAGCGGATCGCCGGCACCGCCTGGCCCGCGCCCCGCTACCGGCGCTCCCGCCGCTGGACCGCCGCCTACGGGCTCACGCTCCTCGGCATGCCGCTGCTCGCCCTGCTGACCGCCGCCCCCGCGCTGGTCGGCGCGTACTTCCTGGTCCGCAACAGCGGCACGCTCCCCACCGTGGCGGTCCGCCTGCTCGTCGCCGCCCCCGTCTTCGCGATCGTCACCACCCTCTGCTCGATCCTGGTGACCGCCGCGACGGTCCGGCTCCTCAGCCGCGGTCTCACCCCGGGGCTGCACCCGGCCAGCGGCGGCGTCGCCTGGCGCGCCTGGCTGATCACCCGCCTCCTCGACGGCGCCCGCGGCAGCCTCTTCCCGCTCTACGCCAGCCTCGGCACCCCGTACTGGCTGCGGTTGCTCGGCGCCAAGGTCGGCAAGCACGCCGAGATCTCCACCGTGCTGCCGCTGCCCTCCCTGCTGCACGTCGAGGACGGCGCCTTCCTCGCCGACGACACCCTGGTCGCCCCCTTCGAACTCCGCGGCGGCTGGCTGCGGTTGGGCCCCGTCCGGATCGGCCGCCGGGCCTTCGTCGGCAACTCCGGCATCGTCGACCCCGGCCACGACGTCGCCGACCACAGCCTGATCGGCGTGCTCTCCAACGCCCCCGCACAGGGCGAACCGGGCTCCTCCTGGCTCGGCCGGCCCGCGATGCCGCTGCCCCGGGTGGCGACCCAGGCCGACCCGGCGCGCACCTTCGCGCCGCCGCGCAAGCTGGTGCTGGCCCGGGCCGCCGTCGAACTGTGCCGGGTGCTGCCGCTGATGTGCGCAGTGGTGCTCGCCGAGGGCGTGTTCCTCACCGAACAGGACGCCTTCACCAACGGCGGCCTCGGCCTCGCCGCGCTGATCGGCGCCCCGCTGCTGCTGCTCTCGGGCCTCGTCGCGCTGCTCATCACCACCGCGGCGAAGTGGCTGCTGGTCGGCCGGTTCACGGTGAGCGAGCACCCGCTGTGGTCCTCGTTCGTCTGGCGCAACGAGCTCTACGACACCTTCGTCGAGTCGCTCGCCGTGCCGTCGATGGCCGGCGCGTTCACCGGCACCCCGGTCCTCAACTGGTGGCTGCGCACCCTCGGCGCCAAGATCGGCCGCGGGGTCTGGCTGGAGACCTACTGGCTGCCGGAGACCGACCTGATCACCGTCGCCGACGGCGCCAGCGTCAACCGCGGCTGCGTCCTGCAGACCCACCTCTTCCACGACCGGATCATGCGGCTGGACACCGTCCGCCTCGCCGAGGGCGCCTCGCTGGGCCCGCACGGCATCGTGCTCCCCGGCACCGAGGTCGGCGCCCGCGCCTCGATCGCACCGTCCTCGCTGGTCATGCGCGGGGAGAGCGTCCCCGCCCACACCCGCTGGGCCGGCAACCCGATCGCCGGCGAACGCCCGACCCGTCCCGCCGCGGCCCGCGCGAAGGGGGGTGCGGCCGCGTGACCCGATGCAGTCGGCGCGCCCTCATCCGAGGCGCCGCCCTGCTGCCCCTCGCCGCGACGGTCGCGGACGGCCCCGGCGGACCGTTCGCCGACCGGTACTTCCCGCGCCACGGCACCTACGCCCACGACACCGTCTCCTACGACCTGCACCTGGCCTACCGCCCCGCCGACGGCGGTCTGGACGGGCGGGCCCGCATCGAGGCGGTGGCCAACCAGCCCCTGGACCGGGTGGAGTTGGACCTGTCCCGGCTCTCCGTGCACAGCGCCCGGATCGACGGGACCCGGGTCCGCAGCCGCCAGCAGAACGGGAAGGTGTACCTGGAAACCCCGCGCTCGCTGTCCACCGGCACCCACTTCACCGTGGACGTCGGCTACCGCGGCCGGCCCAAGCCGGTGCGCTCCCCGTTCGGCCCGATCGGCTGGGACCGCACCGGCGACCCGCACAACGGGACGATGGTCGCCTCCCAGCCACTGGGCGCCCCGTCGTGGTTCCCGTGCAACGACCGCCCCGACGACAAGGCCGCCTTCACCTTCCGGATCGGCGTCCCGCCCGGCCAGCACGCGCTCGCCAACGGCACCCTGCTCGAACGCCGGCGCAGCGGACGGCACGAGTGGTGGACCTACCACCACCCCGGCCCCATGGCCCCGTACCTCGCGGCGCTCTACACGGGCCGCTTCCGGCACGACAGCGACACCGTCCGGCCCGGCGCGGACCACCCGTCGATCGCCCTGCACAACTCCTATCCCACGTGGATGGCGGAGGAGGCGGCCCACGACCTGGCCCGCCAGCCGGAGATGCTCCGGGCGTTCAGCGCGCTCTTCGGCCGCTACCCGTTCGAGGCGTACGGCGCGGTGGTGGTCGACGCCGAACTCGCCGCGCCGGTCGAGAACCAGACCCGGTCGGTGTTCGGCAGCAACCACATCGACGGTCGGCGCGGCTCGGAGACCCTGGTGGCGCACGAGATCGCCCACCAGTGGTTCGGCAACAGCGTCAGCCTGCGGGACTGGCGCGACATCTGGCTCAACGAGGGCTTCGCCACCTACGCGGAGTGGCTGTGGTCCGAGCACATCGGCGAGGACTCGGCCGACGAGATCGCCCACCACGAATGGCGCGCGCTGCGCGGCCGCCCCCAGGACCTGCGGATCGCCGACCCCGGCCAGCGCCGGATCTTCGACGACCGGATCTACGTCCGGGGCGCCTGCGCCCTGCACGCGCTCCGCCGGGCCGTCGGCGACCAGCGGTTCTTCGAGGTGCTCCGCGGCTGGCACGGCGCCCACCGCGGCGCGAGCGCCGGCACCGCGGCGTTCCTCGCGCACGCCGAACGCACCGCCGGCGGCCGGGCCCGCCCCCTGCTGCACCTCTGGCTCTACGAGAAGCCGCTGCCCACGCTGGCGGCCTGAGCGGGCCCGCCCCCGGTGGCGGACGGCACCCCCGTCCGCCACCGGCAGGGCGGCCTCAACTCCGGCGCCGCACCTTCAGCGCCGCGTCCGTCCGCTCGACCGGCCGCCCGTCCGGACCGGTCTGCTCCCGCACGAACTCCTCGCTGAGCTGCACCTCCCACGCGTCCGCGGACAGCGCGAGGGCCGCCAGCACCTCGTCGGGCGTCGGGAACTCCTCCGCGGTGTGCTCGGGGTCCTGCTCCCACGGGGGCGGCCCGGCGTGCCCGACGACCAGCAGCGTTCCACCGGGCGCCACCGCCGCCGCGGCGGCCCGCAGGATCTGCGCGCGGAAGATCTCGCCGGGGTGGTGCAGGAACTGCGCCGACACCAGGTCGAAGCCGCCCTCGGGGAACGAGGCGGCCAGGTCGCGCCGCTGCCAGTCGACGCGGTCGGCGACCCCGGCCGCCGCGGCATGCCGGGCGGCCCGCTCCAGCGCCACCCCCGACACGTCGACCGCGGTGACCCGCCAGCCCTGTCCGGCCAGCCAGATCGCGTCCGCGCCCTCGCCGCACCCCAGGTCCAGCGCCGTCCCCGGGGCCCGGTCGGCGACCTCCCGGACCAGGACGACATTGGGGTTGCCGCTCCAGATGCGGTCGCTCTCGGCGTACCGCGCGTCCCAGAACTCCTCGTCGGGGACGGTCGTGCCGCTGTCGTGCGTCATGGATGTGCTCCTCTTCATCCGGTCACGACGAAGCCTCGGCCCAATCGGGCCGAGGCGGCAAAGACCGTTGCCGAACCGGCAACTCGTGAGCGTTGTCCCCGCTGGTTGTCCCCGCTGGCCGTCCCGTGGCGGCTCCGTCAGATCTCGCCGTCGAACGTCCCGCCGACATCGTGGGCGATGTGTACCGCGGCCTCCTCGGCGGACGCCGCGCCCCCGTCGATGCCGACGTCCCGGGCGACGATGTCGTTGCTCCCGCCGCCGCGCCAGAAGCCGTCGTCGGACGAGACGATCCGCCCGGCCCGCTCCTCGCCGACCTGGTCGTCGTAGGGCTCGCCGGCGCCGCCCGGCAGGTCCCCGATCCCGTCGCCGTCCGGCGCGCAGACGTCCGGAAGCTCCAGGGCGAGCCGGTGGGCCAGGGACTCACGGTCGTGCTGCTCCTGCGCGGTGCAGCCCTCGTGGTTCACCACGAACGGGCGCTCCGGCGGCGAGTATCCGGTGTCCAGCGCCTCGTCGAGCCCCGGCTCGTCCAGGGCGTCCTCCATGTCGAGGTCGTTGGGGTTGTCCTGTGGATCGGATCTGGGCGGCTGGTAGACCTCGTCGCCCATGGCGTCGTCGGACATCGCCGCCCTCCTGTTCTCTCTCCGCCTCCGCGTGGGGTGCTGTGTGGGGTGCCCGCTACGGCAATTGTCCGCCTGCCGGTGTCCCCCGTCCTCAGGAGCGCCGGTCCTCGGTGCCCAGTCCCAGGGACTCGGCGATGCCCTGCACATTGCCGTACCGGTGGTGGGTGGGGAGCTGCTCGGCCATCGTGACCAGGCGGTCGGGGGCGTGGTTGCTGCGCAGGGTGCGGATGATGTCCTGGCGCTCCGCCGGGTAGACGCTGCGGCCGAGGTACTGCGCGAGCTCGGAGCGCAGGCCGACATCGCGCTCGGACATCCCGTGCGGGGTGCCGCCGCGGTAGACGCTCTCCGGCGACGGCGCCGCCATCGGCTGGTCCTCGCCGGGCGGCTCCAGCTCGCGGTTCTCGTCCGCGCGCAGCGAGCGGTCCGCCGTCATCTGGCTCCGAAGCTGCTTCTTCATCATGTCGTCCCGGGCGGGACCGGTCTTGTCCATACCGTGTTCCATGACCATCGCTGCCTCCGTTGCCTTCGGTTCCAGTCTCCCTTTTCCCTCCGGGCTGACAACACGGCGGCGGCGCGGTACGGACGCGGACGGCGGCACGGGCCGGAACGCGCGACCGCCCGCCGCCCCGGGCATCCGGGAACGACGGGCGGTCGATGCGCGACCCGCGGGGTCCTGGCCCTAGTCCTGGGCCTCGGCCGCCACCGGCTTGGGGATCAGGAACGACGTGCCGATGGCGAGCGCCAGGATCACGACGCCGGCGATCATGCCCGCGGTGTAGCCGCCGGGCGAGGTCGGATCGGCGGGCGCCAGCGCGGTCTTCACCGCGTACAGCGCCGCGAAGCTGAGCCCCGCGCCGAGGTTGAAGGCGCCCGCGTTCAGGCCGGGCAGGAAGCCGGGGTTCTCGCCGGGGG
Source organism: Streptomyces sp. WZ-12 (assembly GCF_028898845.1). Lineage (NCBI taxonomy): Bacteria > Bacillati > Actinomycetota > Actinomycetes > Kitasatosporales > Streptomycetaceae > Streptomyces > Streptomyces sp. WZ-12. Next base: position 1,636,255 of record NZ_CP118574.1, on the reverse strand, counting down.
AGAGGACGATGCCGAGCCCGTTGAGGACGATGTTGGCGACGCCGGCGTAGGTGACGCCCACCAGCAGTGAGGTCACCAGCAGCAGCACGTGCGAGTGGCCGTGCATGGTCAGCAGCATCAGCACCACCGACGCCACGGCACCCACGAGCCCCAGCCGCAGGATCTTGCCGTAGCCGAAGGTCGCGGCCAGCCGGCCGGCCACCGGGCCCATCGCCAACCCGGCGAGCGCATACGGCGACAGCGTCCACCAGGCGGACTGCTCGGCCGACATCCCCAGGCCCGCCTGGGCGTCCTGGGCGAAGGCCGGGATCAGCCCGTTCATCACCGCGAACACGCCGGTCATGGTCAGCACCGTGGTCAGCAGCAGCGACCAGGTGGCCCGCTGCCTGAGGTGCCGGGTGGCGACCAGCGGATGTCCGCTGCGGTCCTCGGTCCGCCAGAACAGCGCGAACGCGGCGGCGGCCACCACGACCAGCACGGCGATCAACGCCCAGTTGGCGGCGGCGAGTTTGCCCGCCTCGTTCAGCGCGATCAGCAGCGCGCCGACCGAGACGACCAGCAGCGTCACGCCCGGCCAGTCCATCTTGGACGCGGCCGCGGCCTTGGACTCCGGGGTCAGGGTGGCCACCAGGGCGGTGGCCACGGCCGCGACGACCGCCATCGCCCAGAAGACCGACGCGAAGCCGTAGTGGTCGGCGAGGTAGCCGCCGGCCAGCGAATCGACGCCGGCGATACCGCCGTTGACCGCGGTGATCACGCCGAGCAGGGTGCCGTACTTCTTCGGCTCGTGGACCTCGACCCGCAGCATGATCAGGCACAGCGGGACCACCGGCCCGCTCACGCCCTGGATGATCCGCCCGGCGAACAGCATCGGGACGCTGGTCGCCAGCGCGGCGACCACACACCCCACGGCCATCAGGCCGAGCATCCCGGCCAGCACCCGGCGCCGGCCGAGGACGTCGCCCAGCCGCGGCAGGAACAGCGAGAACAGCGCCGCGGAGGTGAAGAACGCGGTCTGGGTCATGCCGATCTCGGCGGAGCTGGCACCGAGCGAGTCCTCGATGCTCTTCAGCGCGGGGCTGAGCATGCTGGCGTTGAGCTGGAAGGCGAAGCAGGCCGCCAGCAGCGCGGTGACCAGCACGCCCACGCGGACGCCGGACCCGCCCGAAACCCCGGTGGTGCGCGGTGCGGTGGAGATGTTCATGCGCGGCCTTCGCCGATCCGCTCCAGGGCGTCCACGACGAGGTTCCAGAACCGCTCGTGGTCCAGCTTGACCGCGACCTGGGTGTGACAGTCGGCCGGCGCCGGCGCACGGAAGTCGGTCACGGTCATGCCCAGGGTCAGCGCGCCGCGCAGCTCGATGTCGACCGGCGCCTTGCGGACGGTCATCACGCCCGGGTCGATGACGTACGCCACCGCGCACGGGTCGTGCACCGGCGGGAACTCGAAGCCCTGGTTCTCGCGGTACGCCTCGCGGAAGAAGTCCAGCAGCTCCAACACGAACCGGGACGGCTTCGTACCGAGCGCGGCGATCTTCGCCTCGACCTCCGGGGTGGCCAGCGCCTGGTGCGTGAGGTCCAGGCCGACCATGGTGACCGGCCACTTCTCGTTGAAGACGATGTGCGCGGCCTCGGGGTCGATGATGATGTTGAACTCGGCGACCGCGCTCCAGTTGCCCTCGTGGTAACCGCCGCCCATCAGGACGACCTCGCGCACCCGCTCGGCGATCCGGGGTTCCTTGCGCACCGCCATGGCGATGTTGGTCAGCCCGGCCGTCGGGACGATGGTGATCTCGCCCGGCTCGTGGGACATCACGGTGTCGATGATCAGGTCGACCGCGTGCCGGGGGTCCACCTCGAAGGCCGGCTCGGGGAGTTCGGGCCCGTCGAGCCCGGTCTCGCCGTGGATCTCGGGGGCGATCTCGACCGACCGGACCAGGGGGCGCGGGTTGCCCGCGGCGAACGGCACGCCGGTGATGCCGGCGATCGTCGCCACCGACAGCGCGTTGCGGGTCACCTTCTCCAGCGTCTGGTTCCCGACCACGGTCGTCACGGCGACCAGTTCGACGTCGGGGTTGCCGTGCGCGAGGAGCATGGCGATCGCGTCGTCATGCCCCGGGTCGCAGTCGAGGATGATCTTTCTGGCCAACGGGAGAGCCCCTTTGCTCTGCGGAACGGTGAAGCGGGGTGAACTCGATCTCTGGGGCACGCCGCGGCAGGCAGCAACCTCGGGAAAACGTTCTCCGGAAATTTCGCTCATGGCCCGCGGAGATGTCAATGAAACATCAAGGAAGTGTGAGACAGGCGACCCGCATCCCCGCTGGTAGGAGGCGGTACCCAACTGATACGTGTGTGCACCGGCGGTGATAACGATTGCCGCCGACGTCGAGGACGACGGCGCCCGCGGCCGGGGTCCCGTAGCGGAAGGGCGCGCCGCCGTGGCCGAAGTGACCTTGCGGGACGTCGCGCGGGCGGCGGGCTGCTCCATCGCCACCGTCTCCCGCGTCCTGGCCGGCACCCGCCCGGTCGGTGCCGAGACCGCCCGCGCCGTGCGGCAGGCCGCCGACCGCCTGGGATACCGCCCCAACGAGGTCGCCCGGGCGCTGCGCAGCCGCGTGACCTGCACCGTCGGCCTGGTCCTCCCGCAGATCGCCAACCCCTTCTTCCCGTCCCTCGTACGGGAGTTGGACCGCGCGTTGCACGCCGAGGGGCGGGCCGTGCTGCTCGCCGACTGCGACGACGACCCGGAGACCGAGGCGGCCCGGATCGCCGCGCTGTCGGACCGCCGGGTCGACGCCCTGCTGGTGGTCCCGGTCGACGAGCGGCGCAGCCGGGAGGCGGTGGCGGCCGCCGCGGCGCGGGTGCCGCTGGTGCTGCTGGACCGCGACTGCGGCCCCGGCGTCGCGGACTCGGTCGCCGTCGACAACGCGGCCGGAATGGCGCTCGTTCTGGCCCACTTGGCCGCCACCGGCCGCCGCCGTCCCTGCTTCATCGGCGCCGCCGGGACCGCCTCCGCGGCGGCCGAACGGCGCGCGGCCTACGTCACGAGCGCGGCCGCCCTCGACCCGACCGCCCCGGAGCGCGCGCTGCTCGGCGACTTCTCCGTGGCGTGGGGCCGGGCCGCCGTCGACCGGCTCTGGCCCGCCCGCCCGGACGCGGTGGTCTGCGCCAACGACCTGATCGCGGCCGGCGCCCTGCAGCGGCTGCGCCAACTCGGCGCCGACGTCCCCGGCGAGGTCGCGGTCACCGGCTTCGACGACATCCCGCTGGCCGGCCTCGCCGATCCGGCGCTGACCACCGTCCGCCAACCGCTGCCCGAACTGGCCGCGGAGGCCGCCCGGTTGCTCCTCGACCGCCCCGTGGGGACCGCGGTTCCCGGTCCCCGTCGCCCGGTCCGCACCGTCCGTCTCGCACCGGAACTGGTGGTCCGCGCGTCCAGCGCGCCGAGCGGGCCCTGAACGGCTCGTGTCGGACCTCTTGACCGTACGCGGTCACGGCGTTAAGTCTAGACCAACCCCCCTGCGCACCCTCGCGTCAACCACCCCCCTACGCGAAAGGGTTGACATGAACAAGAAGAGAAAGCTCGCCGCCTCCATCGGCGCCGGCATCGCCCCTCTCCTCGTCCTCACGATGTCCGTGAGCCCGGCCAGTGCCCACGGATACGTCTCCTCACCGCCCAGTCGGCAGGCCCAGTGCGCCGCCGGCACCGTCGACTGCGGCCCCATCAAGTGGGAACCGCAGAGCGTCGAGGGGCCCAAGGGGCTGACGAGTTGTAGCGGCGGCAACAGCCAGTTCGCCGACCTGGACGACGACTCCAAGGCGTGGAAGGTCACCCCGGTCCAGAGCACCCAGGACTTCACCTGGCGCTTCACGGCCCGGCACGCGACCGCCAACTTCCAGTATTTCGCCAACGGTCAGAAGATCGCCGAGATCGACGGCCACGGCGCCCAGCCGCCGGCCGAGGTCACCCACAGCGTCAACTTCGGCAGCCTCAAGGGCCAGCAGAAGGTCCTCGCGGTCTGGAACATCGCCGACACCGCCAACGCCTTCTACGCCTGCATCGACGTCAACGTCGGCTAACCCTCTCACCGCTCTCCTCTCCCTCTTCTCCGCTCACCGTCCCCAACGTCGCCCCGCGACCGTCCCCGGCCGCGGGGCGACGGCACTCTCAGGCGCACCCGTTACGATCGGCGCATTCAAGGGCCGATGCGGGTGGCCGCAGCCGGGAGGACGAGATGGGTCTGTTCCGCCGGGGACCGAAACGGGACCCCCGCGACGTCGCGCGCGACGACGAGTTCGGCTTCTTCTCGGAGCGGGAAGGCCGCGTGTTCAGATCCGAGGTCCGACAGGCGTTCGCCGAGCACGGTCTGGAGGTCACCGCCTACGCCGGAGTGGTCACCGACTCCGCGGGCCGCCAGTTCGGCCTCGGCAATCTGGCCGCCGTCTGCCACCGCGACCGCCGCGGCGAACGCTGTTGGCCCGCGCTGATCCGCGACCACGTCGGCAAGGTGCTGCGCACCATGGACGGCCCGCAGCCGCTGGAGATCCTCTCCCACGACGAGATCCGGGCCTGCCTCTACCCCCGGGTCGTCGCCCAGGAGACCCTGCCCGCCTCCGACTCCTTCCGCTACGGCCGCGAGCCGGCCCCGGGGTTGTGCGAGGTGCTCGCCCTCGACCTGCCCGAGGCGGTCCAGATGCTCAGCGAGGACTCGCTCACCGACCTCGGGGACGTGGCCGAGCTGCGGATCCGGGCGATGAACAACCTGCGCGCCCTGCCGGTCGAGGGGCACGAGACGGTGCGCCGCGGCGACGGCTCGGCGTTCGAGGTGCTGCTCGGCGACTCCTTCTTCACCGCGAGCCGGGTACTGGTGCTGGACGAACTCGTCGAGCGGCTGACGGGCACCGGACTCACCGGGGACGGCGCCCTGGTGGCCCTGCCCTTCCGCCACCAACTCGCCTTCCACCGCATCCACGACGCCCAGGTCATCCCGGCGCTCCAGGCCATGGCGCAGTTCGCGGCCGCCGGTCACGAGGACGCGGCGGGCGCGATCAGCCCCCGCGTCTACTGGTGGCGCCGCGGCAGGATGACGCCGCTCAGCGAGCCGGACGGCGACGGGCTGCGGGTGGTGGTCGACGTGGAGTTCCAGGACATGCTGGAACGGTTGGTGCGGGACGAGCCGTAGCCGCCCTGACCGTCCGGGACCGCGCCGCGAGGATTTCCGCGAAATCCTCGCCCGGTGGGGAACCTCGGCCGGCCGCGGGCCGTTTGAGAGGGTGAGGCCCCGCGCGTTCCCCCGTGCGCGGGGCCTCACCGCTGCCTCGGACTCCTGTCGTCGGCGCACCCGTTGGGCGCGCGGTCATCCGCCGAGCGCCGCCCGCTCCTCGTCCGTGAAGAGCCGGGAGCGGATCAGGAAGCGCACGCCGTCCGGCGCCTCCAGCGAGAAGCCGCTGCCCCGCCCCGGGACGACGTCCACCGTCAGATGGGTGTGTCGCCAGCGGGCGAACTGGTCGGCCGACATCCAGAAGCCCACCGGTTCGGGCACGTCGGCCACCGCCAACTCCGCCAACAGCACGTCCGAGTCGCCGGTGCGGAACTCTCCCTCCGGATAGCACATCGGCGCACTGCCGTCGCAGCAGCCGCCGGACTGATGGAACATCAACGGTCCGTGCCGCGCGCGCAGCGACCGCAGCAGCGCGGCGGCGGCGTCGGTGAGCGCGATCCGCGCGGCTTCCTGCGGCGGGCCGGTGCCCTCGTCGTCCATGGTGTCGCCCCTTCCTCGGCCGGTGACGGCGGGCCGCTCCCCGCTGCCGGGCGGGGGAGTGCCCGCCTGGCAGCATGGCAGAAGCCCGCCGTGCTACGGAACGCGGCCGATCAACTCCCGTGCGGCGCCGGACGGTTGAGCAGCGCCTCGGCGATGGCCATCTGGGCCGGTGCGAGGGCGTGCTCGCCGTCCTCGACGTCCCACAGGGCGTTCTGCAGGACCCGGCCGAGCGTCCAGCCCACGGCCCGCTCCCGGTCCACGCCGACCACCTCGGTCAGCAGGTCGAACCGCCGCAGCACCGCCCGCCGCACGTCACCGGTGGCCACCACTTCGTTCCACCGGTTGTGCAGCGCGGGCAGCAGCTCGAAACCGGGGTCGCCGGCGAGCGGTTCGGGGTCGATGGCCAACCAGGGCTCCCGCCGCCCGGCCAGCACGTTGTCGTAGTGCAGGTCCCAGTGCAGCAGGCGGTCGCCGGCCTCGTCGAGGAGCTCGGCGACGGTGGCCGCGCAGTGACGCACCAGCCGCCGCTCGGCCGGGTCGCCGAGCGCCGGGACGGCCCCCGGCGTCTGCTCCACCATGGCGGCGGCGACGTCCGCGAGCCGCCGCAGGCCCGCCGGGGCGGGCACCGCCACCAACCGGGCCATCAGCACGGCCAGGATGCCCAGCGCCTCGATGTCGTCGGGCACTGCCGACAACGGTCGGCCGGCGTCCAGCCGTTCCAACAACTGGGTGGCGCTGGCCTCGTCGTGGTCGAGCAGGCGGACGATGCCGTTGCCGCGCCAGGCCAGCAGGCTCGCGGCGGCACCGGCGTTCTCCTCGCGCGGCTGCTGGAGCTTGAGCGCGGCCGGCGTCCCGTCCGGGCGCCGCACCGGCAGGACGAGCGAGGCCATGCCGTACCGGGCGGGACCGTCCGGACGCAGCGCCCAGCGGTCAAGGAACTCCGCGCCCAGCGCCGGCAGTGTGGTGAGCCAGGCGCGCTCCGCGGCGCCGTGCGCACCGTAGGACGCGGTGAACGCCTCGGGGACGTCGATCGGGGTCGACGTGGTCATCAGGGATTCTCCTTCGTGGATCCGGATCCGTGCGGGTGCGGCAACGAAGGAGGTGACGGGGGCGCCCGGGCCGCGGGCCTGCGTCAAAGCATGTCCCCACCCTAACCCGCCCGGGCCCGGGCGGGCCCTGCCGTCACCGCGGCCAGGGGGACGGCGGTGCGGAGCGCCGGCCGGAGCCCGCCGGCCGAGGAGCGCCGCGCGCCCGGAGACGCCGCCGGTGCTCGCCGACCGACGCGAACTGGCCGTGCCTGGAAGGGAGATGACGGATGGTCGGGTGGGAGGCGAGAGCCCGGCGCACCGTGCGGGCGGGCGGTCGGGGCGCCCGGCGCGGGGCTGGGTCTCGGTTAGGGCGTGCCGTTTTGCGTGCCGTGCTGGGCGCCGTTGGGGCCGTCGCCCTGGATGGGGATGCGGGCGCCCGCCCAGCCCTGCACGGCCGGTTCCTGGAGCGAGTGGACCCACCAGTCGGCCAGCGTGGTCTCCGGCCCGGACGGGCGGGGGCCGACGCCGATCACCCGGAGTCCGGCGGCCGCGGCCGCCTGGATGCCGCAGTGCGAGTCCTCGACGGCCAGTGCACTGGCCGGTTCGACCCCGCAGAGCCGGGCCGCGGTCAGGTAGACGTCCGGGTGGGGTTTGGGTCTGGTGCTGGCGTCGGGCACCACGATGTGGCCGAAGAACCGGCGCAGCCCGGCGAAGTCCAGGCAGGATTCCACGACTTCCAGCGGGCAGTTGCTGGCCACCGCCAGCGGGGCGAACCGGGCGGCCGAGCGCACCAGTTCGGGGGCGCCGGGCATGGTCGTCGGGTTGGCCGCGACGAGTTGCCGGAAGCGGTCGAGCAGCGAGGCCGTCAACTCCTCGGTCAGGTCGGGCCGGCCGACCGCATCGGCCATCAGCCGGCCGCACGCGGTGTAGTGCAGGCCCCGGGCCTGTTCCGCGAACCCCGGGGCGGGGGCGTAGCCGTATTCGCGCAGCACCACGTCACGGGCGTCCACCCAGTGGCGTTCGGTGTCCATCAACGTGCCGTCACAGTCGAAGACGACGGCGGCGGGGGTCCAGGAAAGGATGCGGTGTGCTGTCATCCGAGGTTCCGTTCCGCTGGGCCCGGAGGGCGGCGATGTGACCGGGTGGCCTTTCGAGGCATGACTGCGTCGGTGCACGGCCGCGGCAGCGGGCTTGAGGGTTCCCGACGGGGGGCGGCTCCCGCGCACGGGAGATCAACGCGCGCTCCGCGTCGGAAAATAACGATCGTTACGCTACGGACGGCGACGCGGCGGGGTCAATAGATCGATAAAAGTCCATATTTTATGCCCTATGCGTAACTGAGGGTGCCGTAGGCCGTTGGTGTGCCGCCCTGGACGATGCGGAACACGCACGTCGAGTGGTGCCGGGTGCACAGCACGCGGGCGAGCGGCGCGAGTTCGGTGAACCGCACCGCCCTGAGCCGCCCCCCGCGCGGGCGCGCCAGTGCGCCTCCGGTGCGGTACGCGACCGCCTGTCGCGCGGCCTCCAGGAGCACCATCCCGGGCACGTGGTCGGTGGGGTGGTCGAAGAGGAACGGGTGCAGCGGGTCGGCCGGCGCCACCAACAGCCCGTCGCCGTCCAGGGCGAGGACCGCGTCCTGGAGGTGGTTCACGGTCAACGCGGCGACGCCCGGGCGGTGCGCCGGCGGCGGGGGCGCGGGCGTCGGAGTGCCGGTCGCGCCCCGGGCGCGCAGGGCGGCGTAGCCCGCCTCGGGCACGAACCGGACCCCGCCGCCGCCCCGGCCGAAAAGCGCCCCTCCAGCGGCGAAGTCGACGTCCAGCCGCAGGCCGGTGACGGTCCCGTCCGGTGTCCGTCGGACGCCGCTCGCGCGGGCGCGGCAGGTGATCTCGGTCGCGCCGGGGGCGGCCGGCGGTTCGGCCGCAGGGGAGAGCCGGAAGTGCAGGTCGGTGATGATCGCGTGGCATGTCGCGGGGACCCCGTAGAACCGCAGCGGGACGTATAGGCCGAGCTGGCGCAGGGTCTCCACCAGGACCAGTGGGCTGTGCCGTTGTGGCCCGGTGCGCGGGAAGGTCGTGTGGGCCCGCGGCCAGCACGCCGCCGCGTCGAAGGTGTCCGTGGCCGGCGCCGGGCGGACGTCCGTGAGGAGGACCTCGGCCACCGAGGTCCGGTGCACCAACTCCCGCTCGACGGTCCGGGACCAACTGAGCGGTCGGCTCTTTTCGGCCGGGCCGGAAGGTGACGTATTCATATGACTAGGGAATATCGGAATTCGAACACCCGCACCCGTGAATTGGGGGAGGCGGGGCGCGGTACATTTCCAGCAGGTGGCACGAGAACGACATCTGAGGTGCATGTGCAGATCCGGGCGAAGACGACGCGCAGGTTCCTTCTGGAAGCGGCCGCAACGCTGTTCGACGAGCGGGGTTATGCCGGCACGAGCATCAGCGATATCAGCGCGCATTCCGGCCGCACCAGCGGCGCGATCTATTTCCACTTCGCCAGTAAGGAGAAGCTCGCCCTGGCCATCGTCGAGGAGCACTTCGCCACCTGGCCGCAACTGATCAGCCGTTACCGACAGCCCGGCGTACCGGCGTTGGAGAAACTCGTCGGGCTGAGCTTCGAGGTGGCGCGGGCGTTCCGGGACGACGTCGTGGTGCGGGCCGGGGCTCGACTGTGGGCGGAGCGCAAGGCCATCGAGACCCAGCTCCCGACGCCGTTCCTCGGCTGGATCGAGGCGGTGACCCAGCTCCTCGAAGAGGCCGCCCGCAACGGCGAACTGGCCGTCGGGATGCAGCCGGTGGTCACCGCGCACGGCGTGGTCTGCGCCTTCTTCGGGCTGCACACCGTCTCCGACGCGCTGGAGGGACGGCGGAACATCGAGGAGCACCTCGACGACCTGTGGCTGTTGCTGCTGCGCGGCCTCCAGGCCGAGCCGGACCCGGCCGCGCTGCTGGACCGGGTGCACCGGCGGGACCGCGGCACGACACCGGAGCCCGAGCCCGCCTAGGGCTCGCCCCTCGGACGGGCCCCGGCGCCGCGCGCGCCCGACGGCTGTGCCGGGGGCGGCCGTTACGGTCGGCGGCCCGCGCGCAGGAAGCGGCGCAATTTCGTCAGCGGCCAGGCATTGATGATGTCGTCCTTGGTGAGCCAGCCGCGCTGCGCGGTGCCGATTCCATAGCGCAGATAGGGCAGGTGCGTGGTGGCGTGCGCGTCGGAGTTCACGGCGAATTTCACGCCGTGCCGCTTGGCGCGCAGGATGTCCTCATCGCACAGGTCCAACCGCTCGGGATGGGCGTTGATTTCCAGGGCGGTGCCGGTGCGGGCGCAGGCTTCGAATACCGCGTCGAAGTCCGCGTCGATTCCCGGGCGTTTGCCGATCAGCCGGGTGGTGGGATGGCCGATGATCGCGACGTACGGATTCTCGCAGGCGCGGATCAGACGGCGGGTGAGCGCCCGTCGGCTCTGGTTGAAGTGCGAATGCACCGAGGCCACGCAGAGGTCGAATTCCGCCAGGAACGCGTCGGGCCAGTCGACTTCGCCGTCCGGGTCGATGTTGAGTTCGGTGCCGTGCAGCAGCCGCATGCCGCGGTGCTTGCGGTCCAGGGCCCGCACCGCGGCCCGTTGGGCGAGCATCTTCTCGTCGGTCATCCGCTGCATGGAGAGGTTCGGGGCGTGGTCGGTGACCGCGTAGTACGCGTAGCCCCGGTCGGCGGCCGCGGCGACCATGTCCTCCAGGGAGGACAGGCCGTCGGTGAGGTCGGTGTGGGTGTGCAGATCGCCCCGGATGTCCTGCTCCGTGACCAGGTCGGGCAGTTCGTCCCGCAGCCCGGCGGCGACCTCGCCGCGGTCCTCCCGCAACGGCGGTGCGATCCACGGCAGTCCGAGCCGGGCGTAGATCTCCTCCTCCGTCTCCGAGGCGACCAACTCGCCGCTCTCGCTGTCGAACAGCCCGTATTCGGACAGCTTCAGGCCGTTGTGCACCGCGATCGCGCGGGTCCGGATGTTGTGTGCCTTGGCGCCGGTGAAGTACTGGAGGCCCGCGCCCCAGGAGGCCGGCGGCAGCACCCGCAGATCCACCTGGAGGCCCTTGGTGGTGCGGACGGAGGTCTTCTTCTCGCCGTGCGCGATGACCTCGGCGGTGGACGGGAGCTCGGCCAGCGCCGCCATGAACGGCGCGGACCGCTCCGCGGCGACGAGGATGTCGATGTCCCCGATGGTCTCCCGCATCCGGCGCAGCGACCCGGCGTAGGCGCAGCGCTCGCAGCCGGCGATCCGGGACAGTTCGCCGGTGATCTGCTCGGCGACGTCCATCGCGGCGTTGAGCAGGATGCGGCCGCCGCCCGCCTGCTGCAGCAGCGCGATGCCGTGCAGGATGTTCTCCTCGGTCTTCTCGCCGAACCCCTTCAGGTCCCGCAACCGCTCCTCGTGGACGGCGTCCAGCAGTTGGTCGACGGAGGTGATCCCCAGGTCCTCGTAGAGGACCAGGGCCTTCTTCGGGCCGAGCGTCGGGATGGTGATCAACTCCCGTACGCCGGCCGGGATCGTCGCGCGGGTCTCCTCGATCACCGCCACCCGGCCCGAGCGCAGGAACTCCACCACCTTCTCCGCGATCGACGCCCCGACGTGCGGGATCTCCCGCAGCCCCTTGGCGTCCAGCTTCGAGACGTCGGCGGGGTGCCCCCCGATGGCCCGGGCGGCCTTCTCGTACGCCCGGGCCTTGAAGGCGTCGCCGCCGCTGATCGCGAGGAGGTCGGCGTACTCCTGGAGCAACGCCTCGACCTCGTCATTGGCGCGGACCATACCTCCAGGGTGCCCCCGGAGCGGCGGGGCGGCAGCCGGACCGGGGTCAGGAGGCGAGACCGGCGTCGCGGGCCCGCACCGGGCACCGGCTCGCCGACCGGCTGCGCACCGGACGCGCGGGGCGTCGGGTGCCGGCCGCGGCCTGGCGGTGCGCCGAGGCGCTGACGCGCCGCGGCGGTGGCCGTCGCCGTGCTGATCGCGGTGGTGCTCATGGCGTCCGGGAGGGGGGTGATCGCGGCGACGGTGCGATATCGGGACGATCAACGCTGAGGAAATTCACCCCAGTTTGCCCGGGTAAAAGCGATTCGTACGCTGTTCGCCTTGCTGCATGGCAGTTTGGTGAGCGCCGTGATGCATGGCCCGGCCGGCGCCCGCGGGGGAGTCTTGGAGCACCGGAAGGAGCGGGCAACACCGCACATTCCGGATCCGGTCCCACCCACAGCAGGAGGAGCGAACCACCATGAAGTCCCCCACAACGTCCCGCACTTCGGCCGCCCTCGCCCTTGCTCTCGCCTCCGTCGGAATCTTCGGCGCCGTAGCCGTCGGGGCGGCGCACGCCCCCGAGGGCTCGGCACCGGCGGTGGCCTCGGCCTCGCGGGTGGTCGTCGCGGACAGCGGATGGGGCCGGTTCGTCGCCGTCGGCGCGGCGGGACGGGCGCCGGCGCCGAAGGACAGCGGCTGGGGCCGCGTGGGGGCTCTGACGTGACGGCGGGCGGGTGAACTCCGGCGCCCCGCTGGGTGGTTCAGCCGCCGGCCGACTCCTCCTCGTGGAGTCGGGTGGCCGTGTCCGGTGGCAACGCGCCGCCGGGCGGCGGGCCGCCGGCCAGGAGGACGCGCTGCCCGACCGGGGCGGCGGTACGGCGGCGGCCGGAGCCGCACGACGGGACCTCAGCCGCCGCGCCACTCACCGACCCGACTCAGCCGCGCCGCCAGCCGATCCTGATCGAGCACGTCCTCCCCGTACAACGCCCGGACCCAACTCGCCTGGTAGACGGTGTCCAGGTAGCGCTCACCGAGGTCCGGGGAGATCGCCACCGCCGTGAGGTCCGGGTCGGACTGCCTGGCCAACCACTCCTGGGCGCCGCTGACGACGGTGCCGGTCGAGCCCCCGAAGAGGAACCCGCGCCGGGCCAGGCGGTGACAGGTCCGGATGGTGTCCACCTCCCGGACGTGGATCACGTCGTCCACGAACGACTCGTCCAGCAGCGCGGGGCGGACGCTGGTGCCCAGGCCGGGGATCATCCGGCGGGCCGGCTCGCCGCCGAAGGTCACCGAGCCGACGCTGTCCACCGCCACGATCTTCACCTGCCGGTGCAGCTTCCGGAAGTAACGGGCGCAGCCCATCAGCGTGCCGGTGGTGCCCGTCCCGATGAACAGCACGTTCAGGCGCGGGAAATGGCGCGCGATGGCCGGCGCGGTGGTGCGGTAGTGGGCCTTCCAGTTGTTCGCGTTGGAGTACTGGTTGAGCCAGACATACCGTTCGTCGGAGGCGCACAACCGCTGCACGTGCGCCAGGCGCGCACCGAGCAGACCGCCGTGCGACGCCGGCTCGGAGATGATGTGCACCTGGCCGCCCATCGCCTCCATGAACCGCTGCGCCGAGAGGTTGCAGCGCGCGTCCGTCACGCAGACGAAGCCGTATCCCTTGCTGGCGGCGATGATGCTCAGGGCCACGCCCAAGTTGCCGGAGGACGATTCGATGATGATGGACCCCGCCCGCAGGGTCCCGCTCTCCTCGGCGGCCTCCACCATTTCGGTCGCGGCCTTGAGCTTGATCGAGCCGGCGAAGTTGAATCCCTCGCACTTGAGGAACAGGGCGTGCCCCACCATCGACCGCAGGTCGACGTAGAGGTCCTCGGCGTTGAAGTCCGCAGGGGTGGAGATGACCGTCATGACGCCTCCTTCCGCACTCGTGGCGATGTCGGCCGGTCAGCCATAGCGGCGTAGTTCGTGGAAGAAGTCGTCGACGACGTGGAGGGCGTCGGAGCGGGCTACTTCGTCGTAGACGTACTTGCCGAGGGCGAGGTCCAGTACGCCGAGTCCGAAGGGTGAGAACACTACGGTCTGGTCGGTGGGGACTTTTACGCGTGCGTTGATGACGTCGTTGAGTGTGCCGTTGATGAAGTCTCGTGTGCCGGTGCGTTGTTCGGTGAGGTGGGGGGAGGTGTTGGCGGTGAGGCAGTGGTCGATGTCGTCGAGGAAGTTGGCGGCGGTGAGCAGGATGTCGGGTGTGAGGTCGCGTAGGGAGACGTGGAGGATGAGGGGGTGGTGGTCGAACCACGTGGGGTTGGTGATGTGGGGTTGGTTGGCGATGGTGGCGAAGACGATGAGGTCGCTGGTGCGGATGAGTTCTTCGGGGTCGTTGTGGATGGTGACCCAGGGGGTGGTGCCTGCTTGTTCTGCGTAGAGGCGGAAGCCGGCGGCGCTGTCGGGGGAGAGGTCGTGGATGCCGATTTGGTCGAAGTGCCAGCCGGTTTCGGTGAGGAAGGTGTGGATGTAGCGGGCGATGAGTCCGGTGCCGAAGAAGCCGATGGTGCGGGGTCGGGGGCGGGTGCGGGTGAGGTGGTCGGCGGCCAGGGTGGCGGAGGCTGCGGTGCGGGTGGCGCTGATGATGGAGCTTTCCAGGCAGGCGAAGGGGTAGCCGGTGTCGTGGTCGTTGAGGATGAGGACGGCGGAGGCGCGGGGGATGCCGGCTTCGATGTTGGTGGGGAAGCTGGAGATCCATTTGAGGCCGTCGATGGGGGTGGTGCCGCCGAGGGAGGCGGGTAGGGCGATGATGCGGGAGGTGGGGCGGTCGGGGAGGTGGAGGAAGAAGGAGGGGGGGTTGGTGGTTTCGCCGTTGTCGTGGAGGCGGTAGGTGGTTTCGATCAGGTCGACGATGCGGTGGGCGTGTCCGGTCAGACGTGTTGGACTTGGGCGCCGGAGATGACGGCGAAGGTGGGGATGGTGCGGGGGTTGGGTGGGTGGGTGTGGGCGGGGTGGAGGGTGGTCATGGGGTGGTCACCTCGATGGTGGGTGAGCAGTCGGCCAGTGGCGTGGGGTTGGCCAGGCCGACGAGGACCTCGCGGGTTCCGGTGAAGGGTTCTCTGCTGTGTGCGGTGCGGATGTTGTCGACGAGGAGGAGGTCGCCGCTTTGCCAGGGTTCGCGGGCGGTGTGGGTGGTGTAGGTGGTGTTGAGCAGGTCGATGACGTCTTCTTCGATGGGCTCGCCGTTGCCGTAGGCGGTGTTGAACGGCAGGCCGTCGGTGCCGTAGGTCTCGGTGAGGTATTCGCGGATTTCTGGCGCCAGGGTCCACTGGTTGAGGAAGGCGATCTGGTTGAACCAGCAGCGTTGTTTGGTGTGGGGGTGGGTCAGCAGGGCGCTGCGGCGTTGGCGGGTGTGCAGGGTGCCGTCGGGTTGCCACTGGTAGGTGATGGCGTTGGTGTGGCAGTAGTTTTCGATGGTGTGGCGGTCCTCGGTGCCGAAGGCTTCGAGGGTGGAGGCGCCGATCTCGTTGTTGTAGCTGCGGGTCAGTAGCCATCCTTGGCGCTCGAAGCGTTTGACCAACCGCCGTGGCAACGCCCGCAGTACGGCCGCGGCGTCGGCCACCGCGGTGGCTCCACCGTCCTGGGGGGCGGTGTGGCACGCGAAGAGCATCAGGCCGGGGAAGGTGGTGGTGTAGCTGAGTTCGTGGTGCATGCACATCGGCTGGTTCTGCGGCCACTTCGAGGACGAGTACACCCCCGGCTCGTAACGCTCCCGGGGCGCGAAACTCTCCCGCTCCGCCATCAGACCACCGGACAACGCCCGGAACACGGCCGCAGTCACCGCCGCGTCACCCAAACCCAACCCACGAACCAACAACGCACCATGCTCGCGGAGAGTGGCGTAGAGGGCGTCTCGGTGTTGGCCAGCCCAGCGCGCCGGGTCGTCGCCGCCCTCGGCGAGGAGGATCGGCGGTCTGCCGGGCTGAACGGCTACGTCGAGCAGGGTCGTTGACGATGGCAGTGACATGTCGGTGCCTCTCCTGTCCTTGGCCGCTGCACCCCTGGTGGGGGAGTTGCGCGGCAGTGGTGCCGTATCGGTCCTCTCGGGGGTCACGAGGTATCGGTGCGCAGGACGGCCCGGGCCGCGTCGGCGGGGCGGGTGCGGGGGAAGTAGTGGCCGCCGTCGGGAAGCCGGCACAACTCGACGTGGTCGGCCAACAGCCGCCAGTCATCCAGCCGGTGGCTCCCCTCGACGGTGAACGGGTCGTCGTCCGCCAGAACGAGGGTGACTGGCGCGGTGAGCCTGGTGGTTGGTGGGTGCTCCAAGGCATCCGCGAAGTAGCGGTGCGCGGCCACACCGTCATGCCGATAGGCGGCACCGACCCGCTCGGCACGCCGGGCGTCGAGTGCGCCCAGTGCGAGCGGGTCGTTGTCCGCGGTCAGTTCCTTGACGATCTCCGCGTCGCTCCGGGCAAGCAGTGCCTCCGCGGCGGCGCGCCGCTCGGCGGCATCGCCGAGCAACTGGGCCCCGAGGAAGACCCGTTGGACGTGCACCTGTTCTTCCTGGAGCAACTGTGCCGTGGCCCACGCATACGCCGCCCCCGCCGCATGCCCCCACAACACCACCCCGGCCAGGCCACGTCGGGCGATCTCGTCGGCGGTCTGCCTGACCACCTCCTCCAACGGCGCGAACGGCGCCTGGTCATCGGCCGGTTCATGCCCGGACAGTGCAACGGCATGCACCGCGAACCCACCGGCCCGCAACACCTCAGCCATCGCCTGGAAAGCCACCGCGCCACCACCCGCGAAGGGGAAGCAGACCAGATGACCGACAGGCTCACCCACCGGCTCGACAAGCGTCTGTAGCAGCCCACCCCCGCCGCCGTCCTCGCCCTCGTCGTCCTCGCCCTGCTTCCGGTGCCCGTCGAGCAGCTCGGCCAAGTCAGCCAACACCGGGTGAGTGGTGAGTTCCCTGAGGGAGACGGCCCGGTCGAGCGCGATCACCAACTTCAACGCCGAGAGCGAGGTGCCGCCCCGGCCGAAGAAGTGATCCCGCCGCCCGATCTGGGCCTCCGGCACCCCGAGGACCTCCGCCCACGCGCGAGCCAGTCGCCGCTCGGTGGGGGTGTGCGGAGCGTCCTGTCCCTCCTCGGGTGCCTCCGAAGCGTTGGCGAGGGCGGTCAGCGCCTTGCCGTCGATCTTGCCGTTCGCGGTCAACGGCAGCCGCTCCAGCCACTGGAAGGTGGTGGGCACCATGTAGGAGGGCAGCGAATCCCCCAACTGCACTCGGAGCGCCTCGTCCTCCAGTGGTTGTGGGCCGCTGTAGAAGGCCACCAACCGCTTGCCCTGCCCCTCCCCACCGGCCACCACCACCGCACCATCACGCACCCCCACCACCCGCGACAACGCGTTCTCCACCTCACCGATCTCGATCCGGAACCCCCGGACCTTCACCTGTGCATCCCGCCGCCCCAAAAACTCCAACTTCCCACCAGGCAACCACCGCCCAAAATCACCCCCCACATACAACCGCTCACCCACCCGATGCGGATCCTCCCGAAACGCCACCCGCGTCCGCTCCGGATCATTCACATACCCCCGCCCCACGCACACCCCAGAAAACACAATCTGACCCGGCGCACCCAACGGCACCGGCTCCACATCCTCATCCACCACATACACCCGCACGTTGTTCACACACCGCCCCAACGGAACCCGCTCCCCCCGCGGAACCGCCACCATCACCTCGTGATGCGTGTCATCCGACGTCTCCGTCAACCCATACGCATTCATCAACCTGATCCCCGGATTCACCGCAAACCACCGCTGCACCAACTCCCTCTTCAACGCCTCCCCCGTCACCGACACACACCGCAAATCCGGCAACGCCCGCGGATGCAACTCCAGATGCGACACCACCGCCTCCAAATACGACGGCACCACCTGCACCACCGACACCCGCCCCCGCGCCAACTCCTCCACAAACCGCCCCACATCCAACACCGTCTCCTGCCCCACCAACAGCGTGCGCCCACCCACCACCAACGCCGAAACCAACTGCCACAACGAAATGTCAAAACACTGCGGCGCCGTCTGCGCCACCACACTGCCCTCACCCATCCCCAAGTCATCAATCTTGGCGAACAGATGATTCAAAAACCCCGCATGCTCACACAACGCACCCTTGGGCTCACCCGTCGAACCACTGGTGAAATACACATAGGCAAGCTGATCCGCACCCACCTCCACCCCCAAATCCTCACCACCGAAACCGCCCTCAGCCAACACCTCACCCACACACAGCCGACGCACCCCCGACACCATGGCCAACGCCTCATCCAACGCCCCCGAACTCCCCGCCTCCACCAGCACCAGACCACACCCGGCACGCCTGAGCATCGCCGCCATCCGCTCAGCCGGAAAACGCGGCTCGATCGGCAGATAGACACCACCAGCCTTGAACACCGCCAACACCGCCGCCAACCACTCCACCGACCGCTCCGCCACCACCCCCACCACACCCTCACGCCCCAACCCCTGCGCCACCAACGCCCGCCCCAACCGATTCGCCCACCCATTCAATTCCCCATACGACAACCACTCCTCCCCCCACACCACCGCAACCGCCCCCGGCTCCACCCGCACCCGCTCCTCGAACAACTCATGGAACCGACGATCCGGAAGCACCCGAAACGGCCCCGCCAACCCCTCCAACTGCACCCGCCGCTCAGCCACAGACAACAAGGCGTGCTGCACCGGCGCGGCCTCCGGATCGGCGACGAACTGCGCCAACGCAGCAAGGTGATAACCACCGATCCTGGCCACGCTCTCGGCGTCCAACACCTCCGTCCGATACCGCAACCGCAACACCATCCGCTCGCCGCACCGCACCGGCGCGACCCGCAACACGGTGCTCTCGGCCAGCTCCTCCCCGCCCCCGGACAGATCCCACTCGACCTCGAACAGGTCATGTTCCAGGCCCAGTTCGTTCCTGAGGTCCGTCACCCTGACGCCGCGGTGGGCGAGCAGGCCCTCCGTCGCGCGGGTGGACTCCGTCACCAGCCCGCGCCAACTGTGTCCGGCGGTGGACACCCGGCACGGCAGCGCCGGCCCACCCTCGGCGGGCCGGTAGCCGGTGGTCACCTCCGCCTCACCGGAGAGTGCGGCGAGCACCTTGGCGTGCGCGGCCAACAGCACCGCCTCCGCCGTCGCACCGAGCGCCGCGGCCTGACGCGTCAGGGCCTCGGCGGTCTCGTCGGGCAGCGTCAGCTCATGCGTCGCCAGTCCGGTCACCGGATGCCGCGACCATCGGGGCACCGCGGTGAACCCCCCGACGGCCAGGGCTCGTTCCCAGTACGCCCGGTCCTCGTCGGTCAGCTTCTTCATCGTTGGTGCTCCCTTCGCCGGCTCGTACCGTGCTGGATGGACCGATCACGGTGACTGGGGCTCAGCCGGACGTGCGTCTGGCGACGGTCGTGCCCTGGTGTGCGGAGCGCCGTGGCGGTGTCTGGCGGTCGGCCAACGGCGTCGACTCCGCCCCGGTGTCTGTGGCGGGGGGCTGGCGACGGTGGGAGCCGGCATCGGCGGCCGGGTTCCCCAACCACAGTGCGCGTGGTGGCACGTCCTCGCCCTTCATCAGGAAGGAGTCGGCGGCCAGCACCGCGCCGTCGCCCATCGTCACGCCGTAGTGCACCAGCGCACCCACCCCGAGGGTGCATCCGGCGCCGAGCGTGCTGCGGTCGGATTTGAAGGTGCCGTCCTCCTGCGAGTGGCACTGGATCCTGCTGCTGGCGTTCAGGGTGCAGTCGTCGCCGACGGCGGTGAGCGTCCGCTCGGTGAAGTAGCAGCCGTCGTCGAAGACCCGACGGCCGATCCGGACCCCCAACAGCCGCCACAGCACAGCCTTGAACGGGGTCCCGTTGAAGGCGTTGAGGTGCGTGTCCGGAACCTTCCACAACCGCTCGTGGTGCCAGAAGTACGGGTCGTAGATGGAGCACACCTGCGGCTCCAGGGCACGGAACCGCATCAGGAACCGCTCCATGACGCCGTAGTAGAGGGCGGTGAGCACCACGGCGCCGACCAGGAATCCGGCGTCCAGCAGGCTTCCGAACCAGCCCTCGCCGTTGACGGTCGCCAGGCCCAACAGCACCAGCCCGAAGAAGTGCACCCACCGGGCGAGCAATGCCAGGCCCATGGTGCGGAGGTTGTACCGGTTCTTGGCGGCCAGGCGGTTGCGCAGTTCGTCGCCGCTGCGCAGGTGGTCGAAGCGGCTGTCGCGCTCCACCGTCCGCGGGATCTCAAAGGGCGGCGAGCCCAACAGCCCCACGCCCTCCCGGATTTCGCCGTCGAGCGGCACCATCACCTTGGTGGCCAACAGGCAGTTGTCGCCGGTCCGACCGCCGGGCGGATAGGCGATGTGGTTGCCGAGGAAGTTGTGCTTGCCGATCGTGGTGGGCACGACGCTGAAGGACGTGCCGGAGAACTCGGCGTTCATGATGGACAGTCCGTCGGCGACCATCGTGCCGCTGCCCACGAAGCTCAGGAACGGCGACTCGTGTTGCAGGCCGCTGCCGAAGTTCGAACCGGTCTGTTCCACCAGGGAGAGGTCGTATCCCAGGCTCCGCAGGTAGTGGACGATGTAGGAACTGTCGCCGAACAGCCAGATGAAGAACTTCAGGTTGGTCATCCGCGCGACCGAACGGTGCACCGTGTAACGGAAGCCGTACAGCGGATACACCGCCCCGGGCTCGATCACCCGGTGCATCACGCGCGGCAGGCTGACCAGCACGACCAGCCCCACCACCACGAACCCGACGAACAGCACGGCGGACAGCAACAGCGCATTGACGTAGAACGCCGCCGAGGTGAGGGGCTGCTCGGCCAGGAACCCCGTTCCTGCGAGCACCGGGACCCGACTCCACAGCACGGCGAACACCAAGACGGACAGCGGCAGGACGACGAGCAGCGTCCGCGCGAGGTCGGCCAGACCGAACGCCGCTCGGCGCGCGGTGCCACACCGCGCGGGCGCGACGCGCAGGTAGTCCAGCTCGGTCGGCTGCCCCGGCGACCCGTGCCAGCGCTGACCGGCGGGCACCGCATCACCGGACTGAAGGGTGGAGGTGTGCCCGAGCTGCCCCCCGTCCCCGATTGAGGAATTGATGTCCAGAACGGTCCGCTCACCGACGAACACATTCCGCCCGAGAGTGACCCTCCCCGTCTGAATCCGCCCGGCATACGCCCGGTAACAAAGGAAGAACGAATCCTTACGCAGCACGCTCCCCGCACCGACGCTGAGCAGATCCGTACACACGGGAACGTGTCGCGACAACACCGTGACGTGCTTACCGACCTTCGCCCCCAGCGCCCGCAGGTAGAACAGGTAAATCGGACTGCCCACGAACACCACGACCGGGTTGGCCTGCACCAACACCTTCACGATCCAGAACCGCAGATACCCGACTCCCCAGACCGGGAACTCCCGCGGGGTCCACCGCCCGACGAGCACCCACTTCACCACGATCGGGAAGGCACACAGGCCGAAGAATTCGGCACCCCCGAAGAGGACCGCCCGCACATAGATATCGCCCGGCCCGGTCCCGTCGGCAACCCACCCATAACCGCCCGTGAAGGTGAACGCGATCAGGTAGGAATACCCGAAGAAGAAGAGCAACTGCGCGATCCCGCACAGGACATAGCGCACGGTGCTGCCCGGTAGCGGCGCCTCGGTCGACACCGAGGAGGCCCGGTCCGCCGGTGCCCCGGCGGCCGCGGGCACGGCATCGGCCAGCGCCGTCGCCAGGCCCCGCACGGTCGGATGCGCGTAGATGTCCTTCATCGACACCGACGGCAGGTCCGCCCGCTTCCTGACCCTCGCGCAGAAATGCGCCATCACCAGCGAATCAGCCCCGAGATCCGCAAAAAAATGCCCATCGACCGGAACCGGTTCGGCGCGTGTCAGCACCTTGGCCAGCAATTCGGCAAAGGCGCGTTCCAGGCCCGCCTCCGATTCCCCGCCGCGCGGCGGGGATATCGCGGCTTCCGTCGAATCGTTGGGCCGGTCGTCGGCAGATTCATTCACCATGTGAGCTCCTTGAGCGCCTCATGCCTGCTTTTGTCGCCTGAACCCGACTCACCAGACATACGGTCGGGGCGGGCCCATGAGGTGCCGCGGTGCCGGTGGAAACGCAGTTCCACGCTCTCTAACCAGTATGTGTCCACCGGCGGTGGTCGTGTCGACCGAGCTGTTTTCAGGCACGTTAGCTGCCTGGGTCAACCTGTGTCTGGACGCTACCGGAGGCTCCCGGCCCTCACCATCGGTTGCGTCTGTTGGAGTGGCACACTGACGGTTACCGAGCGCATTTCTTCGGCGACGCTGGGGTGCGAAGATGCGGAGAGGCGTGGCGAGTGAATAACGCACCGGAAAGCAAAAGGGCGCCCGCCGGGAATAGTTCCCGATCGGGCGCCCTTTTCGTTCTCCTGGAGGAAATCGATGCTTCAGGAGGGGACGGGCCTCTAGAAGAAACCCATCTTCTTCGGTGAGTACGACACCAACAGGTTCTTCGTCTGCTGGTAATGGTCCAGCATCATCTTGTGGGTTTCGCGGCCGATGCCGGATTGTTTGTAGCCGCCGAATGCGGCGTGCGCGGGATACGCGTGGTAGCAGTTGGTCCAGACGCGGCCGGCCTGGATGGCGCGGCCGGCGCGGTAGGCGGTGGAGCCGTCGCGGGTCCAGACGCCGGCGCCGAGGCCGTAGAGGGTGTCGTTGGCGACGGTGATCGCGTCGTCGAAGTCGCTGAACGGGGTGACCGCGACGACCGGGCCGAAGATCTCCTCCTGGAAGATCCGCATGTCGTTGCGGCCCTCGAAGATGGTCGGGCGGACGTAGTAGCCGCCCTCCAACTCGCCGCCCAGTTCGGCCCGGGCGCCGCCGGTGAGGACCTTGGCGCCCTCCTTCTGGCCGATGTCGAAGTAGGAGAGGATCTTCTCCAGTTGGTCGTTGGACGCCTGGGCACCGATCATGGTGTCGGTGTCCAGGGGGTGGCCCTGGACGATCTTCTCGGTGCGGGCCACTCCGGCCGCCAGGAAGTCCGCGTAGTGCCCGCGCTGGATCAGCGCGCGGGACGGACAGGTGCACACCTCGCCCTGGTTGAGGGCGAACATGGTGAAGCCTTCGAGGGCCTTGTCGTGGAAGTCGTCGGTTGCGCTGGAGACGTCGTCGAAGAAGATGTTGGGGCTCTTGCCGCCCAACTCCAGTGTCACCGGCCGCAGATGCTCGGAGGCGTACTGCATGATCAGGCGGCCGGTGGTGGTCTCGCCGGTGAAGGCGATCTTGGCGACCCGGGGGCTGGACGCCAGCGGCTTGCCCGCCTCGACGCCGAAGCCGTTGACGATGTTGACCACGCCGGGCGGCAGCAGGTCCGCGATCAGGCTCATCAGGAAGTGCACCGAGGCGGGGGTCTGTTCGGCGGGCTTGAGGACCACCGTGTTGCCGGCGGCCAGTGCCGGGGCCAGCTTCCAAGTCGCCATCAGGATCGGGAAGTTCCAGGGGATGATCTGGCCGACCACGCCCAGCGGCTCGTGGAAGTGGTAGGCGACCGTGTCCCCGTCGATCTCCGAGAGGGTGCCTTCCTGGGCCCGCACCGCGCCCGCGAAGTAGCGGAAGTGGTCGATGGCCAGCGGGATGTCCGCGGCGAGCGTCTCGCGGACCGGCTTGCCGTTCTCCCAGCTCTCGGCGACCGCCAGCGCCTCCAGGTGGTGTTCCATCCGGTCGGCGATCTTGTTGAGGACGCCGGCGCGTTCGGCGGCGGGCGTGCGCGCCCAGCCGGGGGCCGCGGCGTGCGCGGCGTCCAGGGCGCGCTCGACGTCCTCGGCGGTGCCGCGGGCGACCTCGGTGAACGGGCGGCCGTTGATCGGCGTCGGGTTCTCGAAGTACTGGCCCTGGGCGGGCGGTACGTACGCGCCGCCGATCCAGTGGTCATAGCGGGACTGGTAGCTCATCACGGCATCGGCGGAACCGGGGTTCGCATAACGCGCCACGGGACGGCCTCCCCATCGATCGTCGGTGCACCCCGCCGCGCGCGTGCGGCGGGCGGTGGAGGGGAGGCTAGGGCGGCGGAGGTTGCACGAACGTTGCGCGCGGGCGGGCCCCGGTGTCTGGCGGGGCGGCGCCGGCCCTTCAGTGCCTGGCGGCCTCCCTGGGATCGGGGAATTCGCTGGTCAGGCCGTATTCCAGGCGCAGTCGGCCGGCGGCGGCGAGGGAGGCGGTGCGCGCCGGGGAGCGCTCGGGGAGGGCGGCCACCAGGGCCTCCCGGATCTCCAGGTCGTGCTCGCCCCACGGTGTGTGCGCCCAGGCACGCAGTTGGTCCGGGTCGCCGGTGGTGAGCAGCGCCCGGCGCATCCGGTCCTCCAACGCGGTCCGCAGCCGACGGATGCCGGGCGCCTCCGAGGAGGGCAGGAGCGGACCGCGGTAGGCGTCGAGCGCCGCGACCAGATGGCGGTTGGTCAGATCCCGTTCCACGGTGACCAGATCGGTCTCCACCGGACTGGTGAGGCGGTACGGCCGGGAGCGCAGGAGCGGTCCGACGAGCTGGCGCAGCCGGCAGAGTTCGGCCCGCAGGGTCACCGGGCGCATCTCCCGTTCGCCGTACAGCAGTAACGAGAGTTGATCGCCCGTCAGGCCGTCCGGGTGGTGGGCGAGCAACACCATGATCTCGCTGTGCCGGCGCCCGAGGCGCAGCCGCTCGCCGTCCCGCACCAGCAGGGCCTCGTCCCGGCCGAGTGCGGTGAGGAAGGTACCCAACTCCCTTGCGGAGGCGGAGAGATGGGACTCGGCGGCGCGGGCGGTGGCCTGTACCAGTGCCAGGCAGTGCGGGGTGGCCAGGTGGTCGCCGCCGGTGATGTCCACGGCGCCCAGCAGCCGGCCGGTCCGCTGGTCGTGGACGGGCGCGGCGGCGCACGTCCAGGGCTGCGCCCGCCGGTTGTAGTGCTCGGTGGCGAAGATCTGGACGGCGTGGTCGGCGGCGAGCGCGGTGCCGGGCGCGTTGGTGCCGACGTGGCGCTCGTCCCAACGGGCCCCGACCATGAAGTTCATCCGCTCCGCGCGGTGCAACACCCCGCGGTGTCCCTCCACCCACAGCAGCCGCCCCTGCGGATCGCAGACCGCCAACAGATGCGCCCCGTCCTGGGCGATGCCGCCCAACAACTCCCGGAAGACCGGCATCGCGCGGGCCAACGGGTGCGCCTCCCGGTAGCTGTGCAGCGCGGCCCCGTCGAGCTCGACGGGCGCGATCCCGTCCGGCGCCGCGCACGCCCGCGCCGAGCGGCGCCAGGAGTCGGCGACCACCTGCCGGACCGGCGGCGCCACCGTCCCGTCCGCCAGGAACGCCTCGTGCGCCCTGCGCACCGTGCGGATGCGCTCGCCGGGATCGGCGCCCACCTCCATCGCCAGCCAAGGGTTGACCACGCGTCACCTCTCCGTTACGGCTCCAAGCCCCGTACGCGGATGGTGCTCGCACCGGCCGGGGGCGTAAACCCCGGGCGGGCGCCCCGGCTCAGGAGGCCCCGCCGCCCGCCTGGAGCCGCAGCCCGTCCGCCACGATCAGATCCGAGGTGACCAGCGCCTGTTCCGCGGTCACCCGCGTCATGTAGACGAACGGCGGGACGACCGGGGGGACCGGCAGGGTGTCCGGGGTGAAGGTCAGGCAGAGCACCCCCTCGATGCAGCCGGTGAACTTGGTGAGGTAGAGGGTGACCGCACCCTTGAGGTCCAACGAGTCCGCGCGCAGGGCGAGTTGGTCGCCCTGCGCATCGTGGGTGATGAGTCGGTAGTCGGTCAGCGAGGCGGCCTTCATCCGCAGCACCATCACCTTCAGCGGCCCGCGGGCGGTGGGGACGGTGGAGACGCCGGCCAGGGTGAAGCCCTGCGGGGCGAAGCGCGTGGTGGTCACGGTCGGCGGGACCGGCGGCGCGGGGGGCGTCGCCCCGGCCGCCCCGGCGCGTGGTGCGGGACCCCCGAGGATGGCGAGCAGTGCGACCGGCAGTCCGACGGCGAGCGCCTTGCTGCCGGTGCCGCGGCGCGGTGGTGCGGGAACCGCGGCCTGGTCCTGGTCCCGGGCCTGCGCCCGAGCCGCCCCCGGGGGCTCCGCCCCGTCGGGGGAGGCCGCCGTCCGCACCGGCGTCCAGCCGAACCCCATCGCGCTGCCCGCGATCCCCAGTCCCATCCCGACCAGGAATCCGCCGAGGTTGGTCGCGGCGAACGAGAGCACCGACAGGATCAGCGCGTTGATGCTCACGTAGTGGTGCGCGGCCGGCGTGCACCACAGGAAGAGCCCGGCCACCATCAGCGCCACCCCGATGCCCAGCGCGGCCAGTCCGCCCAGTCCCAGGCTCACCAGGACCGTCAGCGGCGACAGCGGCACCAGGAGCAGTTCGGCGCCGCCGAGCAGGAGCAGCAGTCCGGCCCAGAACGGCCGGGACCGCCGCCACCGCCGCAGCGCCGCCCGCCGTTCCGGCCAGGGCAGCGCCCGCTCCAGTCGGGCGCCCCACCGCGCGCGGCGCGCGCTCAGAAACACGCCCGGCCGTCCAGGCTGACGCTCACCCGCAGGCCCTTGAGCCGGAAGTTGCCGCCGGTGGCGGACCAGGCATGCGATTTGACGCCGGCCACCTCGATGTTGCTGGCCTGTAGCCCGAACTTCCCGCGTGGGCCCTTGACCCCCGGCACCGCGTCCAGGGTGCCGGCGTCCCGCCCGATCTGCGCGGTGCCGAACCGGGCGTCGCCGACCAGGTCCTCCCCGTCGATGACGAGGTTGTCGGCGCGCACCGCCCCGGCGTCGCCCCCGGCGGTCAGCTTGAACACCACCGCTCCCAACGGGGTCTGCACCCGGGCCGCCTGGCAGATGTCGGTGAGGTGCGCCTGGCCGATGCCCAGCAGGGCGACCGGGTGGCCGTGGTCGTCGGTGTCGTGGTCGGTGTGCACGTACGAGGCGAGTCCGTTGCTGGTCAACTTGCCGGAGGCGACCTGGAAGTTGGTGCCGGACACCGCGAAGGACGCGGCCAGTGCGCCCTGCGCCATCACGGTGGCCAGCGCGCCCACGGCGAGTACGGCGGGTGCCGCCACTGCCGCGGCCTTCTTCCACGAGGTCCGTCCTTGGGGCGCCGTGCCGTTCGATCTGCTCACTGCGTCCTCCCCGGGGCAGCGGTCGAATGCGCGAGGGAAGTGCTTCGTGGCGCGGTCTGCGGTGGTCCGTCGCAGACCGGAAGAGTCCGCGTGACGTTCTGTCATACTGCGCGGAACTCTTGGTAGTTGGAGACTAGGGCGGATTTTGAATAAGAGTCAACAGCACGGACGGACAGCCTCGCGGGCCGCTCGCGCAACCGAGCGGTACCAGGCACGTCGCGCCGAACTGATATCCATCGGCCGGAAGTTGTTCGCCGACACCTCCTACGACGCGCTGTCCATGGACGACATCGCACGCCAGGCCGGGGTCGCCAAGGGCCTGATCTACTACTACTTCACCAACAAGCGCGGCTACTACCTGGCGATCATCGAGGACGCGGTGGCCGAGCTGGTCAAGCGGGCCGGCAGCGCCCGCGGCCTGCCGCCGGTCGAACGCGTCCGGCGCACCATAGACGGCTATCTGCGCTACGCCCAGCACCACCAGGCCGCCTACCGCGCGATCGTGACCGGCGGGGTCGGCTTCGACGCCGAGGTGCTGGCGCTGCGCTCCGAGGTCCGGGCCAAGCTGCTGACCACCATCGCCCGCGGCGCCTGGGGCCGCCCGGACCTTCCCCCGTTCGCCCGGACGACGCTGGCGGGTTGGCTCTCCAGCGTGGAGGGCGTCACCCTCGACTGGATCGAGACGCAGGAACTCCCGCGCGAGACCGTGGTGTTGCTGCTGGTGCGCGGGCTGGGCGACGCCCTCCGGCTGATCGAGGAGTACGAGCCCGGCTGCCCGGCGCCGCCCCGCCCGCCGCTCTGACGCGACGCCCCACCTGCCGGGCCGGGCCGCCTCCGGCAACGGCGGAGCGGGTGGGAGGCCGGCGCCTCCCACCCGCTCACCACCCCTTCTCCCAGGGCGAGTTGATGGCTCATCCGGCCACAACGGCCCTGCGGACGGGGCTACTTGATGGCCTTGATCAGCTCCCCGTCCGGGGTGTCCCCGCTCAGCTCCCAGAAGAAGGTCCCGCCCAGCCCCTGGGCGTCCTTGTAGGCCATCTTGGTGCCGATGGTCTCCGGGGTGTCGTAACTCCACCACTGGTCACCGCACTTGGCGTAGGCGGTGCCGCCCACCGTGCCGGTGGCCGGGCAGCGGTCCTTGATCACCTTGTAGTCGTCGATGCCCGCCTCGTACTTGCCCGGCGCCGCGGCGCTCGCGGTGCCGCCCGGCGCGTCCTGGGTGACGCCCTGCCAGCCGCGGCCGTAGAAGCCGATGCCCAGCAGTAGTTTGTCCGCCGGCACGCCCAGCTTCTTGAGCTTGGCGATGGTGTCGGTGGTGTTGAACCCGGCCTTCGGGATGCCCTGGTACGACGTCAGCGGGGAGTGCGGGGCGGTCGGCCCCTTGGCGTCCCAACCACCGAAGTAGTCATAGGTCATCGCGTTGTACCAGTCGACGTACTGGGACGCGCCCCCGTAGTCGGCCGCGTCCATCTTGCCGCCGTCCGAGGCGTCCGCGGTGATGGCCGCGGTCACCAGGTTGTCCGTGCCGAACTTGTCCCGGACCGCCTTTAGCACGTTGGTGAAGGCGTCCTTGCCGCTGGTGTCGCAGGTCAGGCCGCAGGCGTTGGGGTACTCCCAGTCGATGTCGATGCCGTCGAAGACGTCCGCCCAGCGCTTGTCCTTGACCAGGTCGTAGCAGGACTGGGCGAACCCCGCCGGGTCCTTGGCCGCCTCGCTGAAGCCGCCCGACCAGGTCCAACCGCCGAACGACCAGAGGATCTTGAGGTTGGGGTGCAGCTTCTTGAGCTTGCGCAGTTGGTTGAAGTTGCCGCGCAGGCCGTTGGGGTCGTCCCAGGTGTCCGCCTTGCCGTCGACGCTCTGGTCGGCGGTGAACGCCTTGTCGTAGTCGGCGTAGGAGTCGCCGATCGCGCACTTGCCGCCCTGGACGTTGCCGAAGGCGTAGTTGATGTGCGTCAGCTTGTCCGCGGAGCCGGACGTCTGAACGTCCTTGACCTGGTAATTCCGGTCGTAGATGCCCCAGTCGGTGAAGTAGCCGACGACCTTGTTGCCCGCCGCGGTGGTCTTCGGCGCGGTGGTCCGGGCCGCGGTGTTCGGGTGCCCGGCGGTGGGGGCGTGGGCGGGGCGGGCGGTGGCGGAGCCGGCGAAGAGCGTGCCGGCCAGGGCCGCGGTACACAGCGCGGTCGCGGCGGCGATCAGTCTCCGCGGCGCTCGCTTCCGGTGCGGTCTGAGCATGTCGTCTCCTCGGAGGGGGGCGAGGGTGGAGCATGACGACGTCCGGCACCCCATGCCTGCCGAATTGGCATGAACGCGCGGAACGTTGGGGGAGAAGGTAGAAGGACTAGACCAGTGAGTCAATGGTTCGGACCAATTTCCCACCGCCCCGCTCGGCGCCCCAAGTCGCCGGATTCCGCCAGGCAATCGATCATCAACCCGTGACGCCGGGCCGCCGATCGGGCATACTCCTAGCGCCACAGCCGCAGGTCATCGCCTTCCGCGACCCGGAAGGCGATCATCGGCCAGGCACGACGGAATCCGGCGCCGCCGCCCTACCCCTGCGCGCGTCGCCGCAGCGCCCGAGAGGGAGGAGAGCGCCGCCATGACCGAGTACGTTCCCCCGCCGGTGGACCGCAGGCTGCCCACCGAGGAGGCCCGCGACCTGATGGCCCTGGTGCGCGAGCTCGCCGAGCGCGAAATCCGGCCAATCGCCGCGGAAGAAGAGGAGGCCGGCCGGTTCCCGCGTGCCCTGTTCACCCTGCTCTCCGAATCCGGCCTGCTCTCCCTGCCGTACGCCCAGGAGTTCGGCGGCGGCGAGCAGCCCTACGAGGTCTACCTCCAGGTCCTGGAGGAGCTCGCGGCCGCCCGGCTCACCGTGGGCCTCGGCGTCAGCGTGCACACCCTCGCCTGCCATGCGCTGGCCGGGTACGGCACCAAGGAGCAGCGCGCCGAGCACCTTCCCGCCATGCTCGGCGGCGGACTGCTCGGCGCCTACTGCCTCTCCGAGCCCGCCGCCGGCTCCGACGCCGCCGCCCTGACCACCCGCGCCACCCGGCAGGGCGACCGCTGGACCATCGAGGGCACCAAGGCGTGGATCACCCACGGCGGCATGGCCGACTTCTACACCGTCCTGGCCCGCACCGGCGAGGGCGGCCCGCACGGCATCACCGCCTTCCTCGTCCCCGGCGACGCCGAGGGGCTTACGGCGGCCAAGCCCGAGCGGAAGATGGGCATGAAGGGCTCGCCGACCGCACAACTGCACTTCGACGGCGTCCAGGTGCCCGACGCCCGCCGCATCGGCGAGGAGGGCCAGGGCTTCTCCATCGCGCTCTCCGCCCTGGACTCCGGCCGCCTGGGCATCGCCGCCTGCGCGATCGGCGTCGCCCAGGCCGCGCTGGACGAGGCCCTCTCCTACACCGCCGGGCGCCGCCAATTCGGCCGCCCCATCGTCGACTTCCAGGGCCTGCGCTTCATGCTCGCGGACATGGCGACCCAGGTGGAGGCGGGCCGCGCCCTCTACCTCAGCGCCGCCCGGCTGCGCGACGCCGGCCTGCCGTTCTCCAAAGAGGCGGCGATGGCCAAGCTGTTCTGCACCGACACCGCGATGCGGGTCACCACGGATGCCGTCCAACTGCTCGGCGGTTACGGCTACACCGTCGACTTCCCGGCCGAGCGCTATATGCGCGAGGCCAAGGTGCTCCAGATCGTCGAGGGCACCAACCAGATCCAGCGGATGGTGATCGCCCGCCACCTGGCGGGACCGGAGTCCCACTGAACCCGCGGGGGCGGGGGCCGACCGGCGCCCCGCCCCCGCGGGCTCAGTCGCCGAGCCCCTTCATTCCGGTGGCCGTTCCGATCGCCACCACCAACGTGCCGGGCGCGTCGGCCAGTTCGCGGGCCACCGCCACCGGCACCGCGGACGACGGCTCCAACAGCAGCCCCTCCGCGGCCAGCCGCCGGTGCTCGGCCCGGGCCACCTCGTCGTCCACCGCCACGGCCGTGCCGCCGGTCCGCCACAGGGCGTCCAACCCCTGCCAGCACGGCCGGTCCCCGCCCAGCGAGAACGCCACCGACGGGCCCGGCGTCACCCGGGTCCGCTCCTGCTCGGCCCGGTCGGCCCGGCGCAGCGCCGCGGTGAACGGCGCCGACGGCGTGGTCTCCGCGACCACCAGCCGCGGCGCCGCCTCGACCATCCCGGCCGCCGCCAACTCCCGGAATCCACGGCCGATTCCGGCCAACAGGTCGCCGCGGCTGGTCGGCACCACCACCGTGTCGATCCGCCGCCCGGCGAAGTCCCGGGCCAGCTCGTAGGCGACCGACTTGTACCCCTCGTTCCCGTACGGATTGCTGCCCGGCCGCGACGCGGCGAAGCTGGTCAGCGGATACCAGCCGTGCTCCGTGACGGCCCGGGTCATCGCGGCGTTCCGCGCCTCGCCGCCGCCGGGGACGACCACCCGCTCCGCCCCCAACGCATCGATCTGCGCCCGGAGTCCGGCCGGTACCGCATCGGTGGTGAACACCACGCAGCGCAGCCCGGCCCGCGCGGCGTAGGCCGCGGCCGCCGCCCCCG
Source organism: Streptomyces sp. WZ-12 (assembly GCF_028898845.1). Classification (NCBI taxonomy): domain Bacteria; kingdom Bacillati; phylum Actinomycetota; class Actinomycetes; order Kitasatosporales; family Streptomycetaceae; genus Streptomyces; species Streptomyces sp. WZ-12. The sequence continues at coordinate 1,604,960 of NZ_CP118574.1, read as the reverse complement.
CGTTCCCCGAGGACGCCGCGACCACGGTGTCCGCGCCGGCCGCCAGCGCCGCGGCCACCCCGACGGACATCGCCCGGTCCTTGTGCGCCCCGGTCGGATTTCCCCCCTCGTATTTCAGCCACAACTCGCCCGCACCGCTGGCCGGTGATGAACCGTCAGCGGAGCGGGTCTCGGCGCGCAGCCGGACGACGGGGGTGTTCCCCTCGCCGAGGGTGACCGGCGGGCCCGGCACCGGCAGCGCCGCCGGCCAGCCCCACGGGCCGCCCGGATACGCCGCGAGGTCCAGCCCGGTCAGATCCGCCAGCGGGGGCGGGGTGTTGACGCCGATGCCGTCGCGGGCACAGGGCCGGCAACCGGCGAGATCGCCCGCGGCGTCACCGCAGCGCGGGCAGTGCAGGGGGAGTGGGGGCATCGTCGTCGCTCCTGGGTTCGGGGTCGGTCCGGGGCACGCGGGACGAGCGCGACGGTAACAGGCGCAGCCGCACTACGTCACCTACATGTCCCGTCATCGGTCTCAGGGTGTGGCCGCCACTGGCTATCTGACGTACCGTCAACTCTTCTTCGTTCCCCGGTGATCCACCGTCCGACCGCGCCCTGGAGGGACCGTGACCGACCGCCCGATCGCGCTCGACGAATACCCGATCCACCAGGCACCGCTCTCCATGCGACAGGTCGCCACCGGCGACCGCAACGCCTACGACCGCTGCATCTTCCACGTCCTGGACCACACCGGCCGCGCCCTGCTCATCGCCGGCCTCGGCGTCTACCCCAACACCGGCGTCATCGACGCCTACGCCACCCTCCGCCTCGGCGACCAACTGCACGCCGTACGGGCCTCCGACGCGCTCACCGACGACCGCCTGGCGCTGACCGTCGGCCCGCTCGCGCTCACCGTCGAGGAACCGCTGCACCGCATCCGCCTCACCTGCGCCCCCGACCCCGCCGACCCGGACGGCCTGTCCTGCGACCTGACCTGGACCGGCTCCTTCCCGACCGTCTGGGAGCCGCACCACACCCAACACCGCGCCGGCCGGCTGATATTGGAGGGCCGCCGCTTCGTCCAGGCCGGCACCTGCACCGGCACCATCCGCGCGGCCGGCGAGGAACTCACCGTCACCGAGGGGGAGTGGACCGGTACCCGGGACCGCAGTTGGGGCGTGCGCCCGATCCCCGGCGAGGACGGCGGCCGGGCCGCCGCCGAGGCCCCGACCGAGGGGTTCCACTGGATCTGGTGCCCGGTCCGCTTCGACGACCGGTTCGTCATGGTCATCATCCAAGAGGACGCCGACGGCCACCGCACCCTCAACGAGGCACTGCTGGTCCGCAACGGCACCCCGGACCGCCAACTCGGCTGGCCACACGCCGACATCACCTACCGCCCCGGCACCAGGCACCCCGAACGCGCCGTCCTCCACCTCACCGACCCGGCCCGCACCCCCCTCGCACTCACCGCCGAGATCCTCACCTCCTCGCCCCTCGCCCTCGGCGCCGGCTATCCCCCCGCCGACGACTGGCAACACGGCACCTGGCAGGGCCGCGACTGGGTCGACCGCCGCAGCTACGACCTCTCCGACCCCGGCGCCCACCCCCGCGCCGCCTTCGGCGTCACCGACCACGCCGCCCGCTTCACCCTCGAAGGCCGCACCGGCTACGGCATCTTCGAACACGGCAGCTTCGGCCGCCACGACCCCAGCGGCTTCACCGGCTACCACGACGTCGCCGCCGCCCCGCAGGACCGTCCGGAGGCGGGCCGATGACCGGCACCCCGCGCCCGCGCACCACCACCCGCGACCCCGACGCCCTCACCGGCCGGCTCACCGCCTGGCTCGGCACCCGCCTGCCCGGCGCCCGCGCCACCCACACCACCGTCCCCGCCTCCAACGGCATGTCCAGCGAGACCCTGCTGTTCGACATCGACCACCCCGACCCGTCGTCCCTCCAACTCCCGGCCCCGACCGGCCCGGACGGGACGCTGCGCTGCGTTCTCCGGCTCGCCGCCGACCCCGCCGCGTACACCGTCTTCCCGCGCTACGACATGCCGCGGCAGTACCGCACCATGCGCCTGGTCGCCGACCACACCGACCTGCCGGTTCCCCGCACCCTCTGGCTGGAGGAGGACCCGGCACACCTCGGCGCGCCCTTCTTCGTCATGACCCGCGCCACCGGCCGCGTCCCACCCGACGTCATGCCCTATACCTATGAGGGGAGTTGGCTGCACGACGCCACCGACGCCGAACGCGACGCGCTGGCGGTCGCCAGCGTCGCCGTCCTCGCCCGCCTGCACGACCAAGTCCCGCCGGAATCGGCGGCGTTCCTCACCACACCCGGTACCGGCAGCACCCTCGCCCGCCACGTCGCGTCCCAACGCGCCTACTACGCCTGGGTCGTGGACGGCCTCCCGCGCTCCCCGCTCATCGAGCGCGGCTTCGCCTGGCTCGCCGACCACTGGCCCGACGACCCCGACGACCCCGTACTGAGCTGGGGCGACGCCCGGATCGGCAACATCGTCTACGACGGCTTCGCACCGGCCGCGGTCCTCGACTGGGAACTGGCCGCGCTCGGCCCCCGCGAGCTCGACCTCGGCTGGATGATCTACCTCCACCGCTTCTTCCAGGACCTCACGGAGGCGAGCGGCCAGCGCGGACTACCCGACTTCCTGCGCCGGGACCACGTCGAGGACCAGTACGCCCGACTGACCGGACACCGGCCCCGCGCAATGGAGTTCCACACCCTCTACGCGGCCCTGCGGCACGCCGTCGTCATGCTGAGGGTGGCCTACCGCCGCGTCCACTTCGGGGAGTGCCCGGTCCCGGACGACCCCGACGGGCTGATCCTGCACCGGGACACGCTGGAGGCGATGCTCGCCGGCCGCTACTGGTGAACGGCCGCGGCCGGCGGACGGATCAGCTCCGGCGGCGCGAGCGCGGCACGCGGACCGCCCGCTCGCCGGGACCACTGGGGTGTGAGAACGGCTGGCGACGCCAGTCCAGGCCCGCCGGAAGCGTCAACAGGATGGCGGCGTCCCGCTCCTGAGCGTCCATCATGTCGTCGGTGTCCGGGGCGTCGGACGCCGGCCGGCCCGACCCCTGGCACACCGTCAGCGCGAACGGGTTCCACGGCGAGGGGCACAGCGCGTGCTCCGGGAGCGTGTCCTCGTCCGCCAGCAGCGCGATCGGCTGCCCGCAGTCCGGGCAGCTCACGCGGTAGATCTCGTAGGTGTCGAAGGGATCGTCCACCCCGTCCTCGGCGAGGAAGCCGAAACTGTCGCCCTCCTGGGCGCCGACGTCGGCCGCGGCGGAGTCCTGCTTGAGGCGTCGCATGATGTCCATCCCCCTCGGGTGGGCCACTCGGACCGCTGACGTTCGTTCGTGTGACCGGCGGTCTCGGCCAACACCAGCAATGCCCTCCATGCCGGGCGCATAATCGCCGGCACCCCCTGGACCCCGCGTCACTGGTGTGGCATTGCTCACACGGACCGGCGCCCGGGTGTCCACGATCGGGCGCGCGGTGCGCACACGCGCCCGCGCACAGTAGGTTGAGCGGGTGGAGGAGTTGGACCGACAAATCGTGGATCTGCTCGTCAAGGACGGGCGGATGAGCTACACCGACCTGGGCAAGGCCACCGGCCTGTCCACCTCGGCGGTGCACCAACGGGTGCGCCGCCTGGAACAGCGCGGGGTGATCCGCGGCTACGCCGCCATCGTCGACCCCGAGGCCGTGGGTCTGCCGCTCACCGCCTTCATTTCGGTCAAACCCTTCGACCCCAGCGCCCCGGACGACATCGCCGACCGGCTCGCCGAGGTCCCCGAGTTGGAGGCGTGCCACAGCGTCGCCGGCGACGAGAACTACATCCTCAAGGTCCGGGTCGCCACCCCGCTGGAGCTGGAGCACCTGCTCACCCGCATCCGCACCCTGGCCGGCGTCTCGACCCGCACCACGGTGGTGCTCTCCACCCCCTACGAATCCCGCCCGCCGCGGATCTGACCCGGCCGGGAGCCGACCCCCGGACGCCCGGCGCCCCCACCCAGGGGCCAGACTGTCCGGTATGAGCGAGCGCAACCCCGAGCAGGCCCCCCGCACCGTCCTCCTGCGGGGCGGTGAGGTGCACAGCCCCGCCGACCCCTTCGCCACCGCGATGGTCGTCGAGGGCGACCGGATCGCCTGGGTCGGCGAGGAGGGAGCGGCCGACTCCTTCGCCGACGGCGTCGACGAAGTGGTGCGGCTCGACGGCGCGTTGGTCACTCCGGCGTTCACGGACGCACATGTGCACACCACCGCCACCGGGCTGGCCCTCACCGGCCTGGACCTCGCCGGCGCCGCCACCCTGACCGACGCCCTCGACCGGATCCGCCGGTTCGCCGCCGACCGTCCGGCCGGCACCGTCCTGCTCGGCCACGGCTGGGACGCCAGCGCCTGGCCCGAGGGCCGCCCGCCGTCCCGTACCGAACTGGACGCCGCCGCCGGCGGCCGCCCGCTCTACCTCACCCGCGTCGACGTGCACTCCGCGGTCGTCACCACCGCCCTGCTCGACCTGGTCCCGGGCGTCCGCGAGCAGTCCGGCTTCCACCCCGACGGGCCGCTGACCGGCGACGCCCACCACGCCGTGCGGGCCGCCGCGCACGCCACCGTCACCCCCGCCCAGCGCGCCGAGGCCCAGGCCGCCGCGCTGGCCCGGGCCGCCTCGCTCGGCATCGGCACCGTCCACGAGTGCGCCGGCCCGCAGATCTCCAGCGAGGACGACTTCACCGCGCTGCTCGCCCGCGCCGCCGAGCGCAACGGCCCGCGCGTCATCGGCTACTGGGCCGAACTGATCGCATCCGCAAAGGGCGCCGACCGGATCCGCGAGCTCGGTGCCCACGGCGCCGCCGGCGACCTCTTCGCCGACGGCTCGCTCGGCTCGCACACCGCCCACCTGCACGCCCCCTACGCCGATGCCGACCACACCGGCGCCGCCCACCTCGACGCCGACGCCATCGCCGCCCACGTCGCCGCCTGCACCGAGGCCGGCATCCAGGCCGGCTTCCACGCCATCGGCGACGCCGCCCTGACCGCCGTCACCGACGGCGTCCGGACCGCCGCCGACCGCGTCGGCCTGCCCCGCGTCCGGGCCGCCCGGCACCGCGTCGAGCACGCCGAGATGCTCACCGACAAGACCATCGCCGCCTTCGCCGACCTCGCCCTGACCGCCTCCGTGCAGCCCGCCTTCGACGCGGCCTGGGGCGGCCCCGACGGCATGTACGCCACCCGCCTCGGCGCCGACCGGGCCGCCGGCCTCAACCCCTACGCCGCCCTCCTCAAGGCCGGTGTCCCGCTCGCCCTCGGCTCCGACAGCCCGGTCACCCCGCTCGACCCCTGGGGCACCGTGCGCGCCGCCGTCTTCCACCGCACCCGCGCCCACGGCATCTCCGCCCGCGCCGCGTTCACCGCCCACACCCGCGGCGGCTGGCGCGCCATCGGCCGTGACGACGCCGGCGTCCTGGTGCCCGGCGCCCCCGCCGACTACGCGGTCTGGCAGACCGGCGAGCTGCTCGTCCAGGCCCCCGACGAGCGCGTCGAGCGCTGGTCCACCGACCCCCGCTCCGGCACCCCCGGCCTGCCCGATCTCACCCCCGGCAACGACCTCCCGCGCTGCCTGCGCACCGTCGTCGGCGGTCGGCTGGTCTTCGACCGGCCGAACGAGTGACATCGCGGGAGCCGGTGGCGCCCCGACACCGCGCCGCACCTGCTTGCCCTACCTGGGAATGCTCGGCACTGACCTGGGACGACGCGAAACCGACGCAGAAGTAGCGACTGTTGACAGCAGCCGCCGGTGGGCCGGTAGGTTCGGCCGAGTCCACCACAGGACGTCCGACCGGGACCTCCGCGCAGTCGTCGAACGCAGCTGGGCCATGGGGCGGCGAGCCAACCGGCACACCGCCACTGGGAGCCAGGTCCAGCGCCAGGGCGATGGCTAGGTCGGTCGGCAGGTGCGACCCGGGTGGGGCCCGGCGCTCAGTAGACAACGGCTTTCGGTCGACCCGCAGCCAGCGGGTCCCAGGTCGGCCCGAAGGGCGCCGGGCCCGATCCGCACCCCACCCCCCCCACGAGGACGGCGCCGCAGGCCGCCCGCCCGTCACGGTCCACACACCCCGTACCCGCCCTCAGGACCCTCCGATGTACGGTCGGCTGACTAACGGACGACCTGCAGGAAGGCCCGCGACGTGCCATCGGGTTCCGAGACCACCGACGCCGCCGCGTCCACCGGCCCGGCGCCGTCCGGCGTGACCGACGCCGGACACCGCCCCGGCCGCGCCCGCCGGCTGGCCGCCCTGGCCCGCCGCGAGGCCCCGCGCACCGCCCTCGCGGCCGCCGCCGGCCTCGCCCTCGGCCTGGCCTTCCCGCCGTACGGCCTGTGGCCGCTGTCGCTGGTGGCGGTGGCCGCGCTGGCACTGCTGACCCGCGGCCGCCGGGCCCGCCAGGGTGCCTGGACCGGCTTCGCGTTCGGGCTGCCGTTCTTCCTGCTCCTGCTGAAGTGGCTGCACGTGGTCGGCTGGGACGCGGTGGTGGGCCTGTCCGTCGCCGAGGCGCTCTTCGTCGTGGTGATGGGGGCCGGGCTGGCGCTCACCTCCCGGCTGCCCGGCTGGCCGCTGTGGGGCGCATGCCTGTGGGTGGCCCAGGAGTGGGCCCGGGACCGGCTGCCGTTCGGCGGCTTCCCCTGGGGCCGACTGGCCTTCGCCAACACCGGCTCGTCGTTCACCCCGCTCGCCGCGCTCGGCGGCGCCCCACTGGTGACCTTCGCCGTCGCGCTGGCCGGCACCCTGCTGGCCGCCGCCGCGGTCGGCCTGTGGGGGCTGCGCCGGGGCGCGGGCCAGCGCGGGCTGGTCCGGGCGCTGGAGGCGTTCGGGCTGGCCGCCGCGATCACCCTCGCCGGCCTGGTGGTCCCGGTCCCGACCAAGGCCGACGACACCGTCCGGATCGCCGTCGTCCAGGGCAACGTCCAGCGGGCCGGTATGGACTTCCTGGGCCGCCCGATGAAGATCCTCGACAACCACGCCAGCGCCACCGAGAAGCTGGCCGACGACGTCCGGCACCACCGGGTACCCAAGCCGGACCTGGTCATCTGGCCGGAGAACTCCTCCGACCTGGACCCCTTCCAGTACCCGCAGGCGTACGACCGGATCGACGAGGCAGTCAAGGCGATCGGCGTCCCGGTCCTCGTCGGCGCCCTCATCGACCACCCCACCAAGCCCGGCTACGTCTTCAACGAGGGCATCGTCTGGGACCCCAAGACCGGGCCCGGCGCCTCGTACACCAAGCAACACCCGGTCCCGTTCGGCGAGTACGTGCCCTTCAGGGCCGAGCTCAGCAAGATCATCACGCGCTTCCAGCGGGTGCCGCGCGACTTCTACCCCGGCGACCACACCGGCCTGTTGAAGGTCGGCCCGGCCAAACTGGGCGACGTCATCTGCTTCGAGGTCGCCTACGACGAGATCGTCCACGACACCGTCGGCGCCGGCGCCCGGGCGCTGGTCGTCCAGACCAACAACGCCACCTACGGGCGCACCGGCCAGCCCGAGCAGCAGTTGGCGATGTCCAGGCTGCGGGCCGTCGAGCACGGCCGGGCGGTGGTCACCGCGGCCACGAGTGGCATCAGCGCGGTGGTCGCCCCGGACGGGACCGTTACGCACCAGATTCCCGAATTCACCCAGGGTGTGGTCTCGGCCCGCATCCCGCTGCGCGACGAAACGACGCTGGCCGACCGCGTTGGCGCGGCCCCCGAGTGGGCGCTCGCTATCGTGGGCCTCCTGTCCTGCGGGGCCGCCGTCACCGTCGGCCGGCGCAGGCGAATGAAGGACGAGAAGGGACAGCAGTGACAGACGGTCAGCGGCAGTACGGTCCGCTCGGCAGCACGTTGGTGATCATTCCGACGTACAACGAGGCGGAGAACATCAAGCCGATCGTCTCGCGGGTGCGGTCCTCCGTCCCCGAGGCGCACGTCCTGATCGCGGACGACAACAGCCCCGACGGCACCGGCAAGCTGGCCGACGAGTTGGCCGCCGAGGACGACAAGGTCCACGTCCTGCACCGCAGGGGCAAGGAGGGCCTCGGCGCCGCCTACCTCGCGGGCTTCCGCTGGGGCATCGAGAACGGCCACGGCGTACTGGTCGAGATGGACGCCGACGGCTCCCACCAGCCCGAAGAACTGCCCCGGCTCCTCACCGCCCTCAAGGGCGCCGACCTGGTACTCGGCTCGCGCTGGGTCCCCGGCGGCCGGGTGGTGAACTGGCCCAAGCACCGCGAGTTCCTCTCCCGCGGCGGCAGCACCTACTCCCGGCTGATGCTGGACGTCCCGATCCGCGACGTCACCGGCGGCTTCCGCGCCTTCCGGGCCGAGACGCTCCAGGGCCTGGGCCTGGACGAGGTCGCGTCCCAGGGCTACTGCTTCCAGGTCGACCTGGCCCGCCGGGCCGTCCAGGCCGGCTACCACGTCGTCGAGGTGCCCATCACCTTCGTCGAACGGGAGCTGGGCGACAGCAAGATGAGCCGCGACATCGTCGTGGAGGCGCTCTGGCGGATCACCTCCTGGGGCGTGGGCTCCAAGGTGAGCAAGATCCGCGGCCGCTGAGCCCCTCGCCGGCCGGGCCAGGCACACTGGTGGCATGACGTTCGGAGCCACGCCATCGCCGAATCCCCGCCCGCCCCGCTCGCGCGCCCGCCGGTTCGTCCCGTTGGGCATCGCCGCCTGGATGGTGTTGGAGATCTGGCTGCTGACGGTGGTCGCCGGCGCCACCAACGGCCTGACGGTGTTCCTGCTGCTGGTCGCCGGGGTGCTCGTCGGCGGCGCGGTGATCAAACGCGCCGGCCGCCGAGCCTGGCGGAACCTCACCGACGCCCTCCAGACCACCGGCGCCCCCGACGCCCCGCGGGAGACCGGCCCCGCAGGCACCGGCAACACCCTCCCGATGGTCGGCGGGCTGCTGCTGATCCTTCCCGGCCTGCTCTCGGACGTGCTGGGGCTGCTCTGCCTCTTCCCGCCGACCGGCCGCCTGATCCTGCGCCGCGCCGACAAGCTGCTGGCCCGCCGCCCCGGCTTCACCCCCGGGTCCTTCGGCGATGCCTACCAACAGGCCCGGATGCACCGCCCGGACGGCAAGGTCGTCCAGGGCCAGGTGATCCACCCCGACGACCCGCCGCCCACACCCCGCCAGGATCCGCCGCTCACCCGCTGAAACGGCCGTAGGGGGCACCGGAAGCGGTGCCCCCTACGGGTTTTGATGCCTGCCAAGGCATGCGCACGCACGGCAGGGGCCGGTGCCACCGTCGGTTGCGGTGGCACCGGCCCCTGCCGCGTGCCGTTAGGCTCGGTCCGCTCTCAGGCGGACTTGCGGTTGGTGTCGCGCGGATGCACGGCGATGTTCATGGTGCCGGAGCGCAGGACTGCCAGCCGCTCGGCCAGCACCTCCTCCAACTCCTCGCGGGTCCGCCGCTCCATGAGCATGTCCCAGTGCGTACGCGCGGGCTTGCCCTTCTTCTCCTCAGGGCCATCCCCATCCACCAGAAGAGAGGGTGCACCGCAAACCTTGCACTCCCACTCCGGCGGAATCTCGGCCTCAACCGAGAACGGCATCTCGAAACGATGTCCGTTCTGGCATGCGTACTCCACCGCCTGGCGCGGGGCCAGGTCGATGCCGCGGTCGGTCTCGTAGCTGGTCACCACGAGGCGCGTGCCGCGGAGAGCTCGCTCACTCATGAATCGTGCCTCCCGGGCTTGTCGCCCACAGGACAGGTGTCGCTGTCGTCGTCATCCGGTCAACGTCCGGTCGGCGGTGAAGATTCCCGTCATCGGGACATACGTCGCCTGCGTCGCCCGTCGTGCCGCCCCTTGTTGTACCCACCAACGCCCGGTTTGTCACATCTGGCAGCAGATGTCACCCAGCGCCTCATGGAGTTGAGCGCGCAGTAACGGTCCGCCTGGTGAGCCAAAGGCGTACACTACCGCCCCACGCCCTCAAGGGCTAAATCCGGTCAGGTATCGGATTCCCGTCCGTCACGTCCGTTGCGCCTGGGCCTTCGCCGGCGGGGCATCTCAGACGCGTTGCACGCGGAAAAATACTCCGCTTCCTCGCCGCGCGGGAGCGGATGGCGGAACAAGAGCCAGGCAGTGCCCCGCCCTCGCCCGACGAGAGCCCCTCGCCGCGGGGCCAACGTGGTCTGATCCGGCCCCAGTTCCCCCCTTCCTCGGAAACGAAGTCGGAACCGAGACCGGAAGCGAAGGTCGACGCCGCCCTGGTCATCGGCCCCTCCTCCCATCCGTTACGATCATGGCGCAGCTCCGGCCAGCGGGCGGGAGCGATGCGTCTGTGGTCCAAGGCAAGACGTCCACCAACCGGTGGGAGATGCAGGTGCAAGGCCTGCCGGGCGCTCCACGCAAGGCCCCTTCCGTTGCAGGGAGGGGCCTTCTCGCGTCGCGGTCGTTGTCGCTGAAGTCCTTTCAGGGGCGGGCGGTTGCCGCGCGTGGGCTCACGAGGCGCGCTGCGATCTTCCCCCGGCGATGCGCGCCCTGTGTCCCGGTCTCGCCCCATACGATCGCCACTCGGGAATGAGCTGGCAGGCGTCTGGATTCGGGATCGGGGATGCGGATGGGTCCTTCCGTCACGCGCTGGCCCCGGTACGTCCCGTTCATGCCGGCCGCGATGATCGTCGTCGGAGCCCTCTGGAACCTCTTCTCACCCCGCGAATACTGGGGCGACTACCTGCTGGTCGCGGCCGTGACCGTGGCCGGAGCCCTGCTCTCGCTGCGGTACACGATCGCCGCCGGGGCGGCCATCCTCCTCGTCGAGGCGGGGCTGTTGTTCGTGGGCGGCCATCTCCGCAACGTCGTCGCGTCGGCGATCGAGCTGGCCAACCTGGCGTTCACCGCGCTCATCGCCATCGGGGTCAACCGGGTCGTCGCCCGCCACGGACGTCGCCTGGCGACGGTGCGTTCCGTCGCCGAGGCCGCCCAACGGGCCGTGCTGCCCCCGCCGCCGACGCGGGTCGGCCCGTTGGCCGTCGCCGCGGTCTACAAGGCCGCCCAGATCGAGGCGTTGATCGGCGGCGACGCCTACGCGGTGCAGGACACCCCGTACGGCACCCGGCTGCTGATCGCGGACGTGCGGGGCAAGGGGATGGGCGCGATCGGGGCGGTCGCCGCGCTGCTGGGCGCGTTCCGGGTGGAGGTGGACCAGGCGCCCGACCTCGCGGCGTTGGCCGGGCGGCTGGAGCGCGCGTTGCTCAAGGAGGGCGCGCTGCGCGAGGAGGAGGTCCGGATGGAGGGCTTCGTCACGGCGCTGCTCGGCGAGATCCCGCCGGGCCGGGACCGGGTGCGGCTGCTGAACTGCGGCCACCCCGCCCCGTATCTCCTCGATGGCACGGCCGTGTCCGTACTGGAGCCGGCCGAACCGGGGCTGCCCCTGGGCATGAGCGGCCTCGGCGTGCCGCAGGCCGAGGCCGAGACCTGGCTCCTGCCGCCCGGCGGCACTCTCCTGTTGGTGACCGACGGCGTGACGGAGGCCAGGGACCGCACCGGGGCCTTCTACGACCCGGCGCGCGGGCTGAGCGGCCGGGGCCCGTTCCGGCAGCCGGACGAGGTGATCGAGGCGCTCGTCTGTGACGTCGAGCAGTGGACCGGTGGCCCGCGCGACGACGACATGGCGATCCTGGCCATCACGCGGCGCGACGGCCGGCCGGTCGGCCGGTGAGGGTCCCGGTGGGGGCTCTCAACTTTCCCGTACTGCTTGGCAATTGCTCGGCAGGGTTGTGATGATCGACGTCATCACCGTCGCGATGGCGGACCAACGCGGCCGCCGGCGCTCGGTGGTGGGTTGGGCGGACCGCGTCGAGCACGTCGCCGGCGGCGGCGAGGAACTGGACGTGCCCGCCGTGCCGTGCCGCAGTGGGTTGGGCGACCCCGCCGTCACTGATGCCAACACCCCCGCTCCATCAGCACCGTTCGCAGCGTTTCGAGGTCGTCGGTCATGATGCCGTCCACGCCCAGCTCCAGTAGTGCGCGCATCCGGTCGGCGTCGTTGATCGTCCAGACGTGGACCTGCATGCCCAGCGCGTGCGCGGCGCGGAGGAAGAGCGGGTCGACGACAGGGAGGCCGGACTGCCGCTCGGGGACCTGGACACAGACCGCGCTGCGCCGCACCGCCGCGCCCAGCAGCCGGTCCAGCGGCAGCGCCCCGCGCCCGTAGGAGCGCAGGCGCAGCCCGGCCACCCCGCGGGTGCCCAGCGAGCTGGCCATCCGGCCGCCGGCCAGTCGCTGCGCCCGCGCCACCCGGGCCTCGGAGAACGAGCCGACGCACACCCGGTCCCAGGCGCCGGTGCGGCGCAGCAGGGCCAACAGCGGTTCCAGCGCGCCCTCCGCCTTGAGGTCGACGTTCCACCGCGCCTCCGGGAACTCCTCCAGCAACTCCTCGAACAGCGGCAACGACTCCCGGCCGGCGACCCGGGCCCGGCGGACCGCCCGCCAGGGGAGGTCCGCGAGGGTGCCGCGGGCGTCGGTGACCCGGTCCAGGGTCGTGTCGTGGAAGGCGACCAGGGCGCCGTCGGACGTGGCGTGGAGGTCGGTCTCCAGATAGCGGTAGCCGAGGTCCACGGCGCGGCGGAAGGCGACGGCGGTGTTCTCCAGGCCGTCCGCGGTGCCGCCCCGGTGGGCGAAGGGCAGTGGGCGGGGGTGGTCGAGGTAGGGGTGGCGCAGACGCGTCGCAGGGGTCACTCAAGGCAGTATGGCGCGCCTCGGTGACGGCTCGGGGGAGCGGGCCACCACGAGCGACGGTTGTTCGGCCAGCCCCTCGATCGCGAAGCGGCGGAGGAAGAACTGCGCCAGCGGCCCGATCGCCAGCGCGTACACCACCGTACCGACGCCCACGGAGCCGCCGAGCGCGAAGCCCGCGACCAGGACCGTCAGCTCGATGCAGGTCCGCACCAGCCGGAGCGGGCGGCCGGTGCGCAGGTGCAGCCCGGTCATCAGCCCGTCGCGCGGGCCGGCGCCGAAGCGGGCCGAGAGGTAGAGGCCGGTCGCGGTGCCGTTGAGGAGCACCGCGGTCACCAGCAGCGGGATGCGGACGGCCAGCGGCCGTACCACGGGCACGAGTTCCAGCGTCGCGTCCATGACGAGCCCGAGGATCACCACGTTGGAGACCGTGCCCAGGCCCGGCCGCTGGCGCAGCGGGATCCACAGCAGCAGGATCAGTGCCCCGGTGACGATCGTGACGGTGCCGATCGTCAGTCCCGTGTGCCGCGCGATGCCCTGGTTGAAGACACTCCACGGCTCCAGCCCCAGGCCGGCCCGGACCATCAGGCCCATGCTGACCCCGTATGCCACCAGCCCCACGTAGAGCTGCACGAGCCGGCGCGGTAGGTGCGACCGCCCGACGGCGGACCTCTGGGTGACGGACACTACTCTTCCCCCTCCTGGCAGGATTGGACTGGCGCGTGTCACGATGTGGCATGTCAGGGCTCCGGATGTAGAGCCAATTCGGGGAAGGTGGACTGATCTTCATGGCCCAGTGGACCTCCGCGGTGGGGGCGCCCCAGCTCGCCCGCCTGCTTCGCTCGCAGGACCCGCGGGCTGCCGAACTCACCACAAACGGGCGGAAGTTGCCCGCCTACCGCAGCCTCGCCGACGGCGTCCGCCGGCTCGTCCTCGAAGGCCGGGTCCCGGTCGCCGCCCGACTGCCCGCCGAGCGCGAGCTGGCCGCGGCCGTCGCCGTCAGCCGCACCACCGTCGCCGCCGCGTACGAGGCGCTGCGCGCCGAGGGATTCCTGGAGTCCCGGCGCGGCTCCGGTAGCTGGACCGCCGTCCCGGCCGGCAACCCGCTGCCCACCCGCGGTCTGGAGCCGCTCCCGCCGGAGGCCGCCGGCTCGATGATCGACCTCGGCTGCGCCGCCCTGCCGGCCCCCGAGCCCTGGCTCACCCGCTCCGTCCAGGCCGCCATGACCGACCTGCCGCTGTACGCGCACACCCACGGCGACTACCCGGCCGGCCTGCCGGCCCTGCGCCAGGCCCTCGCCGACCGCTACACCGCCCGCGGTATACCAACGATGCCCGAGCAGATCATGGTCACCACCGGCGCGATGGGTGCCGTCGCCGCGATCTGCCGGCTGTGTACGGGCCCCGGCGAGCGGGTGGCCGTCGACTCGCCCTCGTACGCCAACATCCTCCAACTGATGCGGGACGCCGGCGCCCGGCTCGTCCCGGTCGCCCTCGGCGAGCAACTGACCGGCTGGGACATCCCGGTCTGGCGCCAGGTGATGCGCGACGCCGCGCCGCGGATGGCCTACGTCGTCGCCGACTTCCACAACCCCACCGGCTCCCTCGCCACCGAGGACCAGCGCCGCCGCCTGGTGGACGCCGCCCGCTCGGCCGGCACCCTGCTCGTCGTCGACGAGACCATGACCGAGATCGTGCTCGACCCGGACACCGAACTGCCCCGCCCGGTCTGCGCGTTCGACCCCGCCGGCAGCTCGGTGATCACCGTCGGGTCGGCCAGCAAGGCGTTCTGGGCCGGCATGCGGATCGGCTGGGTGCGGGCCGCGCCCGACATCATCCGCAGCCTGGTCGCCGCCCGCGCCTACTCCGACCTCGGCTCGCCCGTCCTCGAACAGCTCGCCATCGCCTCCCTGTTGGAGAGCGGCGGCTGGGAGGAGGCCGTCGCGATCCGCCGCGAGCAGGCCCGGGTGAACCGCGCCGCGATCGTCGAAGCGCTCCACCGCCACCTGCCCGACTGGGAGTTCAGCGTCCCGCGCGGCGGCCTCACGCTCTGGGTCCGCACCGGCGGCCTCTCCGGCTCCCGGATCGCGGAGGCGGGGGAGCGGTTGGGGGTACGGGTGCCGTCCGGCCCGCGGTTCGGCGTCGACGGCGCCTTCGAGGGCTTCGTGCGGCTGCCGTTCACGGTCAGCGGCGCCGTCGCCGACGAGGCGATCGTGCGACTGGCGCGGGCCGCCGAGCTGGTGGCCACCGGAGCCCCGATCGAGGCCGAGCCGCTGCCGGCATTCGTGGCCTGAGGGGCGCAGACCACTTGCGGTCTGATCAACTTCGGCTACTTAGCGGCGAGTTGACGTTATGGCAACTCCCGAACCGCTGACGCGACGTCACTCCGTAGCGGAGCCTTCCGCGTTACGACCGCCCACCGGCGTCGCCGTCGTGCCGGGCTTCGCGAAGGACACCGGTCGGGGCGCGGTGGCGGCCCGCTCGGTGGCGTCCGCCGGCACCGCGCGTTCCGGCAGGAGCGCCAGCACGGCCCGGCGGTGGGCCTCGCCGGTGGCGTCGTCGAACGGGTCCGGAGTGGCGGGCACTTGGAGCCGCAGCACCGGGCCGGTGCCCATCCGCGCATAGCCGCGGCCCGGCGGTACCTGGGGCAGCGGCGTGGTGTGCGGCGGCGCGCCGAGCACCGCCTGCACCTCCTCGGCGGTCGCCGGGCCGAGCACGACCCGCGCCTTGGTGTGCGCCCGCACCGGGTCGGCCAGCAACTCCGCGGTCTCGAACTGGTCGGCCACCACCACCGTCACCTGGGCCGCCCGCCCGTGCCGCAAGGGGACCTGGAGCAGCCGCTGAGGATCGTCCTGCCCTTCCACCGCCGCCAGATGGGACAGCGCCGTCAGCCGGTCCGCGATGATCCACAGCGGTCGACGGGCGTCCGCCGGCGCCGGCTGCCCGGCCTGCTGCGCCCGATTCGTGACGATCAGTCGGCGCTCGGTCTCGTGCGTCGCCCACTCCAGCGTCGCCAGCGCACCGGCCAGCCCGCTCTCCACGGCCAGCACCCCGTGCCGCCCGGCCAGGCACCCGAACTCCCCGGTCCCACCACCGTCGATGACGACCACGTCGCCGTGGCGCAGTGCCTGGATCGCGAGCGAGCGGAGCAGCGTCGTCCCGCCGGCGCCCGGCTGGCCCAGGGCCAACAGATGCGGTTCGGCGGACCGCCGGCCGGTGCGCCAGACCACCGGCGGCTCGTCCCGGACCTCGCCCCCGCAGATCACCGGCAGCGTCCGCTGCACCGACTCGGGGTCGGTGAACCCGAGAACCGTCTCGCCCGGCGCGGTCACGAAGCGCTGCGCCGCCAGGTCCGTCGGCAGCGGCCCGAGCGCCGCCATCGCCAACTGGTTGGCCGCCTCGTCCCAGTCGAAGCGGTACTCCCGGCCGCGGCCGGACTTGGCCTGCAGCAACTGCTCGACGCGGACCCGGGACAGGTCCTCGCCGTCGGGGAAGTACGCCGGGTACGTCAGCCGCAGCCGGGTCGGCCGCCCGCCGTCGTCGAAGGCGTACGCGGTGAACGCCCGCTGCCAGTCCCCGTCGTGGGCGTAGAGCGGGCTGGGGTCGGCGTCGGCGGAGAAGTGGGGCACCAGCGCCTCGTAGAGTGCCTGGAGGCGCTCGGTCTCCGCCTCGCTCGGGCCGCTGCCCGCCACGGCCGGCGTCCGGTCCCGGCCCACCCAGGCCGCCACCCCCGTCACCGCGATCACCGCGAGCAGCGGACCGTACGGCACCAGCGCCACGATCAGCACCCCGGCGCCGAGGAGGAAGCACAGCGGGCCGCGCCGCTCCCTGGGGGTCGCGGCCCAGCGTCCCCGGCCGGCGGCCACCAGGCGGCGCAGGCCCCGGCTGATGGTGATCAGCGGGTGGAGCACGTCGGTCGCGCCGTCGGCCGCGGTCCGCGCCAGTTCGCGGCCGCGGGCGATCGGGGCGCTGCTGGTCAGGGCGTTGCCGGTGAGGATGCGGGGGAGGGGGCGCCGGGCCACGGCTGCTCTCCTGGTGCTCGTAGGGACGGCGGGCCGGCTCGGTGGGGGCGACGAGCCGGGGTCTCGCGCGGCGCCGCCCGGACGGGACGGGGCGGGGCGGCCCGTGCGGGCGCCGCGTGCGGGCGCCGCGTGCGGGCGCCGCGCGCGGGCGCCGCGTGCGGGCGCCGCACTGCTGGCGGAGCGGCTAGAGCTTGATCCCGCCGAGCAGGCTGGCCAGGCTCGCGCCGCCGGCCTTGATGCTGGGCGCGATGGCCGAGCCCGCGAGATAGAAGCCGAAGAGTGCGCAGATCAGCGCGTGGGACAACTTCAGGCCGTCCTTGCGGAAGAAGAGGAAGACGATGACACCGAGCAGGACGACGCCGGAAATGGACAGAATCATGAGGTTCTCTCCTGGGTGTGGGGACGGTCACCGTGAGTTCTTCCAGCCTCGCCGCCGGTATCAAGCCAAGAAAAGCTGCAAATGGCGGATTTATCGGGGAAATCCCCCAAACGGTCCAGCGGTCGTGTGAACCTCCTCCGCCCCAAGACCCCGGCCCGCCGCGCTCGCCGCCCGCCGGACCCGGCACAATCGTGACGTGTCAAAGCCCAGGAAGCCGTCGAGAACCGTCCCGCAGCGCGGCCGGCGCACGCCGCCCGCGCCGGCCCCCGTCACCGAGGACGCACCCTGCCCGTGCGGCCGCGAGGCGAGCTACGGGGAGTGCTGCGCCCCGTTCCACCAGGGCCGGGCCAACGCCCCGACGGCCGAGCGCCTGATGCGCTCCCGCTACAGCGCCTTCGCCGTCGGCGACACCGCCTACCTGCTGCGCAGTTGGCACCCGGCGACCCGCCCCGCGTCCCTCGAACTCGACCCCGCGCAGCGCTGGACGGGCCTCACGATCCTCGCCACCACCGGCGGCAGCGCCTTCCACCAGGAGGGCACGGTCGCCTTCCGCGCCCACTACGAGGTGCGCGGCCGGGCCGGCGACCAGTACGAGAACAGCCGCTTCGCCCGCGAGGACGGCCGCTGGGTCTACGTGGACGCGCTGCCCGACGCCTGACCGCTCAGGGCCGGTCGCTCTCCGGCCCCGTGCCGAGCCGACCGCGCAACTGGTCCAGCTCCCGGCGGTCGCGCTTGGTGGGCCGGCCCGCGCCGCGGTCCCGTACGGCGGTGACCGCGACCGCCTCGCGCGGCGGCGCCGGCGGGCTGTTGTCGACGTAGCACTCGACGGCGACCGGCGCACCGACCCGCTTGCGCACCAGCCGGGTCACCACCACGATGCGCTCCCGGCCGGCGTGCCGCAGCCGCACCTCGTCGCCGGGCCGCAGGGCGTGGGCGGGCTTGACCCGCTCACCGTTGACGCGCACGTGCCCGGCCCGGCAGGCCGTCGCGGCCGCGGAGCGCGTCTTGGTGAGCCGCACCGACCAGATCCAACTGTCGACCCGGGCGGTGGTCATCCCCTCGTCTGAAGCCATGCCGTGACTCTAGAGGAACGGCGGGCCCGGCCGGTCGGGAGAGCCGCGGCCGGGCGGCACGGATCAGGTCGCGGTGGTCTTCGACGTCCGCTTCGCCCCCGCCGACTTCTTCGCCGCGCTCTGCCCGGTGGTGGCCGAAGTGCCGCCCGCCTCACCGGTGTTGGCCTTTCCGGTCTTGCTCGTCGCGCCCTTCCCGCCCGCGGCCGTGCGGCGCGGCTCCCCCTTGGGCGCCGACTTCTTCGCCGCGGCCTTCTTGGTGGCCGTGCCGCGGCCCCGGATCGGGGTGACCGAGGCGGCCTCCCCGTCCGCGCCGGCACCGCGGGCGGCCCGCACGCTCTTCTCCAGGGCCGCCGTCAGATCGATGACCCGGGCGCCGGGCGCCGCGGTGTCGGGGGCGACCGGGGCGCCGCCCGCCAGCTTGGCGGCGACGAGCTCCTCCACCGCCTCCCGGTAGTCGTCGTGGAGTTCGGCCGGGTCGAGCGCGCCCAGCGAATCCATCAGCATCTCGGCCAGCTTCATCTCGTTCTCGCGGATCCTGACGTCCTCCGGTGCGATCCCCTCCGCGGGGCGCACCTGGTCCGGCCAGAGCAGCGCGTGCATCACCAGCGCCCCGTCGTGCGCCCGCAGCATGGCCAGCGTCTCCCGCCCGCGCAGCGCCACCCTGCCGATCGCGACCTTCGCGTGGTGCTCCAGCGCCTCCCGCAGCAGGGCGTACGGCTTGACGGCGGAGGCCCCGTTGGGCCCGAGGTAGTACGCCTTGTCCAACTGGAGCGGGTCGATCTCGGCGGGGTCCACGAACGCGAGGATCGACAGCGTCTTGGCGGTCGGCACCGGCAGCCGGGAGAGGTCCTCGTCGGTGATCGGCACGACGGTGTCGTCGCCGGGCGGCTGATACCCCTTGCCCACCTCCTCGTTCGGCACCTCCTCGCCGTCCAGTTCGCAGACCTTGCGGTACTGGATCGGCGCGCCGTCCGCCTCGTGGATGCGGACGAAGGAGACCGACGAGGTGCGGTCGGTGGCGCTGTAGGTCTTCACCGGGATCGTGACCAGGCCAAACGAGATGGACCCGTTCCAGATGGATCGCATGGTTCGTCCCTTGTGTGGGATTCTCAATGGTATGTCGCCGATCACCGTCGTGGAGGGGCGGCGCCTGACGCTGACCCACCTCGACAAGGTCCTCTATCCCGAGACCGGCACCACCAAGGGTGAGGTGCTGCACTACTGCACCACCACCGCGGACGCGCTGCTGCCACACCTCCACGGCCGACCGGTGTCCTTCCTCCGCTATCCCGACGGACCCGACGGCCAACGCTTCTTCACCAAGAACGTGCCGCCCGGCGCGCCCCCTTGGGTGGCGAGCTGCGAGGTCCCCCATTCGAGGTCGGGGCCCGCCCGACAGGTGGTGCTCCAGGACCTCGCCTCGCTGGTCTGGGCGGCCAACCTCGTCGTCGAGCTGCACGCCCCGCAGTGGACCTGCGACGCCCCGGGCCTGGCCGACCGGCTCGTCTTCGACCTGGACCCGGGCGCGCCCGCCACCGTCGTCGAGTGCTGCGCCGCCGCCCGCTGGCTGCGCGACCGGCTGGCCGCCGACGGCCTCGACGCCTACGCCAAGACCAGCGGCTCCAAGGGACTGCACCTCGTCGTGCCGGTCGAGCCCACCCCCGCCGACCACACCACCGCCTACGCCCGGACGCTCGCCGTCGAGGCCGGCGCGGCCCTGGGGGAGCTGGTCACGCACAAGATGGACCGGGCGCTGCGGCCCGGCAGGGTCTTCATCGACTTCTCGCAGAACGCCGCCGCCAAGACCACCGCGGTCGCCTACACCCTGCGCGCCCGCCCCCTCCCGACCGTCTCCACCCCGGTCACCTGGGACGAGGTGACCGACTGCACCGCGCCGAACCAACTCACCTTCCTCTTCGGCGAGATCGCCGCCCGCCGCGAGCGCTACGGCGATCTGCACGCACCGCTGCTCGATCCGTCCCGGGCCCGCCCGGTACCACGCGGGGCCCGACGCCGACGCTCCGCGTAGAGCCGCCACCGCGGCGACGAAGGCGACCGGCGGGCCGCTCCTCGCCGTCGCCGTACTGAGGTCTCGTCAGACGGCGGGCGGCAACGCGCAGCCGGCGCGGGCCAGTTGGTCGACGTCGCGCACTCCTCCTCCATCGCCCTCGGGTCGACGCGGACTCCCCGCCAGGCGGACTGGCCGCCAACTCCCCCTGTTCCCAGCTCCATTGGCACTTGCCGGACGTGTGTACCGCCCTCGGGCCGTTCACCCTGTTGCCTGACCTCGTCCGTGGTGCGCGCCGGGAACCGGGTGGCCGGACCGTGGCCGACGAGGCGTCACGGCCGACCGGGGAGGCGTGCCCGGTCCGGTACTGACGGTGCGTGGGACAGTGGTCAGCGGCGTGGGGCGGCCCGGAACCGTATGGAGTAGGCCAACCGGCGCGCTGCCCGCGGCGTTCTTAGCGTGGCCACATGTCGAGAGCGAGTTGGCCCCCCGTCAGAGCCTTGACCGCAGCGGCCGTCTGCGCCGCGAGCCTGCTGGCCCTGTGCGGCCCGGTGGTCGCCGATGGTCCGTACGGCATCGACGACCTGCGCGGCGCACCGCCGGCCCCGACCGAGAACCTGCTGGACGAGCACGGCGCGCAGTTCCTGCCCAGGCGCGGCGTCCCCGAGCCGCCCCGGGTGTCGGCCCTGTCCTGGGCCGTCACGGACCTGAGGAGTCACCGGATCCTCGCGGCCAAGGACGCCCACCGGCAGTTGCCGCCGGCCAGCACCCTCAAGACCCTCTTCGCGTTGACGCTGCTGCCGAAGTTCTCCCAGGGCGCGGTGCGCACCGTCTCCAGTGCCGACCTGGCCGGCATCGAGGCCGGCAGCGCGCTCGCCGGCATCAAGGAGGACATGCCGTACCGCGTCGCGGACCTGTGGCACGGCGTCTTCCTCAGCTCCGGCAGCGACGCGGTGCACGCCCTCGCGGCAATGAACGGCGGCTGGACGAAGACCATCAACGACATGCAGGCGACCGCGGAGCGGCTGGGCGCCCGCGACACCACCGTCGAGTCCGCCGACGGCTTCGACACGCCCGGCCAGTTCTCCTCCGCCTACGACCTCTCCCTCTTCGGCCAGGCCGGGCTCACCAACCGGGACTTCGCCCGCTTCGCCGCCACCAAGACCGCGCACCTCCCGGAGGACGCCGGCCCGGACGCGTACGGCATCCAGAACACCAACCGGCTGCTGGTCGGCTCGCACGGGGTGACCCCCTACGACGGCCTCATCGGCGTGAAGAACGGCTACACCACGCACGCCGGCAACACCCTGGTCGCCGCCGCCCGGCGCGGCGGCCGGACGCTGCTGGTCACCGTCATGAACCCGCAGTCCGGCGCCGAGAACGCGGTCTACGAGGAGGCCCGCGCCCTGCTGGACTGGGGATTCGCCGCCGCGCCCCGTGCCGCCGCGGTCGGCGTGCTGCCCGCCCCGACCCCTGACCGGCGCGAGGCCGGCACCGAGCGGGCCGCACACCAGGCACCGGGCACCGCACTGCACCAGGCGTCGACGGCCCGGTCGGCCGGCCACCAGGACGACGTCATCCTCTTGTCCTTCTCGGCCGCCGGGGTGGTGGCACTGACCGTGCTGGGCACCGCGCTGTGGTGGCGTCGGCAGCCGTCTGGCCCCGACGGCGCCGGACCGGAGAACTGACGGGCCATCTGGACCTCGCACAGATGTCTGATCGGTCGGGGATGCGGAGGGCCCGGTGTGGCCTTGCCCGGTGAAGCGCGACGCGTTTGCCATGGTTTGTGATGACTGGCGGGCTCGGTCGGTGTAGCGTCCTGATCAGCTGTCGTGGTTCCGAAGTGCCGGGCGCCCGTGGAGCATTCACGGGCGTTCTTGCTGTCCGGTACGTCTCCGGACCAGGGCGATCACCTCCGGGTTCCGCGGGGTGCGGGAGCCGATTCGGGCCCATAGAGCGAAGGAGACGCAACATGGCTTCGGGCACGGTGAAATGGTTCAACTCGGAAAAGGGCTTCGGCTTCATCGCGCAGGACGACGGCGGCGCCGACGTCTTCGCGCACTACTCCAACATCGACGCCACCGGCTACCGCGAGCTGCTGGAGGGCCAGAAGGTCACCTTCGAGGTCACCCAGGGCCAGAAGGGCCCGCAGGCGGAGAAGATCCGGGTGCTGGCCACCCCGTGATCGCGGCCCCGCCGCACCCGACGGCGCCCGCCCCCGCGCACGGGGGCGGGCGCCGCCGCACGACCACACGCCTACGGGCGGCGGTCGTTGAGGATCTTCTGGAACAGCCGGTGGTCCCGCCAGGCGCCGTTGATGTGCAGGTAGTTCTCCGCCGTGCCGTAGAGGGTGAAGCCGCAGCCGGTCAGCACCCGCTGCGAGGCGACGTTCTCCACCAGGGCGCCGGCCTCCACCCGGTGCAGGCCCAGCTCCTCGTCGGCCGCCGCGCAGACCGCGCGCAGTGCCGCGGAGGCCAGCCCGCGGCGCACCTGACCTGCGTCTATCCAGTAGCCGACGTTGGCGCTGCGCAGCGGGCCGTAGGTGATCCCCGACAGGGTGATCGCGCCCGCCACGTCCGGTTCCCCTGAGCCGTCGTCCGACGTGCGGACCAGGACCCAGAGCGCCAGCCGCCCGGCCGCCTGCTCGGCGAGCTGGGTGCGGAGCCGCTCCGCCTGGCCGGTCGGGGTGTAGAACGCCTCGCCGCGGTCCGGTTCGGTCCGCCGGAGGTGCTCGCGGCTGCGCTGGTAGGCCCGGGAGAACCCGACGGCGTCGGCGAGCTCGGCGGGGCGCATCAGGACATCCGGGGCGAGCCGGGCGGACGTGGTGATCATCCGTTCAGACTAATCCCGAAGCGTGCCCCTGTCCCCGGCCGAGCCGGGAATCACCGAGGCGTCACTGCGGCGGTTGGTCCGTGTCCCGGTCCGTTCCGCCGAGCTGCTCCTTGAGCTTGTCCTGGGCGGTGTCGATCTGGCCCGAGTACTTGCCCTGGGTCTTCTCGTCGGCGTAGTCGCCGGCCTTGTCGATGCCCTTGCCGGCCTGGTCCTCGTGGCCCTTGAGCATCTGCTTCAGCTTGTCCAGAACGGACATGGAACGCCCTCCTCAGCAGGGACCCCCCTCGACACCAGCATCGCCCCCGAACGGGCGATCTGCATCAGGAAGAGCTGGGAATCGGCGCCTTCAACTGGTCACTGATGAATTTGATGGAACTGGCGTCCATGCCCTTTTGATAATCCCAGGCATTGTGCCGGCCGCCGGGAATCATCTGGAGCGCGGTGTGGATCGGGCCCTTTCCGTACTTCTCCCGGAAACGCTTCACGGGGTTGATGACCGAGGCGCCTTCCTTGGTGCCGGCCTGGAATGCCAGATAGACGTCGGGCCCGCCCTTCTTGAGGAGTTGCGCCGCCAGCTTCTCCGGGTTGTTGGCGTCCTTCTCCTTCTGGTGGCCGGCCCACATCGGGGAGTCCGGGACGATGTCCGGGCCGCTGGCTATCGCCGCCTTGAACTTCTCCGGGTACTTCAGCACGGACTTCAGGCTCGCGAAACCACCGGAGGACGAGCCCATGAAGGCCCAACCGTCCCGGGAGTTGAAGGTGCGGAAATTGTTCTTGACCAGGTTGACGACGTCATCGGTCAGCCAGGTCCCCATCTTCGCCTGGCCGGGAATGTCACTGCCGTCGTGGTAGCGGGTGTCCGGATTCAGCATCGGCATCACCACGAGGAACGGCAGGCTCTTTCCCTCCTCGGTCCACTTGGTGAGGTTCTCCTGCAACTTGATGTCGCCACCGACCCAGTAATTGGTGACGCCGCTCTTGTCCTGCGGGCTGCCCAGGCCGCCCGGCAGGGCTATCAGCACGGGAAAACCGCTCTTGGCGTATTTGGGGTCCTGGTATTCCTTGGGGGCCCACACCCAGACGCTGCCGGTGACCCCGGACTTCGCGCCCTTGAGTGTGGTCCTGGCTATGTGCGTGTCGTCATCGAGGGTGCGGGTGATCCGGAACTCGCTCTTGGGCCCGGTGGGCATGCGGGTGTCCCGGTCGACGGGCTTGTCCGGGGCGGCCGCGCTGCCCGGGGCGCCCGCGTTGAAGTCGACCGGGTTGCCGTTCTCCGAACAGCCGGCGAGGAGGGCGCAGGACGCGACGAGGACGGCCGTGAGCGCGCGGGCATAGGGGTGTTTCAACGGTGGCTCCGCTACTGGTGATCACGTGCGAGTGACCATGACGATCAAGTGCAAGTAACCATAAAGAGGTAATTAGGGCGCCGCTGGTTCCGTGGTGCGCCCAACGGCCCGCTCGACGGGCAGCGCGCCCCGGTCCGGCCGAGAATGCAGCGGTGAGCGATGAACACCGCGGTGCCGATGACACCGCCCCCCGCGCGGTACCGGGCGATGAGGAGCGACGGCTCGCCAGGAAGGCGCTGGCCGGCCGCGCGCGGGACGCGGCGGATCTGTCGTTGCTGATGGACATGCTCGGGCTGGACCCCGGGCGGGACCCGGGCCGGAAGGCGGCGCCCGGCCCCGGTCCGCGGCGCGGCGGCCGAGGGCGTGCCACCGGCCGGGACCGGCGGCACGGCGCCCGCCGGGACACCTGCCGCGACGCCCGCACCCCCTCCGCCGACCCCGGCTGAAGAACCCCGCGCCCGGTCAGCCGGCCGGGTGGCCGTCCGCCGCGCGGCGCAGCCGCAGCGTGACGAGCTGGCACGGCCGCAGCGCCATCCGGACCGTGTCGCCCTCCCGCTCCAGGGCCGGGCCGTCCTCCGTTGGGCGTTCCAGGAGGTCGGTGGTGACCGCCCCGGCCAGCACAAAACCGGTGGTCAGAGCCGCTCGGGCCCGACCGCCGCGGGACTCGTGAAGGCGCACCACCACATCGCCGCTGCGGTCGTCGGCCAGCTTGACCGCGGTGACCACCACCGCGTCGTCGTCCACCGTCACCAGCGGCGGCACCGCACCGGACCCGATCACCGCCCGCTCCGGCAGATTGATCCGGTGTCCCTCGCGGACCGCGTCGCCCAGGGTCGCGCCCGGCACCAGCGCGTAACGGAAACGGTGGCTGCCCTGGTCCGTCTCCGGGTCCGGGAAGCGCGGGGCGCGCAGCAGGGACAGCCGGACGGTCGTGGTGGTGCCCCGCTCGCCGCCGTCCCGCACGGTGCGGGTCACGTCGTGCCCGTACGTGGCGTCGTTGACCAGCGCCACGCCCCAGTCCGGTTCCGCCGCGTGCACGAACCGGTGCGCGCACGCCTCGAACTTGGCCGCCTCCCAACTGGTGTTGGTGTGCGTCGGCCGGTACACGTGCCCGAACTGGGTCTCCGCCGCGTACCGCTCGGCGTGCAGGTCCAGTGGGAAGGCGGCCTTGAGGAACTTCTCGGTCTCGTGCCAGTCCACCTCGGTGTCGATGTCCAGCCGCCGCTGCCCGCGCGCCAACGTCAGCGTCTGCACCACCCGCGACGAGCCGAAGCGCCGGACGACGCGGACCGTCGCGGCGTCCGGGGACGCCTCGGCGAGCGCGACTTCGTCCGCGTCGGTCAGATCGGTGACCACCTCGCGGTAGAACGCGTCCACGTCCCAGGCATCCCACATGTTGGGGAAATCCGGGTGGAGTTGGAGCAGGTTCGCGGCCGCGCCCGGTGCGATGGCCTCCCGGCCCGCGGCCTCGTCGTACGCGGAGACCACCAGGCCGCGACCGTCGATCTCGATCCGCAGCAGGTCGTGCCGGAGGACGAACCCGCCGCCCGGGCGCGGTCCGGCGGTCACCGGGGCGCCCTCGACGACCGCGGGGGCCACCCCGCCCGCCGGCACCCCGCCGCGGGCGTGCGGCGCGGAGTTGGCCACCAGCCGACGGTCGCCGCCGCCGGCGAGGGCCGCCAGCGCCGTGCCGATCAGCCCCTCCAACTCGGCGGCGACGGCGGCGTAGGTCCGTTCGGCCTCGCGGTGCACCCAGGCGATGGACGAGCCGGGCAGGATGTCGTGGAACTGGTGCAGCAGCACCGTCTTCCAGAGCCGGTCCAACTCCTCGTGGGGGTAGGGGAGTCCGGTGGTGACGGCGGCGGTCGCCGACCACAGTTCGGCCTCCCGCAACAGGTGTTCGCTACGGCGGTTGCCGCGCTTGGTGCGGGCCTGACTGGTGAGCGTCCCGCGGTGCAGTTCGAGATAGAGCTCGCCCACCCACACCGGGGCGTCGGGGTGCTCGGCCTCCGCCCGCGCGAAGAAGTCGGCCGGCTTCTCCCACCGCACCACCGGCGAGCCCTCCAGGCTCCGCAGCCGGCGGGCCTTGGCGACCATCTCGCGGGTGGTGCCCCCGCCGCCGTCGCCCCAACCCGTCGGCGCCAGCGAGTGACGGGCGGTGCCCTTTTCCTTGAAGTTCCGTGCCGCATGGGCGAGTTCGGCGCCCGAAAGCTGGCAGTTGTAGGTGTCCACCGGCGGGAAGTGGGTGAAGATCCGGGTGCCGTCGATGCCCTCCCAACGGAACGTGTGGTGCGGGAAGGAGTTCACCTGGCTCCAGGAGATCTTCTGCGTCAGCAGCCACTTCGCCCCGGCCGCCTTGATGATCTGCGGCAGCCCCGCCGCGAAACCGAAGGTGTCCGGCAGCCACGCCTCGTCGTTCTCGACCCCGAACTCCTCCAGGAAGAACCGCTTCCCGTAAACGAATTGACGGGCCATCGCCTCGGAGCCAGGCATGTTGGTGTCCGACTCCACCCACATCCCGCCCGCCGGAACGAACCGGCCCTCCGCCACCGCCCGCTTGACCTTGGCGTAGACCTCCGGCCGGTGCTCCTTGATCCAGGCGTACTGCTGTGCCTGCGACATGGTGTAGATGAACTCCGGCTCGTCCGCCAGCAGCGCCGTCATGTTCGCCGTCGTCCGGGCCACCTTCCGGACCGTCTCGCGCAACGGCCACAGCCACGCCGAGTCGATGTGCGCATGCCCCACCGCGCTGATCCGGTGCGCGGACGTCTGCGCCGGCGCCGCCAACACCTCCCGCAGATGCCTGCGCGCCGCCGGGGCCGTCGCCCCCACGTCCTGGAGGTCCACCGCGTCCAGCGCCCGGCTCACCGCCCGCAGCACCTCCCAGCGCCGCGGCGCGTCCACCGGCAGCTCCGCCATCAACTCACCCAACACCTCAAGGTCCAGGGCGAGTTCCCACACCTCGGCGTCGAACACCGCCAGGTCCATGCGCGCCAGCCGGTACAGCGGCGCGGTCCCGGCGGTCTCCGGATCGCCCAACGCCGTCGGTTGGAACGGGGGGACGTCGAGGATGACGGGGTTGGACGCGGCCTCCAGATGCCATTCGACGCGCTCACCGCCGAGCACCGGCTCGCCCACCCGCACCCACTGGTTGCGCGGATTGAGCCCCTTCACCGGCGTCCCGTCCGGCAGGTACACCAGCGCCTCGCACTGGAAGCCCGGCATGCGCTCGTCGAACCCCAGGTCCAGCACCGCCTCCACGGTCCGCCCCGCCCACGCCTGGGGCACCGTGCCCCGCACCCGGAACCACGTCGTCGCCCACGGCGCGCCCCAGGCATCCCCCACCGCCACGGGGGTGTGCGCGGCCCCCAACCCCTCGGCCACGGAAGCCGCTCCCCGGGGTCTCGACGCCGCTCGACCAGGGGAGCCCCCACTCTCCGGCGCCACCCAGGCCGCCACCTCCAGCGGCACCGACTCCGGGTACACGGCGGGCCGGATGCGTTCGTTGAGCACCCGCTTGAGGCGGGCTTCGACCAGTGCGCGATCGTCATGCATGGCTTACGACTCCAGAGGTCGGGGTGGGGCGGTGGTGCGGGCAGGCCCTAGCGCGAGGGGTGCCCCACCTCCTCGGGGGTGCACACCTCGGTGATCCCACGTGACGTCAAATAGTCGATATCCGTGGCCAGTTCGGCCAGAACCACGGCGGGGCGGGCGCCCTGTCCGGCCAGCTCGGCCCAGGCTTCGAAGACCGGCCCGCCGGGCGCACACACCGACCGGTGCGGCGCCGCCTCGGGGTCCCCGGCGTCGACGACCAGTGCGGTGGTGCGCGCCGGCGGCCGGTGCGCGCGGCCCCGCCAGTGCGCCGCCGACTCCGCGAGAGCCCGCCCCACCGGCTTGACCGCGCGGTCCTCGGTGAGCAGGCCGAGCCCGTACTCCAGCTCCGGGAAGTCGGCCAGGGACCGCGGGACGTCGTAGGAGCACCACCACGTGATGCCCCAAAGGTCCTGGCAGTCAAGGGCGTTGGCGACCGTCGCGGTGGTGAAGTGAGGCGCGTCCGCCGTGGGGATGTGCGGAGCCGGGGCGCCCACCTCCTGGAGCCAGACCGGGCGGCGTGGGTCCCGCGCCCATGCCTTGGAGAGCTCGATGAGATAGGCCGCGTGCTGCTCGGTCGCCACCCCGGTCGGGCCGTGGCGCTGTGCGGTCCCGTTGAACACCCAGGAGTGCACCGCGGTCATTGCGCCGAGCCGGGCGGCGTGCGCGGGGGTGAAGGGATGGCCGTCGCGGTACCAGGCGGCGTCGTACGCGGCGTGCAGGTGTGGGCGGCCCGGCGCGCCGCGCTCGCAGGCGGCCAGCATCCGCTCCAACCAGGCCGTCGCCTGCGCGCGGGTGATGCGGTCCGGGTCCGGATGCGGGCCGTCCGAGAACTGGTTGATCTCGTTCCCGAGGGTCATCCCGAGGAAGCCCGGCCGGTCGGCGAGCGCGGCGGCCAGCGTCCGCAGGTACTCCTCCTGGCCCGAGAGCACCTCCGGGTCGGTGAAGAGGTTGCGGCGGTGCCAGGTCCGCGTCCAGGCCGGCAGGAAGTCGAAGCTGGAGAGATGGCCCTGGAGGCCGTCCACCGCGACGTCCAGCCCCCGCTCGGCCGCCGCGTCCGCCAACCGCACCAGGTCCTCCACGGCGCGCGGCCGGATCAGGGTGCGGTTGGGCTGGAACAGCGGCCACAGCGGGAAGACCCGGACGTGGTCCAGGCCGAGGGCGGCGAGGGCGTCCAGATCGGCGCGCACCGCGTCCAGATCGAAGTCCAGCCAGTGGTGGAACCACCCTTGACTGGGCGTGTAGTTGACGCCGAATCGGATTCGGCCGGGCTCGTGGGGTACGGGCATGAGTGGTCCAGTCCCTCCGGGTGGGTGTGGCGTCAGCCCTTGACGGCGCCCTCGCCGACGCCGCGGAAGAAGTAACGCTGGAGGCAGGCGAACAGCACGATCAACGGGAGGACGGCGATCACCGAACCGGCCGCCACCAGCCGCTGGTTGTCCGCGAAGGTGCCGTGCAGATAGTTCAGCCCCACGGTCAGGGTGAACTTCGACTGGTCGCTGAGCACGATCAACGGCCACAGGAAGTCGTCCCAGGCGCCGATGAACGCGAAGACCGCGACCACCGCGAGGGTGCCCCGGACCGAGGGCAGCGCGATCCGCACGAAGCGCTGCCAGGCATGGGCGCCGTCCACGAACGCCGCCTCCTCAACCTCGTACGGCAGGGCGGCGAAGGCGTTCCGCATCAGCAGCACGTTCATCGCGCCGATGCAGCCGGGCAGCACCACTGCGAGCAGGGTGTTGTTCAACTGCAACTGACGCATCGTCAAGAACTGGGCGACCATGATGCTTTCGACCGGCACCAGCATCGCCGCGATGAACACCACCGCGGCCACCCGTCGGCCCCGGAACCGCAACCGGGCCAGCGCGTAGCCCGCCAGCGCCGCGCCCACACAGTTGGTCAACACATTGGCTGCGGCGACCTTGAGCGAGTTCAGCGCGAAGTCCCAGACCGGGATGGTCCGCGCCACCGCGGCGTAGTTGGCGAGCGTGGGGTGGTGCGGAACCAGGCTCGGCGGATAGCGGTAGATGTCCTCGCCCGGGCCCTTGAGCGACGTCGACAACTGCCACAGGAACGGCCCGACCGTCAGGGCCAGCACGGCGAGCAGCAGCAGATAGCGGACCGCCAGCGACCAGCCGCGGCCGCGCCGCCGGTTCCGGTCGATCCCGGCGGTCATCGGTCCTCCCGGCGATTGGCGCGCAACACCAACAACATCAGCCCCAGCGTGAGCACGAAGACCACCACCGACAGGGCCGAGGCATAGCCGATGCGGCCGCTGAGCCCGGTGCCGGTCTGTTGGACCAGCATCACCAGCGTGGTGTCCTCCCCGCCCGGGCCGCCGGTCGCCCCGGCCAGCAGATAGACCTCGGAGAACACCTTGAACGCACTGACCGCGGACAGCGCGGCCACCAGCACCATCGTCGAGCGCACCGCCGGCACCGTGACGGTCAGGAAGCGCCGCACCGGCCCGGCCCCGTCGACCGCGCACGCCTCGTGGAGCTCCCGCGGCACCTGCGTCAGCGCCGCCAGATAAATGATCATGTAGTAGCCGAGGCCCTTCCAGACCGTCACCGCCATCGCGCTGAGCAGCAACAGCCAGGGATCGCTGAGGAAGCCGGCCCGCCCGAACCCCAGGGCATCCAAAAGGGCGTTGATCAGCCCCCGATCGTCCAGCAGCCACACCCAGATCAGCCCGACCACCACGACCGACGCGACCACCGGAAGGTAGAACGCGGCCCGGAAGAAGGTGATTCCCGGGATGCTCCGCCGTACGAGCAGGGCCAGCAGCAGCGGCAGCACCACCAACGGCGGCACCACGCCCAGGACGTAGAGCACGCTGTTGCGCAATCCCGTCCAGAACATCGGGTCCTGGACCATCTCCCGGTAATTGGCGCCCCCGGTGAACCGTCCGGCCGTCAACGTCCGGGCGTCGGTGAAGGAGTTGACCACCGTGCTGACGAACGGATAGAGGCTGAATCCGCCCACGACCAGCAACCCGGGAGCCAGGAAGAGCCAAGGGCTGGACGGCAATTGCGTGCGAACTACCCGACCGCGGCCGGAATGTGGTGCCCCGTCACCCGCCGCGGCCTTCCGTATGTCCATCCCCGGCCTCAGCCGGTCTTCAGCAGGCGATTGCATTCACTGGCCGCGGAGTCCAGCGCCTGCTGCGGCGACTGCTTGCCCTGCAGCGCGCGGGCGACCGCATTGCGCAGCACCGTCTTCATCTGGTCGCTGAGCAGCACCGGGGTGTAATTCACCGCGCTCTTCAGGGATTTCGCCGCCGCCACCCGCACCCGGGTGGCGTCCGTACCGTCCTCTTTGGTGAAGTACGGATCGTCCAACGCCCCCGCGCTGCTGGGGAAGACCGCGACCTGTTGCGCGAACGCCATCTGGTGCCGCCGGTCGGTCACGAAGTGCGCGAGCGCCACCGCCGCCGGCTTCACCTTGCTCCGCGCGCTCACCATCAGGCCCTGCACATACATATTGGCCTTTCCGGTGTTGTTGACGGCATCGGTGATCCCGATGTTCTTGTAGAGGCCCGGCGCGTCCCGTTTGAAATTCGCCAGGTCCAGCGCGCTGCCCGGATTCATCGCCACCGACTGCTGCTCGAACTTCCGCCCCGCCGACTCGGCGACGGCCGTGAGCGCCTGCGAGTCCAGCGCGCCGGCCGCGTACAACTCATTGTAACGGGTGAGGAGTTGGACGCCCTTGGGCTCGTTGAAGGTGAACGCGGTGCCCTGCGCGTTCATCAGGTGGACGCCGTAGCGGCCGAAGTCCTCGATCGACGGCGTGCTGGCCAGCATGGCGATCTTCCGGTCGCTGTTACGGGCCATGGCGAGGGCGTCCGCGAACAGCCGGTCATAGGTGGTCGGCGGTTTCTCCGGATCCAACCCGGCCTTCCGGAACAGGCCCTTGTTGTAGAACATCGGGCCGGTGTTGAGATACCACGGGAAGGCGTAGACGCCCGACAACCCCGGCATCTCATTGCTCTTCCAGGCGCCGTCCAGATACTCGCCCCGGTATTTCCCGGCCGCCTTACCGACATTGAGCGCCAGCCCGGCCTTCGCCAGCGGATAGGCCAGGTCCGGTGACACATTGACCACGTCCGGCAGCGTGCCGGCGGCCGCGTCCGCGCTCAACTTCTGCGGATACCCCTCGGCCGGCTGATCGATCCACTTCACCGTGGTGCCCGGGTACTTCTTCTCGAACTCCGCGATGACCCCGTCGAAATACTTCTCAAAACGCGCCTTGAGATTCCACGTCTGGAAGGTGACCTGACCCGCCACCTTCCCCGTCGCGCTGTCGATGTCCCCGCCGCCGTCCGCACCGCCGCACCCGGACAGCAGGAGCACCGAGGCGGCGAGAACCGCAGTGGCGGCGGGTGTCCGACGGGAATGACGATGCATGGCCGGCTCCTTGGCTACAAGTGCTCGGAAGTGCTCGGACCAGATATCTGTCGCAGGTCATCGCGGCGCCCGGATCCGGTTCCCCGTCACGGTTTCCACGGCTCCGGATCGCGCCGCGGCCGACGCTACTAATGCGATTTAGTAGGTGTCAACACCCCGGTACCGCAAGGATTTTGAGGAGCACTGCCCCGGAGCGCCGGGCATTGTTTGACAGTCCCGGCCGCCCTGATCAGACTGTCGACACCCCTGCGGTTCGGCCCCGAGGAGCCCGCGATGACAGCGCCCGGTGAGGCGGCCCGCCGCAAGCCGGCCCGCCGCCCGACGATCAAGGACATCGCCCGGCGCGCCGGCGTCTCCGAAAGCGCGGTCTCCTTCGCCCTCAACGACCGGCCGGGCGTCTCCGACGACACCCGCGCCCGGATCCGCCGGGTCGCCGACGAACTGGGCTGGCAGGCCAACAGCGCCGCCCGTGCCCTCTCCGGTGAACGCGCCGGCTGCCTGGGCCTGGTACTGGCCCGCCCGGCCCGCACCCTCGGCGTGGAGTCCTTCTTCCTCCAACTCGTCTCCGGCATCCAGGAAGTGCTCTCCGCCCGACGGACCGCGCTGCTCTTCCAGGTCGTCGAGGACCTCGACACCGAGTGCGCGCTCTACCGCCGCTGGTGGGCCGAACACCGGGTGGACGGCGTGCTCGTCGTCGACCCCCGCACCGACGACCCCCGCCCCGCACTGCTGGCCGCCCTCGGCCTACCCGCCGTCGCCGTCGGTGGCCCCGCCCCGGACCCGCCCGAGCCGACCGCCGCCCCGCTGCTCTCCACCGTCTGGGCCGACGACGCCGCGGCCATGGCCCGGATCCTGGACCATCTGCACGGCCTCGGCCACCGCCGCATCGTGCACGTCGCCGGCCTTCCCGAACTCGCCCACACCGCCCGTCGGATCCACTCCCTGCGCACCGAGGCCACCCGCCGCGGCCTCGACGCGACACAGGTCCGCTCGATCACCACCGACTACTCCGACGCGGAGGGCGCCGAGGCGACCCGCCGCCTGCTCGACGAGGCCGCGCCCCCCACCGCGATCGTCTACGACAACGACGTGATGGCGTTCGCCGGCGCCGCGGTCGCCGCCCGCCGCGGCATCCCCGTCCCGGGCCGCCTCTCCCTCGTCGCCTGGGACGACTCCCCGCTGTGCCGCGTCGCCCACCCCCCGCTCACCGCGCTGGTCCGCGACACCGCGGGCTTCGGCCGACTCGCGGCCACCGAACTCCTCACCCTCCTCGACGGCGGCCCACCCCGCACGACCGAGGGCGAACTCCCGCACCTGGAAACCCGCGAGAGCACCGGGCCAGCACCAGAGTCCAACTGATCGAACATCAAGACATGTTCATGTGCCTGGAGTTGTAAAAAACCCCATACAAAGCGCCGGAAGTTAAAGGGAGTTCACGCAAGCCGACTCCCGTCCAAGGGCCGGATGGTCGGTCTGAGGGACGGGAGGTCGTGGCGCCATTGGCGACCACAGGGGCCACGCATGCCGACGTGGGCCGCACCTGCGTCAAGCCGGGACTGCGGGGCCGTACCCAGGCCGCCGCCTTCACCGACGAAACCGCACGGGTGCGACCCACCGGTTGGCTAGTGAACTCCCTTACCAATAAGACAAGTTCAGTGGCTGGCCACGATCCCGGGCGCCAGCCGCCCGCAGTTCGAGTCGGCGACGCTCGCGCTCACCTTCTCGATGGTCCCGCCCCAGTCCACGCACCGCCCCTTCGCCGCGAGATAGACCGGCCCGGCGTACGTGGTGTACTGCCCGCTGTCGACCACCGGTCGCGAACTGTGGTCCGACGGCCCGAGGGCGGCGCGCACCAACACCGGCTTCCCGGGCGCCTTCCGGACCGTCACCACACAGTTCTTTCCGGTTTTCGCGCTGTACGTGAGATAGACGGTCCCCTTCCCGGCGACCGGTACGGAATTCACCACGCCGTACCCGCTGCCGCACGCCCCGTTGTACGCGCCGGGTGCCGGTGCGGCCGAGGCGGTGGTGGCCAGGCCCATGGTGGCGACGCCCGCCAGAGCCAGGGCCGCGGAACCGGCGATGAGAGAAGAACGCTGCATGGAAAACCCCCGTCAGGTGGTGTCCGTCGCGTGGTCATGCACCGCTGTGATGGATGCACCGTGTTGGACACCGGCCGGACGGGGATGGTTGTACGCGCCTTCCGCCAGTACAGATGTGCCTTTTCGGCTCAGTCGTCGTCCTCGCCGGTAGCGCCGTTGGCCAGCACCTTCAGCCTGCTGAGCGGGCCGTTGAACCGGTTGTGGTCGCCGACGGTGTGCCCCGAGGAGGTGTGCTGCCAGATGCTGTGGAACCGCCACCCGGCCGGCAGGCTCCCCACGGACGGGCCGTAGCGCGGGATCCACAGCGGGTTGGTCCGCCCGAACCGGCCGGAGTTGCCGGTGCACCGCTTCCACCAGTTCGTCGAGGTGTAGATCACCGCGTCCCGCCCGGTCTCCGCCCGGTAGGCGCGCACGAAGTCGGCGATCCAACGGACCATCTCCCCATGGGACTTGCCGTAGCAGGTCGCGCCATAGGGGTTGTACTCCATGTCGAGCGCGCCCGGCAGGGTCCGGCCGTCCGCTGACCAACCACCGCCCTCGTGCGCGAAGAACCGCGCCTGCGAGGCGCCGCCGGAGTGGTCGGGCAGTGCGAAGTGGTATGCGCCGTGGATCATGCCGGCGTGGTACGAGCCGCGGTACTGCTGGTTGAAGTAGGGGTTCTTGTAGCTGGTCCCCTCGGTGGCCTTGACGTAGGCGAACCGCACGCCCATCCGCCGCAGCTTCCCCCAGCCGACGTTGCGGTTGTGACTGGAGACGTCGACGCCGGCCACGGTCTTGTGCGACCAGGCCCCGCGCGGTTCCGAACCGCCGGAGCGTTCGACGCCCTCGTGCTCGGTGATGGTCGAGCCCATCCAGTCCTGCTCGGGGTGGGCGGGGGTCTTCCCGGCCTCCGGCGTGGCGGTCGCGGTGTCGGGCAGCGTGAGGGGCAGTGCGAGCACGGTGACGAGTGAGACGAGAGAGCCGGCCGCCAGGCGGACCGTGCGCCGGGCCGGTGCGGATCTGCGCAAGGGCATCGCGTGCCTCCGAAGGACTTCGGTCGAGTCAGTGCCGGCAGCTTTTGAGCAGGAATCTGCCGATGAAATGACTTATACGCTGAATTGGCAGGTTCCATGGCTCAACAGGCTCGCGGTCCGCCGTCCGGCCGGGCCATCTCACCCGTCTGGGCTGCCTCCACGGGCCCTCGCTGTGGGCGCTGTGGCACATGACGAAGGGTCCCGGCAGTTGCACTGCCGGGACCCTCGTCCGCTCAGCGGCGAACGCGCCATGTCGCCGCTTCGCCGGTTCTCTCTATCGACCCCGCCGGGTCGTGTTGTCGTGCGCGTGGTGCGTCACGTCCGTCATCGACGGTGGCTCAGTACGCCGAGTTGACGTTGTCGATGGAGCCGTAGCGGTGGGCCGCGTAGTTGGCGGCGGCGGTGATGTTGGCCACCGGGTCGGTGAGCTTATCGGCGGTGCCGGACACGTGGTAGGTGTCGAACGTGGGCTGGATCACCTGGAGCAGGCCCTTGGAGGGTATGCCGTTCTTGGCGTTGATGTCCCAGTCGTTCTGGGCGTTGGGGTTGCCGCTGGACTCCCGCATGATGTTGCGGTGCAGGCCGTCGTAGCTGCCGGGGATGCCCTTGGACTTCATGATGTCCAGGGACTGGCGGATCCAGCCGTCGAGGTTGTCGGTGTACTTGTTCGGGGCGGACGCGCGGTCGGCGGAGCGGCTGGCGGCCTGCTGGGCGGCGCGGTCCTGCTGGGCGACGGCGGTGACCTTCGCGTTGTCCGCGACGGAGGCGCGGATCGGGCGCTGGGTCGCGCTGTCGGCCGTGGCGGGCATTCCGTTGGCGTTCACCGGCTTGACCGCGGCGGGGGCGTGCGCGGCCGTGCTCGTGGCGTTGCCCGGGGCCGCGGTGACGGCCAGGCCCGTGGTGGCGCCGGCGGCGGCCAGAACGGCCACGGCGACCTTGTGGGTACGGGTGATGCGGGTGATTCGGGCAGCGCGGGGCAGGGTGAAACTAGGCATGCGGGGGTGACCTCTTCCAGGTACGGGGAACGGGGAGGCGGCCATCGTTGGCGCGTTCGGACCGGAGGTTCTCGGCCGCGGATTGCCCTTGGGGGCGGGAGGTGCGGCGCGCTCTCGGTGCGACGAGATCCATGGTTAACGGCCAACCCGACGGGTGGCAATGACCCCCTGTACTACCCCTCATCGTGAGATGAGGCGCAATGTCCGGAATGGGATAGTTTTGGGCCCTTGTTTGTGGGCCTGGATCGCCTCGGCGTCGACTAGTGGGCCTCGTACGTGACGTGCGTCGCGTGCCCGGGGTCACCTCCCGGGGCCCTCGCGGACCCCCCTTGAACCCCTTGCGAGTTACCTGGGTCACATCGCGAATTGCCGTCCGCGGCCCCCTACTTCGCACCCCCGCGAAGCGTCGGAAGGGGGTCGGATTCCCCGGGTCCATCGATACGGCGGCGCCGCTCGTCCGTTCGTAGCAGCGTCCGGGCTGTCGAAAGGCGGCGGGACGGCGGGTCCCTGAGAGTGAGACCACCCACAACCACCACTCACCGTAAGGGAGTGCTCATGTTCCGTCGCATCGCCGTCGTGCTCGCCGGCCTCGTCGCCACCGGATTCCTCGCCACCGGCGCCGCCGCCGCGGCCCCCGTCGACCACCACCGCGAACACGGCCACCACCAGCACCGCCTCACGCCCCGGGAGCGCGAGGGGCTCCGCATCGCCGGGCACGTGCTCGACGTCCTCTTCGGAGGCCCGTCGCGCCATGACCACATGTACTGACACGCGACAACGGCAATGGCCCTGCCCGCGAAGTGCGGGCAGGGCCATTGCCGTTGGGGTGCGCGCGCCGATGCGGCGCGGGTGCCGGCCGGGAGTCGCCTGGGGGCGTCCCGGCGCGGACTGGTGCCTCAGTAGGCGGAGTTGACGTTGTCGATGGAGCCGTAGCGGTGGGCCGCGTAGTTGGCGGCGGCGGTGATGTTGGCCACCGGGTCGTACAGGTCGTGCGGCGTGCCCTTGACGTGGTACGTGTTGAACGTGGGCTGGATCACCTGCAGCAGACCCTTGGAGGGTATGCCGTTGCGGGCGTTGATGTCCCAGTTGTTGATCGCGTACGGGTTGCCGCTGGACTCCCGCATGATGTTGCGGTGCAGGCCGTGGTAGCTGCCGGGGATGCCCTTGGACTTCATGATGTCCAGGGCCTCGCGGATCCAGCCGTCGAGGTTGTTGGTGTACTGCTTCGGCGCGGCGGCCTTCGGCGCCTGCTTGGTGATCTCCTTGCGCTCCGTGGAGCGGTTGGCGGCCTGCTGCGCGGCGTGACCCTGCTGGTCGAGCGAGGTCACCTTCAGGCCGTCCGAGACCGACGCGGTGATCGCGTGGTCCTGGGCCTTGTCCTGACCGGCGTTGTCCTTCGCGGCGACCGGCAGGCCGTCGGCGCCGACCGGCTTCACGACGGATGAGGCCCGCGCGGCGGGGGCGTCCGCGTGGCTCGGGGCCGCCGTCATGGCCAGCGCAGCAGCGCAGCTCGCGGAGGCCACCAACGCCGCGGAGATCTTGTGCGTGCGGCTGAGGCGGACGGTACTGGGCAGGGAGAAATTGGGCATCGGCATGCGGAGGTGACCTCTTCCAGGGCTTGGTGGCGGGGGGAGATGGCCATCGGTGGCTTCTCGGGGGCCGAGGGTCAGTCCCGCGCTCGCCGCTCTGGCGGAGTCCGCAGGCTCGTTCTCGGTGCTTCCGGAAACATGGTTAGCGCCGGCCCGGGATGGAGGCAATGATGCCGTGTACTACCCATCTTCGTGTGTTCGGGCGAGATGTCCGCTATGGGGCCGGAAATTCCGGCGCCGCGCCGCCGCGCACTCGACTAGCCCGGGTCGTACGTGACGTACGTCGCGTGCCCGGCATCACCGCCGGGGCCCCTCAAAGGCCCCTCGGAACAGGGCAGTTTGTTGCCTGGCTCACAGCCCGACGGGGCCGGTCCGCCCCTCCCGGGCGACACCGACCCCGCCGCTACGCGGTCACCCGGCTACGATCCGTCGCGCCGGGCCCGCTCCTCATGCACAGGTCGCGTCCGCGCGCGTCCCCGCACTCTGCGTGCCCGCCCGGCCCGTCGTCTCCAACGGGCGGTCCGTGAAGAAGCGAGCCGCCAACTCCGCCACCTCGTCCGGGCGTTCCAGCACCACCCAGTGGTCCGCGTCCGGAATGGTCAGAAAGCGGCTGCCCGCGATCGTCGCCGCGAAATCGCGCTGCCGGGCCGGCGAGGTCACCGTGTCGTGCTCACCGCTGAAGACGAGGGTGGGGATGCCGGACAGGCCCCCCGAGAAGTCCGGGCGGTCGGTCAGCGCCCGGCGCAGCGAGTCCACCGCGTGCGGGGAGCGCAGCGCCGCCTGGAGCATCGACCGCCGCACATAGCGGAACGCCAGCTCCCGCCGGACGACCGTCCGGCCCTCGTCCCGGCAGAGCAGCCCCTCGGCCGCCATCGTCGCGAAGGCGTCGGCGTCCCCCTCCGTCAGTCGCGCCGTGGCCCGCCGCCAGTGCGCCACCTGCGCCTTGCTGATGTGCGCCGGCACCCCGCCCAGCGCGAGCCGGGCGATCCGCCCCGGAAACCGTCGGGCGCACTCGAAGGCCAGCCCCGCCCCGTAGGAGAAGCCGAAGAGGTTGACCCGGGGGGCGCCGAGATCGTCGATGATCCCCAGGATCGCCGCGCACAGCACCGCTACGCTCGGCCCCGGCGGCAGCGGCTCCGCACCGCCCATCCCGGGCAGATCCGCGGTCACCACCTCCGTCACCGGCCCCAGCTTGTCGTCCATCTGCGGCCAGCCGAACATCCCCTGCAACGCACCGCCGAGCACCAGCACGGGCTCGGTGCACCGCTCCGGCCGCCGCAGCACCCGGTACGCGTACGACACCCCGCCCACCGACAAGGAGCGGATCACTTCCTCGGACATGCTGCTTCCTTCTTGGAGAGGCTCGATACGAACGGGCGCGCCCGGACCGGCTAGCCGCGGGTCAGGACGAGCGCCGCGTTGTGGCCGCCGAACCCCAGGGACGTCTTGACCGCGCAGTCGAACGCCGCCTGACGGGCCTCGGCATGCACCACATCGACCGGGATCCTGGGGTCGGGCACCGTGAGGTTGGCGGTCGGCGGCACCAACTGCTGCTCCAGCGCCAGCACGGTCAGGGCGGTCTCGATCCCGCCCGCGGCGCCGAGCGTGTGCCCGGTCATCGCCTTCGTCGACGTCACCGACGGCTGCTCGCCGAGCACCCGGCGCAACATCGCCGCCTCGATCCGGTCGTTCAACACCGTCGACGTGCCGTGCGCGTTCACGTGCCCCACCTCGCCGGGCATGACGTCCGCGTCCGTGAGCGCGCTGCGCAACGCCCGCTCGATGCCCTGCCCCTCCGGGTCCGGCGCCACCGCCGCGTACGCGTCGCTGGACGCTCCGTAGCCGGCGATCCGCGCGCGGATCGGCGCCCGCCGGGCCTGCGCGTGCTCCGGCCGCTCCAGCACCAGCAGCCCCGCGCCCTCGCCGACGACGAAGCCGTCCCGGTCCACGTCGAAGGGGCGGCAGGCCGCGGTGGGATCGTCCCGCCGGGTGGAGACCGCCCTCATCTGGCAGGCGCTGGCGATCAGCAACCGGGAGAGCACCGACTCTGCACCGCCCGCGATGGCGATGTCGCAGGCCCCGGCGCGCAACAACTGGTGCGCGGTGCCCACCGCGACGGTCCCGGACGAACAGGCCGTCGCCACTCCCAGGCTGGGGCCGTGCGCCCCAAGATCCATGCAGACGCTGCTGGCCGCGCTGTTGACGACGGACAGCGGGGCCAGCTTGGGGGAGACCCGACGGGCACCGCGCCCGGCCATCGTCGCGGACTGCTGGTCGTAGAACGGCAATCCGCCGTGGGCGGAGCCGATCACCACCGCGACCCGGCCGCTGTCCCAGGTCTCCGGGTCCAGCCCGGCGTCCTGGACCGCCTCCCGGGCGGCGATCACGGCGAGTTGGGAGAAGCGGTCCATCAACCTCTGGGTGGCCACCCCGAGCAGCGCGGTGGGGTCCAGATCGGCTGCTGTGTACATGAAGTCGCAGGGCAGATCGGCCAGTTCGGCCTGGTGCGTCACATTGCTGGGCACCACGTCATGGGTGACCGAGTGCCAGGTGGCCTTCGTCCCCACGCCCGCCGCGGTGACCAGGCCCAGTCCGGTCACGGCCGCGGCGAACGGCTTCTGACGGGCCGTCACGCCGCGACTTCGCCGTCGACTGCCGCCACCAACTGCCCCACGGTGTCGCGGGAGGTCAGCGACACCTCTTCGAGGTCGATGTCGAGCCGCTCCTCGATGAGTACCCGGAGCTCCTCCAGAGCGAGGGAGTCCAGCCGCAGGCTGCGCAGCGCGGTGTCCGCGGTGAGCTCGGCGGGCGCGACCCCAAACCGCTCCTCCAGCAAGGTGTTGACGACTTCTGCCGCGTTCACGTGGCGCTCCTCCGCTGCTCGTAGGCGTTGCTGCCAACCGTGTCCTGGGCGGGAATTCGCCGGTGGCTCCGGCTGGTTTGGCCACCCTTTATACGCCTTTGTTCTAGGCGCTCCCCAACCGTGGTAACTCGATGGGGTGATGGGCGCACCGAAGTGAGGGAGGGGCCCCTTCCCGGGTCGCGCACACCGTGGGGCGGCCCGCTGTCTAACGCCGCAACCGCCCGCGGGGCACGGGCTGTACGCAGATCGGTGCGGGTCGCCGTCCGCGGGCGCCCGCCGACGCCGGGTTCCTCAGGTTTCGTCAGGATTCGCCGTGCGACGCCTCGTCCAGCGCGCTGGTGACCCGCCCCAACAGGCCGCGCAGCGTGCGGAGTTCCTCGACGGTGAGGCCGGTGGCGGCCAGCATCCGGCGCGGCACCGGCAGTGCCCGCGCGCGCAGCTCCGTGCCGGCGTGGGTCAGCCGGATGATCACCGACCGCTCGTCCTCGGGGCTGCGCTCCCGTTCCACCAGGCCCGCCGCCTCCAGGCGCTTGAGCAGCGGGGAGAGCGTCCCGGAATCCAGCCGGAGCCGCTCGCCGATGCGCTTCACCGGCTCCGGCCCGTGCTCCCACAGGACCAGCATCACCAGGTATTGGGGGTAGGTCAGACCCAACCCCTTCAGGGCGTCCCGGTAGACGCTCCCGAACGCGCGCGAGGCGGCGTGCAGGGAGAAACAGACCTGGTGGTCCAGGCGGAGCAGCTCGGAGTCGGGGATGCCGGGGGTGGCGGGTTCGGGGGTGGGCGTGGCGGAGGGCGTGGGCGCGGGCTTGGTCATGGTCTCCAGAGTAAGCCCTGCGGCCGATTGGATTGTATCCAACCTAGTTGCACACAACTCAATTACGTGTCACTGTTGGGTGGTGCCCGGGGCGGGATGTCCGGGTCGCTCACTCAGGGCGGCCTGCACCGTGGCACCCCTCCTCGCTCCCTTTCGTTGCGTTCCGTTCCATTCGGATTCGTTTCGATGCTTCCGCTGTCTTTCTCCACCTCCTCCTGAAGGGACCCCTCATGGACGCGCTCTACACCGCCGTCGCCACCGCCAACGGGCGCGAGGGTCGGGCCGTCAGCTCCGACGGTCAGCTCGACCTCGCCCTGGCCATGCCGCCGGCCCTCGGTGGCGACGGCGCCGGCACCAACCCGGAACAGCTCTTCGCCGCCGGCTACGCGGCCTGCTTCGCCAGCGCGATGGCCAACGTCGGCCGTCAGATGAAGCTGGACACCAAGGACGTCTCGGTCACCGCCGAGGTCTCCCTCGGCAAGGACGCCACCGGCTTCGGCCTCGCCGTCGTCATGCGGGTCGAGCTCCCGGACGCGCTGGCCGGCGAGACCGGCCGGCAGCTCGTCGAGGCGACGCACCAGTTCTGCCCCTACTCGAAGGCCACCCGCGGGAACATCGAGGTTGAGCTGGTCGTCGAGTAACGGGTCGCGGGGGAGCGGCGGCCGGGGCGGGCGGGGTGCTCGGCGCCCAG